>CANQFY010000001.1 GCA_947600025.1 uncultured Oscillospiraceae bacterium
CAGGCCCGTTGGTCAAGCGGTTAAGACACCGCCCTTTCACGGCGGTAACATGGGTTCGATTCCCGTACGGGTCACCAGTTTATGAAGGCCGAAAAGCCTTGGAAATCCAAGGCTTTTCGGTTTTTTCGGTTTTTGGGCCATTTATAATTTGAGAAGAAAACGCGAACTGAAAGCAGGGATCCTCTTTTGGTGAAATACCGCGCCGGCGTCCTCGCGGGAGGGCGCCGGCGTTTTTATGACCACCCGGCTCCCAGGCGCTTTTTTACGTCATTTCAGCAGCAGGTAGATCCAGTAGACCACTCCGTACAGCACGCTGGCGCAGAGCCCGTAGACGATCACCGGGCCGGCGATGGTGAACATCTTCGCCGCCACCCCCAGCACAAAGCCCTCGGTCTTAAATTCCACCGCCGGAGCCGCCACGGAATTGGCAAAGCCGGTGATGGGCACCAGGGTGCCCGCCCCCGCCACCTTCGCCAAATCGTCATAGAGGCTCAGGCCGGTAAACAGGGCCGACAGCGCCACCAGCGTCATGGACACAGCGGTTCCCGCGTCGGTTTTGTCCAGGCCAAGGCCCCCGTAAAATCCCATCAGCAGCTGCCCCAGGACGCAGATCAGCCCGCCGATCCAAAAGGCGTTGAGGCAGTTCTTCCAGATCGGAGACTTGGGAGACGCCTCCTGGACCAGCTTTCCGTATTGCTTTTCCGTCATGATTCATCCCTCCGGGTGTTAGGATTTCCCGGAGGGATGGATTTATGCGAATTTTAAATATCATATTTTGCGGCCAGCTGGGCCGGCGGCATCCCCAGCAGCCGCACCAGCGGCAGCGCCGTCACCAAAAGATAGTACCCGCAGATGGCAAGTCCTACCGTCAGCGCCGCCTGCCAGGGCAGCTCGATGGGCAAAGTCAGCTCCTTGGTCCCGTTGGCCAGGGTCACCCCGGCATAAACCGCCAGGGCAGTAGGAAGCACCGTTTCCAACGCCGCAAGCAGCGACTCCATGAGGAAAATACCATGGAGCTTCCGCCGGGGGATCCCCAGCAGCCGGTACACCGCCAGCAGCTCCAGCCGGCTCTGGGCCTGGGTGCGGCACAGCAGATAGAGCATCACCAGGCACAGCGCGATCACTGTCGCCGTGACGATGGTCCGGGCGTCCGCCCGGAGCTGTGCGGCTTGGGTGTAGGTGTTCATCTGTTCCCGGTATACATCTCGAACCGATACGGTCAGATACCCCGCCTCCTGATCGGGGGTTTTCTGCGCCAGGTGGGCCCGCACCGCCTGCTTGTCGGAACAGTAGAGCTGGACTTGGGACTTGGAATTGATCAGAGCGCTGTTATAGACCATCGCTTCCGCCTGGCTGTCCGGGATCACCAGGAAGGCGCTCAGGCCCTCTTCTTCGATCAGATCCTTGATCTCAAACTTGTTATTGCCGAAGCTGTAAGTCCGTCCTTTATGATTTCTGTAAATTTTCCCGGCGCTGGGCAGATTGACAAAGCACTCGTCATCCTCCAGCGTGAAATCTTCATATTTTCCCGGGTACTGGGCCTGAAATTCCGACAGGGTGATCACATTGCCGCCGCTGGCACAGATCGACGCCATGGCCGACATTTCCATATAGACCGACCGCTCGCCGCTGTCGCAAATACCCACGATCGTGGCGTAAAAATTTCGCTTCACGTAGGCAAACTGATTGTCCAGAAAGTAAGACACGTCGGTCAGGTAGTTCTGCACCAGGCCGTCGCTCTTGAGAATGGCCTCCAGCACCAGCCGGTCCACCACGATCTCCTCTCGGTTCTGGGGCATCCGGCCGTAGATCAGAGTGCTCGGGTCCAGCCGGTCGAGGTGGACATAGGAAAATTCCGGCACCCGAATGGTGCTCCTTTCCAGCTGGAAAAATGTGCGCACGCCGATGGTCGGCGGCTCCGGCACGCTGGGCAGGAAGGTCAGGTCGAGATCCGTATTCCTCAGGTCCTCCAGATACTGCTGGCGGATCTCATCGGGTGTGCGGTTCATTTGTGTGACCGTGCTTTCGGGGTCGTCCGGGTCAAAGTCCTCCGCATCCAGATTCTGGCCCTGGGCCAGAGTCAACCGCAGCACATGGGAATCGGTGGTGATGAAATCCTCGGGATCGACCTTGGAGAGGGCCAGGTAGTCTCCCGTCATCCACAGCGTCAGGGCAGTGAGCACCACCAGAAACAGCTTGATGCCTGCCCGGCGGATCCTTTTCCCTTTTTTCAGGTTCCGGGCCTCCCGGAACATCATGGGCAGGGTGACGCCCTTGCCCGGAGGGGCAGGCGGCGCGGGCTTGTCCCGGAACAGAGTTGTCTGAGACTGGTTCTGCCGGTCCACCTCCTCCAACGTCAGCACCGGTGCCGCGCCCTTGACGATCTTGGGGGCTTCCTCCGGGCCACCCAGCTGGATATTCCGGCTGTCCGCCAGTTTGATGACGATCCGGTCCTTCAGCACCGCCACGATCACGTCCGCCGGGTCCGCCCCCGGCTCCTGGAGGAGCCGCAGCTTGACGCAGCCCTCCACCGCCCGGGCATCGTCCAGGCCCTTGGTGTACACCGCCTGGTCATGGTCGATCTCCAGATTCTCCCGCTCCCAGCTCTGGTCGTCGGAGACGATCCTTCCGTCCCGGAGGGTGATGATCCGATCGGCAAAAAACCGGGCGATCCGCTCCTCATGGGTCACCATGATCACCAGGCTCTCTTTGGACGCCTGGCGAAGCAGAGTGCAGATATTCCGGGTGTTGGCCTCGTCCAGATTGCCGGTGGGCTCGTCGGCGAAGATTACCCGTGGCCGCCGGGCCAGGGCCCGAGCAATGGCCACCCGCTGCTGCTGCCCGCCGGACAGCTCCCCCACGGTGCGGTGGATAAACCGCTCCATGTCCACCGCCGCCAGTGCCTGACGGACCCGCTGGAGCTTCTCGGCATGGGAAAGCCGAAGGCTGTGGAGGCCCAGATAGACGTTATAGGCGGCGCTGTGGTTCTCCAGGAGGTAGTAATTTTGGAAGATATAGCCGAAATTTCGGTCCCGCTCCATTTCATAGGCCCGGGTGCCGTAGCGCTGGACCTTTACATTTTCTGTGGAGAGGGTTCCGCTGTCAAACCGGTCCAGACCGCCCACGGCATTGAGCAGGCTGGTCTTGCCGCAGCCCGAAGGGCCCAGGATGCACACAAAGCCCTTGCTTGGCAGGGAGAAGGAGATGTCCTTCAGCACCCGGTTTTCTCCATTGTGCCGCCGCCGGCCATAGGTTTTGTTCAGATCTTGTACCCGGATCATAGGTTCTCCTCCTTTCCTTCACCCAGGTCCAGATCCCGGTTCTTTCCAGCCAGGGGATAGACCTGCTTTTCCATGCTCCGGATCACCAGCAGGGCCGAGAGCAGCGAGGCCGCCAGGTGGACCCCGGAGAGGATCAGCACATAGGGAAGCGGCAGATAGCGGAGCATCTGCTCAATGCGCTTCACCCCGTTGCAGCCGCACATCCAGACCGCCGCACCGCCCACCAGCTGCCCCAGCAGGGTGAAGAGCAAAATTTGCCACAGCACCGAGGCCCGGGCAGTCCGGCTGGTCAGACCGATGTTGCTCAGGATCCGGAAGCTCTCCGTCTGCACCGAGAACAGCGCCCGGAGCAAAACGATCTGAAGCGCCACCACGGCGATCAGGGCTGTCAGGCAAATCTGGAGGGTCTGCATCCGCTCCGCCGCCAGCTCCGGCACCTGCTTGGTGGCGCC
Organism: uncultured Oscillospiraceae bacterium; assembly: GCA_947600025.1. Lineage (GTDB taxonomy): Bacteria > Bacillota > Clostridia > Oscillospirales > Oscillospiraceae > Faecousia. The sequence goes on from CANQFY010000001.1 coordinate 3,734, forward strand.
CAGCCGGTAGGGGGAGGTGGCGATATAGCCCATGGATTGGATCTGCTCCAGAATCCGGTCCGTATAGGCGTAGTCGGAAATGGTCAGGCTCACCTGCTCGCTGACAAGGCCGCCGGTGAGCGCGTCGAAGTTCTCCGCATTGACCATCAGCAGCCGGTTATTGGAAAGACCGTGGATGCTTTTTATCGGGCTCGATCTGTCCTTCGCCACCAAGGTCAGCTCTGTGGTGCCCTGGGTCAACAGCTCCGGGTCGGTGACCGGAAGGGTCAGCATCACTTCGGAGACCCGGTTCAGGTTTTCCTTCTCAGCGTCGCTGCAAAGGAAGGTGCCCTTCTCCAGCGGCTCCGCCGCCTCAGGATCCTGGGGCAGATAGCAATGGGTAGTCTGGGTCATCTGCATGGCGCTCATCAGGAACCTGCCCACGGATTCATGGAAGTACACGCCCCTGCCCCAGCCGGTAGCGCCCACCACCCGGAAGTCCAGCCAAACGACATTGTCATAGGACCACTTGGCAGGGGCATAAAAGCCCACATGAATGGTCTGGCCGATACTGGGCCCGCCAGGCCCGGCTACCACCTCGTAAAAGTTTTCCGGCAGCCTGCCTGCCCCCAGGAATTCCCGGCCGCCGGGAAGCAGCGGAATCGTCTGGGCATAAGGAGCGCTATCGTTGACCGTAGCGTGCGAGGTAACGTAGTGCTGCTCCCCCCATGTGCCGGCCTGTTCATGGTTGACGACCACTTGATAGTCGACGCCTTCCCGATAGGCATACTGGACATCGGTGACGTAGCCGTTGGGCTCCAGGCTGGAGACCTCCCGCACCGCCAGCAGGGCATTGTAGTCCTCCTGGGTCATGGGGGAGCCGTCCAAGGTGCTCACCACGATCCGGGTCTTGCTTCCGTTGGGGAAGGCGGAGGAATCGTAGCGGTAGGTGGAGGTGTCGTCCAGATTGATGATGAACACCCCCAGGAAAGCGAACACGGCAAAGGCCGTCAGGGCGAAGAAGGCCGCCACAGTGGCAGCCCAGATGGGCCTGCTGCCGGTCTGTAACCCCGCCACATACAGGCTCATGGAGCGCTTCTTCCGCTGAGGCGTGCGGATGGCGCCGGGCTCGTTAGCCGGCCGGAGGGGGGTGTCCGTCACCACCTGCCCGTCCCGCAGGACGATGTGCCGGGTGGCCAGGTCCTCCGCCTCGGGAAATTCGTGGGTCACCAGGATCACCAGCCGGTCCTTAGCCGCCTGGGCCAGCAATTCGATAATTTTCGCGCTGTTCTCCGCGTCCAGGTTGCCGGTGGGCTCGTCGGCGATCAAAATGGGGGCGGGCTTTGCCAGGGCCCGGGCGATGCTGAGCCGCTGCTTTTGTCCGCTGGACAGCTTCGCCGCCCGGCGGCGGCGAAGCTCCCACAACTCCACCTGCCGGAGGATCTTTTCCGCCGCCCCCTGGGCCTCCCGCCGTCCCATGCCGGAGAGCAGCAGGGCGCTGACCACGTTCTTCTGCACCGTGGCGCCGGGGAGGATCCCGTAGTTCTGGGAAATGAAGCTGATATTGTCCCGGCGGTAGCGCTCCCAATCCAGGGAATCAAAATGAGAGGTGGGGCTGCCGCGGAAGTACATCTCGCCGTTCTCATAGGGCAGAATGCCCCCCAGGACATGGGCCAGGGTGGACTTGCCACTGCCGCTTTCGCCGGTAATGGCCACAAATTCGCCCCGGGAGAAGCTCAAATCCACACCGGCAAGGCCCATGACCACCGCCTGTGCGCCGGTATAGTACTTCTTGATGTCCTTTAATACAAGAATCTTGTCTTCCATATGCGCTCACCTCCGCATAAATAGTTGTAGTATTATACCATGTCCCCCATGGAAATGCAACCATTTCCCCAATTTATATTCATAAATTCATGGTTTTCTCTCACTGTTTGCGGTCCACGGACAAATTTCAAAAAGCAGAATCCCTCCGTGGACAGTCGTAAAAATTGCCCAAATCCGCCGCCGGACAGAGCGAGGGCATTAGAAAAGGCTCCGGCGAGAAACGCCGAAGCCTTTTACAATCGTTGCTGCCGGTTCCGGCCCGCCCAGATGGGTGGGTGTTACACCAGCTCGATGACCGCCATCTCGGCGGCGTCCCCCCGGCGGGGACCGGTGCGGGTCACCCGGGTGTAGCCGCCATTCCGGTCGGCGTACTTGGGGGCGATCTCCTTAAACAGCTTGTGGACGGTATCCTCTTTGGTCATATAGGCCATCGCCCTGCGGTAAGCGGCCAGGTTGCCCTTCTTGCCCAGGGAGATCATCTTCTCCGCCACGGGCTGCACCTCTTTGGCGCGGTAGAAGGTGGTCTCCAGCTTGCCGCCTTCCAGCAGATCCGTCACCTGCTGCCGGAGCAGGGCCCTCCTCTGTTCGCTGGTCTTCCCCAGCTTACGAGTGCCGAACATGAACATTTCCTCCTTTTTACAAGGTTGAGACTTTAATTGTTTCCGCTGCTGTCCTCGCTGGCCAGGGACAGGCCCATCATTTCCAGCTTCTTCTGGACCTCGTCCAGGGACTTCTTGCCCATATTCCGAACCTTCATCATGTCCTCCCCGGTCTTGTTGATCAGGTCGGCCACAGTGTTGATGTTGGCCCGCTTCAGGCAGTTGAAGCTGCGCACAGACAGGTCCAGCTCGTCAATGGTCATGGACAGCTTGGTATCCGGCCGGTCGGAGGTCTTCTCCACCACCGTCGAACCGGTGCTGACATTGTCGGACAGGTTGGTGAACACCGTCAGATGGTCGGACAGGATCCGGGCCCCCAGAGAAACCGCGTCCTTGGCGGAGATGGTGGCGTCGGTCCATACCTCCAGCGTCAGCTTATCGTAATCGGTCCGATCCCCCACTCGGGTGGGCTCCACGGTGTAGTTCACCTTTTTCACCGGGGAGTAGATGGAATCCACAGGGATCACGCCGATGGGTGTCTGGGGCGTCTTATTCTGCTCCGCGGGGACATAGCCCCGGCCCTGAGAAAGGGTGATCTCCATATTCAGCGAGGCGTCCGGGCCCAGGGTACACAGCCGAAGCTCCGGATTGAGGATCTCCACATCGCTGTCCACCTTGATATCGCCGGCGGTCACGCTGCAAGGGCCCACCGTATCCAGATACACGGTCTTGGGGCCCTGGCTGTGGAGCTTGACGATCATCCGCTTCACATTGAGGACGATTTCGGTGACGTCCTCCTTCACCCCTGGGATGGTGGAAAACTCATGCTGCACCCCCGCGATCTTGATGGCGGTGGCGGCATATCCCGGCAGACTGGACAGCAGGATGCGACGCAGAGAGTTGCCCAAAGTCATTCCGTAGCCCCGCTCCAGCGGCTCCACAACGTACTTGCCGTAGGACGGATCATCTACATTGTCCAAGCAGTTGATGCGGGGCTTTTCAATTTCTACCATGAATCATAACCCTCCTTCTCATGCGCGGCCATACCGGCCGCTGATACGAACACGGACAGTGGAAGGCCGATTACTTGGAGTACAGCTCGACGATCAGATGCTCGGCGATCTCGAAGTCGATGTCCGCCTTGGTCGGCATTGCGATGACCTTCCCGGTGAGGGTATTTTTATCACGGTCAAGCCACTTGGGGGCGGCCACAAAGGCGTCGTCCTCCTTGAGCTTCTTAAAGAAGGCGTTGGAAGCGCTCTTCTCACACACAGCCACCACGTCTCCGTCCTTCACCAGGAAGCTGGGAATGTTGACCCGCTTGCCGTTGACGGTGAAATGGCCATGGTTCACCAGCTGCCGGGCCTGCCGGCGGGTGTTGCCGAAGCCCAGGCGATAGACCACGTTGTCCAGACGGCGCTCCACGAAGCTCAGCAGCACCTCGCCGGTGTTGCCCTCGGCCCGGGTGGCCTTGTCATAGTAGTTGCGGAACTGCTTTTCCTGGATGCCGTAGACGAATTTCACCTTCTGCTTCTCGGTGAGCTGGGTGGCATACTCGGACTTCTTCGCCCGACGCTGGCCGCCGGGATTCCGGTTGGAGCTGCGGGTATAACCCATGGCGGCGGGAGAAACGCCCAGCGTTCTGCAACGCTTGACCACAGGCTGCATATTCTTAGCCATATCGCAAAATTCCTCCTATTGAAAATCAGACGCGGCGGCGCTTGGGGGGACGGCAGCCATTGTGGGCAATGGGAGTCACGTCCTTGATCATGACGACCTCCAGACCGGCGGTCTGCAGGGCGCGGATGGCGGCCTCCCGGCCCTGGCCGGGACCCTTGACGTAGACTTCCACAGTCTTCAGGCCATACTCCATGGCGGCCTTGGCGGCAGTCTCCGCCGCGGTCTGGGCGGCGAAGGGAGTGGATTTCCGGGAGCCCCGGAAGCCCAGTCCACCGGAGGAAGCCCAGCTCAGGGCGTTGCCCTCCAGGTCGGTGATGGTGACCATGGTATTGTTGAAGGAGGAACGGATATGGGCCGCGCCCTTCTCAACGACTTTCCGCTCACGGCGGCGCTTGACGACTTTCTTCGTATTCTTAGCAGCCATACTTTATCCCTCCTTACTTCTTCTTGTTGGCGATGGTCTTCTTGGGACCCTTCCGGGTCCGGGCGTTGGTCTTGGTCCGCTGGCCGTGGACCGGCAGACCCCGGCGGTGCCGGATGCCCCGATAGCAGCCGATCTCGGTGAGCCGCTTGATGTTCAGCGCGGTCTCCCGGCGCAGGTCGCCCTCGATGGTGTAGTGATGCTCGATGGCGTCCCGGAGCTTGGCCTCCTGATCTTCGGTCAGATTCTTCACCCGGGTGTCGGGATCGATCTCGGTGACCTGAAGGATGTGGGCGGCGCGGGTGGGTCCGATGCCGTAGATATAAGTCAGTGCGACCTCGATCCGCTTGTCGCGGGGCAGGTCAATACCAGAAATTCGTGCCATATTCTTTCGCGCCTCCTCAGCCCTGTCTCTGCTTGTGCTTGGGGTTTTCGCAAATTACCATGACGCGACCCTTGCGCTTGATGATTTTGCATTTTTCGCACATGGGTTTAACGGACGGTCTTACTTTCATACTGTTTAACCTCCATATGAGAACCTTTAATTGTTACTTGCTTCTCCAGGTGATCCGGCCGTGGGTCAGATCATACGGAGACATTTGCAGGGTTACTTTGTCGCCGGGCAAGATCTTGATAAAGTTCATCCTGAGCTTGCCGGAAATGTGCGCCAGAACGGTGTGTCCGTTCCCGATGTCCACGTTGAACATGGCATTGGGCAGGGCGTCGACCACGATGCCCTCGATTTCAATTACGTCGTCTTTTGCCAAGTCAGAAACCTCCCAGGTCGTTGCTTTGCAGTTCCCGGCTCAGGTAAGCCAGGTCTCTTCGTAATTCGCTGTTTAACACCTTGTCGCCGGTTCGCAGCTTTCCGGCGATCCTGGTCTCGGGTCGAAGGACTTTTTCGACATGCCGGCGCTTTTTTCGCTTGGGCTTTTCCAGGGTCCGATCCCGGCCGTTGACCAGGTAGAGGAAGTTTTCGTCCGTTTTCAGGACATAGAAGAGCTTCCCCGCGTCCCGGCCTGCGGTGGCCCGAACCAGATCGGATATGCCTATCTCAGATTGGTCGGATGTGTCCATAGATCAAAGTCCCTCGGTGACGGTGAGTATTTCCGGCTCGCCGCCCGTGATGAGTACAGTATTTTCGTAGTGTGCCGAGAGGGCCCCGTCCGCGGTGACCGTGGTCCAGTGGTCCTTCAGGACCCGGACCTCGTAGGTGCCCATGTTCACCATGGGCTCCACCGCGATGGTCATTCCGGGAATCAGCCTGGGGCCATGCCCCGGCTCCCCGTAATTCGGTACCTCCGGCTCCTCGTGCAGCTGCCGGCCTACGCCGTGACCCACATAGTCCCGGACAACTGAAAAACCGTTAGACTCCACATACGTCTGGATGGCGTGGGAGATGTCGGAAACGCGATTGCCTCGGGTGGCGAAGCGGATCCCTTGGAAGAAGCTCTCCTTCGTCACGTCGATGAGCTTTTGCGCCTCGGCGCTGACAGCGCCGCAGGGATAGGTTGCCGCGCAATCTCCATGAAACCCCCCGTAGCAGGCGCCCACATCCACGGAGACGATGTCCCCCTCTTGCAGCACATAGTGATCGGGAATCCCGTGGATCACGGTGCTGTTGACGCTGATGCAGACGCTGGCGGGGTAGCCGCTGTAATGCAGGAACGACGGTTTCGCGCCCTGACTCACGATAAAATCGTGAACGGCCCGGTCGATGCTTCTGGTGGATACGCCTGGTCTTACCATTTCCCCTGCCAAGGCACGGGCAGCCGCGGTAATTTTACAGGCCTGGCGCATCACCTGAAGCTCGTGTTCATTTTTGATCGCGATCATGCCTTTGCTCCTATGGCCGAGAGGATGTCCCGGTTGGCCTGCTCGATGCTCTGATCCCCCTGGATCAGCACCAGCTTGCCCTGCCGCTGGTAGTAGGTCTTCAGCACCTCGGTGGAGGCGTGGTAGACCTGCAGCCGCTTGCGGACCGTCTCAGCCGTATCGTCGGCGCGGATGATCAGCTCGCCGCCGCACTCGTCGCAGACTCCCTGGGTTTTGGGAGGATTGGCGGCGATGTGATAGCTGGCGCCGCAGTTCTTGCAGACCCTGCGGCCGGTCATCCGGCTCTCGATCACTTGATCGTCGATCTCCAGGGAGATCACATGGTCGATGCGGACGCCCATCCGATCCAGGGCCTCGGCCTGGGCCTGGGTGCGGGGCACCCCATCCAGGATGAAGCCTTTCTCGCAGTCCGGCTTGGCGACCCGCTCTTTGACGATCCCAAGGATCAGCTCGTCGGGCACCAGCAGTCCGCCGTCCATGTACTGTTTCGCCTGGGCGCCCAGTTCGGTGCCATTCTGGATGGCCTCCCTGAGCATATTCCCGGTGGAAATGGCGGGGATCTGGAGCTTTTTCACCAGCAGCTCCGCCTGAGTTCCCTTCCCGGCGCCGGGCGCGCCTAACAGGATGAGATTCATAGCCGCTCCTTAGTCCAGGAAGCCCTTGTAATGCCGCATGAGCATCTGAGCCTCCAACGCCTTCACGGTCTCCAGGGCAACGCCTACCACGATGATGACGGAGGTGCCGCCGATGGCCAGGTTGCCCACGGCCGGCATCAGGTCGCCGGCAATGATGGGCAGCAGGGCCACAATGGCCAGGTAGACCGCGCCAAATACCAGGATCTTATTGATGACCCGCTGGATAAAGTCGGCGGTGGGCTTGCCGGGACGGAAGCCGGGAATAAAGCCGCCGTTCTTCTTCAGGTTGTTGGAGATCTCCACGGGGTCGTACTGGATGGTGGCGTAGAACCAGCTGAAGAAGAAGATCAGCAGGAAGTAGCACACCGCGTAGAAGGCGCTGTGGGAGCTCATCACATGGACGTACCACCAGTTGGTCTGGTCGGTGGAGAAGAAGGCGTAGATGGTCGCTGGCAGAGAGGTGATGGAGGAGGCGAAGATCACGGGCATCACGCCGGACATACTGACCTTGATGGGAAGGTTGGTATTCTGGCCGCCGTAGATCTTCCGGCCCACCACCCGCTTGGCGTACTGGATGGGGATCCGCCGCTCGGCGTCGTTGATGAAGACGATGAACACCACCAGCAGCGCCATGGCCACCACCACCAGCAGGATTTGCCACCACACCATGGCGGCCATCCGGCCGATCATGCCGGGGATGCCGGAGATGATGTTGGCGAACAGGATCAGGCTGATGCCGTTGCCAATGCCGAACTCGGTGATCTGCTCGCCCAGCCACATGATGGCGGAGGCGCCGGCCGTGTAGCTCAGGATGATTACCACGGCGGGCATCCAACCGGTTCTGGTGAGCATACCGCTCTGAGAGGACAGGATGCTGTAATAGCCCCAGCCCAGCAGCAGCGCCAGAGCCACAGTGGTGTATCGGGTGATTTTCTCGATCTTCTTCTTGCCTTCCTCGCCCTCGTCCTTGGCCATCCGCTCCAGGGCGGGAATAGCGACAGTGAGCAGCTGAATGATAATGGATGCGTTGATATAGGGCTGGATGCCCAGAGCCAGGACCTTGGCCTGGGACAGTCCCTGGCCGGACATGGCGTTGAACAAGCCCAGAATGGTGGTGGACAGGGTGGCCTCAAAGTAGTTGGCCAGAGCATTGGCGTCCACAAAGGGCACCGGGATGACGCTGGCGATCCGGAACAGCAGCAGCGCCAGAATGGTGAAGAGCATCTTCTTGCGCAGCTCGGGGATCCCCCAGGCGTTCTTCAGTGTTTGGATCACTTATACCACCTCGGCCTTTCCGCCTGCCTGCTCGATGATATCCTTGGCAGACTGGGAGAAAGCCGACGCTTTCACGGTGAGGCGCTTATTCAGTTTTCCGTTGGCCAGGACCTTCACGCCGTTGGCGCAGCTGTGAATCACGCCCTTGTCCATCAGGGCCTGGGCGTCCACGGTGTCGCCGTCTTCAAAGCAGCGGTTCAGCGCCGCCAGATTGACCTGAGCCATGGGCTTGGCGAAAATGTTGTGGAAGCCGCGCTTGGGGACCCGGCGAGCCAGAGGCATCTGGCCGCCTTCAAACCCGGCCCGGACCTTGCCGCCGGAGCGGGCCTTCTGGCCCTTGTGGCCCCGGCCGCCGGTCTTGCCGTTGCCGGTGCCGGGCCCGCGACCCTTGCGTTTGGCTACCTGGGTAGAGCCCACCACAGGAGAAAGCTCAGAAAGTTTCATTTCTATTTCCTCCTTATTCTACTTCTGTCACCTGGAGCAGATAGCCGATCTTGGCGATCTTGCCCCTGGTCTGGACGTTGTCCGGCTGGATGGTCACCTGGCCGATTTTCTTCAGACCCAGGGAGGCGGCGGTGGCGATGTGCTTCTCCAGGCGGCCGTTCAGGCTCTTGACCAGCTTGATCTTCAAATTTGCCATGGTGCTTCGCCCTCCTTACCCTACGATCTGCTCCACGCTCTTGCCCCTTATGGCAGCGACCTGCTCGGGAGAGCGGAGGGCCTTCAGGCCCTGCATGGTGGCCTTCACCACGTTCTGGGGATTGTTGGAGCGCAGGCACTTGGCGCAGATGTTCTTGATTCCCACAGCCTCCATCACCGCGCGAACCGCGCCGCCGGCAATGACGCCGGTGCCTTCGGGGGCGGGCTTCAGGAGGACGGAGCCGGCTCCGAACACACCGATGATGTCATGGGGAATGGTGGTGCCGGCCAGGGAGACCTTGACCATGTTCTTCTTGGCGTCGGCGATGCCCTTGAGGATGGCCTCGGAGACCTCGGCGGCCTTGCCCAGGCCGTAGCCCACGGTACCCTTGCCGTCGCCCACCACCACCAGAGCGGAGAACTTCATGACACGGCCGCCCTTGACGGTCTTGCTGACCCGGTTGAGATAGACGACCTTCTCAATAAATTCAGAGGGCTCGTCCTTGGGAGTTCTGTTATAAGGCATTTTGTTTCCTCCTCTACCTTAGAACTTGAGGCCGCCATCTCTGGCGCCTTCCGCGAGGGCAGCCACGCGGCCGTGGTACAGGTAGCCGCTCCGGTCAAAGACGGCTTCCTCGATGCCCTTTTCCTTGGCCCGCTCCGCCAGGAGCTGGCCCACCTTCTTGGCGGCCTCGCAGTTGCCCGCGGCGCCTTCAAAGGCCTTCTCCAGCGTGTTGGCGCTGGCCAGGGTAACCCCGTTCACGTCGTCGATCAGCTGGGCGTAGATGTTGGCGTTGCTGCGGAAGACGTTCAGGCGGGGACGCTGGGGGGTGCCGGAGATCTTTCCGCGGACGCGGACGTGGCGCTTGACGCGCATAGCGTTCTTATTGACTTTGCTAACCATTTCGGCACACCTCCATTACTTCTTGCCGCCGGCCTTACCGGCCTTGCGGCGGATGACCTCAGTGGTATACTTGATGCCCTTGCCCTTGTAGGGTTCGGGAGGCCGCTTGCCCCGGACCTCGGCGGCAAACTGACCCACAGCCTGCTTGTCGATGCCGTTGATGACGACCTTGTTGGGGGCGGGCACGTCGATGGTGATGCCGGGGATCTCGTCCACGATGACCTCGTGGGAGTAGCCCAGACGCATGACCAGCTGGTTGCCCTTCTTCTCGGCCCGGTAGCCGGTGCCGTTGATTTCCAGTTCTTTGGAGTAGCCCTTCTCCACGCCCTCCACCATGTTGTGGATCAGGGTGCGGGTCAGGCCGTGGAGGCTCTTGTGCAAATGCTCGTCGTCAGGACGGCTGACGGTGAGCTCGTTGCCCTCCACCTTCAGGATCATGTCGGGGTGGAAGGTGTTGGTCAGGGTGCCCTTGGGGCCCTTGACGGTCACCACGTTGCCCTCGGCAATGGTCACGGTGCAGTTCGCCGGGATGGTCACCGGCTTCTTTCCGATTCTAGACATTTTCCGCTCCTCCTTACCAAACGAAAGCCAGGACTTCGCCGCCGATGTGCAGCTCCCGGGCCTTCTTGTCGGTCATAACGCCCTTGGAGGTGGAGATGATGGCGATTCCCAGGCCCTTCAGCACGCTGGGAAGCTCATCCGCACCGGCATAGACCCGGAGGCCGGGCTTGGAGACCCGGCGCAGGCCGGAGAGGACCTGCTGCTTCTTGGCCTGATACTTCAGCGTGATGTGAATGACGCCCTGATTCCCGTTGTCCACCAGGGTGAAGGCCTTGATATAGCCCTCCTCCAGCAGGATCTGGGCGATGGCGTTCTTCAAATTGGAGGCGGGCACGTCCACAGTGTCGTGCTTGGCGGCGTTGGCGTTCCGGATGCGGGTCAGCATATCGGCGACGGGATCGGTGATTTGCATATATGGTTTCCTCCTTTTAAGAAGCTACGGGCTAAACCCGTTGTCGGCCCGGGGGTATCCGGGGAATGTGGGCAGGCACGCCTGCCCCATCTTCCCGGGACGAGCCGGACCCGGTTTACATTGGAATACGACCTTCCCTTACCAGCTGGCCTTGCGGACGCCGGGGATCTGGCCCTTATAGGCCAGCTCGCGGAAGCAGATACGGCAGATGCCGTAGTTGCGCAGGTAGGCATGGGGCCGGCCGCAGATCTTGCACCGGTTGTAGTGCCGGCTGGAGAACTTGGGGGCGGCCTGCTGTTTCAGAATCATTGCTTTCTTCGCCATGGATCTGTACCTCCTTAGGTGTAGAAGGGAGCGCCCAGCTGGGTCAGCAGCTCTTTGGCTTCCTCATCGGTGGTGGCGGTGGTGCATACGCAGATGTCCATGCCGCGGATCTTATCCACCTTGTCGTACTCGATCTCGGGGAAGATCAGCTGCTCCTTCAGGCCCAGGGCGTAGTTGCCGCGGCCGTCAAAGGAGTTGGGATTGATGCCCCGGAAGTCGCGGACCCGGGGAAGGGCCACGCTGAACAGCTTATCCAGGAACTCGTACATCTTGGAGCCCCGCAGGGTGACCTTCACGCCCACGGTCTCGCCTTCCCGGACCTTGAAGTTGGCCACGGATTTCCGCGCCTTGGTGGTGATGGGCTTCTGGCCGGTGATGGCGGCGATGTCCTTGCAGATGGCCTCGATCTCCTTGGCGTTGTTCTTGCTGTCGCCGCAGCCCACGTTGACCACGACCTTGTCCAGCTTGGGGATCTGCATGACGCTCTTGTAGCCGAATTTCTTATTCAGAGCGGGAGCGATCTCGGCGGTGTACTTCTCTTGCAGTCTGCTAGCCATTGTCGATCTCCTCCTTCATCAGATTTCGGCGCCGCACTTGCGGCAAACGCGGGTCTTCTTCTCACCCTCAACCTTGAAGCCGATCCGAACGCCCTTGTCGCACTTGGGGCAGTACAGGGCGACCTTGCAGGCCCGGATGGGGGTCTCCCGCTTGATGATGCCGCCGGGCTCCCCCTGACGGCGGGGCTTGGTGTGGCAGGTGGCCAGATTGACCTTCTCCACAATGACCATTTCCTTCTTGGGCATGGCGGTGAGGACCTTGCCCTTCACGCCCTTGTCCTTGCCGGACAGGACGATCACGGTATCGTTTTTCTTAATGTTCATATCTTCGGTTCCCCCTTAGATGACTTCGGGCGCCAGGGAAAGGATCTTCATGTAGTCCCGCTCCCGCAGTTCCCGCGCCACCGGTCCAAAGATACGGGTGCCTCTGGGGTTCTTGTCGTCCCGGATCAGCACCGCCGCGTTCTCATCGAAGCGGACGTAGGTGCCGTCTTCCCGGCGCAGGCCCCGTTTGGTGCGGACGATGACGGCCTTGACCACCTCGCCCTTCTTCACCGTGCCGCCGGGGGTGGCCTTCCGGACGGAAGCCACGATCACATCGCCGATGTTGCCGGTCTTCCGCTTGGAGCCGCCCAGGACCCGGATGCAGTGAATTTCCTTAGCGCCGGTGTTGTCGGCGACTTTCAGGTAACTCTCCTGTTGAATCATAGCCTACCGACCTCCTTACTTCGCCTTTTCGATGATACGGACCAGCCGCCATCTCTTGTCCTTGGACAGGGGTCTGGTCTCCATGACCTCCACGGTGTCGCCGATGCCGCAGGCGTTTTCCTCGTCGTGGGCCTTCAGCTTGTAAGTCCGCTTCAGGGTCTTCTTGTACAGAGGATGCTGGACGCTGTCCTCAATCGCAACCACAATGGTCTTGTCCATCTTGTCGGAGACGACCTGACCAATTCTGGTTTTGCGGAAAGCTCTTGTATTCTCACTCATTCTGGCTTACCTCCTCAGACATTGGTCTGCTTCTGCCGGATGATGGTCTTGATCTGGGCGATGTCCTTCTTGACCGCCGTGATCTGCATGGGGTTATCCAGCTGGTTGGTGGCGTGCTGCATCCGCAGCATGAACAGGTCCTTCTTCAGGTCCTGGAGCTTCTTCTGAAGGTCTTCCACGGACAGGGCCTTGGTCTTCTCTAGTTCCTTCGCCTTCATTACTCTTCACCGCCAATCTCAGTATCGGGAGCTTCCTTGGGGATGATGCGGGTCTTGATGGGCAGCTTGTGCTGGGCCAGGCGCAGGGCCTCCTTCGCCGTGGACTCGTCCACGCCGCCGATCTCGAACATCACCTTCTGGTTCTTCACCACAGCGACCCAGCCCTCGGGAGCGCCTTTACCGGAACCCATACGGGTGCCCAGGCCCTTCTTGGAGTAGGGCTTGTCGGGGAAGATCTTGATCCAGACCTTGCCGCCACGCTTGGTGTAACGGGTCATGGCGATACGGGCGGCCTCGATCTGATTGCCGGAGATCCAGCCGGGCTCCAGAGCCTGGATGCCGTAGTCGCCGTAGGAAACCTTATTGCCGCGGGAGGCCGCGCCGGTCATACGGCCGCGCTGCACCTTGCGGTACTTTACTCTTTTGGGCATCAGCATCAGCGGGTTCCTCCTTCTCTGCGGGTACGGGGCCGGTCAGAGCCGGAGCCCCGGCGGTCACCACCGCGATCCCCGCCCGGACGGCGGTCCCGACGGTCCCGGCGCTCGCGGCGCTCACGAGGAGCGGGCTCCGGCGCGGCGGCGCGGAGGGTGGTGTTCAGAACCTCGCCCTTGTAGATCCACACCTTGACGCCGATGCGGCCGTAGGTGGTGGCAGCCTCGGCAAAGCCGTACTCAATGTCGGCCCGGAGGGTCTGCAGGGGGATGGTCCCTTCGTGATAGGATTCGCTCCGGGCGATCTCAGCGCCGCCCAGACGGCCGCCGCAGGTGACCTTGATGCCCTTGGCGCCAAGGCGGGTGGCGGTCTGCATGGCCTTCTTCATGGCCCGGCGGAAGGAGATCCGCTTCTCCAGCTGCTGGGCAATGTTCTCGGCCACCAGCTGGGCGTTCAGGTCCGGGCTGCGGATCTCAACGATGTTCAGAGCGACGCTCTTACCCAGCTTGGCTTCCATCTCCTTGCGGAGATTCTCGATGTCCGCGCCGGCCTTGCCAATGACCACGCCGGGGCGGGAGCAGTTGATGTTGATCTTGATCTTGCCGCTGGAGCGCTCGATCTCGATCTTGGCGACGCCCGCGTTATACAGGCGCTTCTTCAGATATTTCCGGATGTTATAGTCCTCAACGATCAGGTCGCCGACCTGCTCCTCCCGGGCATACCAGCGGGAGTCCCAGTCCTTGATCACGCCGACCCGCAGACCATGGGGATTGACTTTCTGTCCCATAGCAACCTCCTGATTAAGCCTTCTCGCTCACACCGATGGTGATGTGAGTAGTTCTCTTGAGAATACGAACGAAGCCCCGGCGGGACGCGATGCGGCCGCGCTTCAGGGTGGGGCCGGGATTGGCCACCACGGTGGAGACATACAGGCTCTCCGGGTTCATCCCGTGATTGTGCTCGGCATTGGCCACGGCGCTGCTCAGCAGCTTCCGCATGGGCTCACAGGCGGCCTTGGAGGTCTGGTTCAGGTAGGCTTTGGCGGTGTTGACGTCCTTGCCCCGGATCATGTCGCAGACCAGCTGGACCTTGCGGGGAGACATCCGGACGTATTTGACATGGGCAAACGCTTCCATACTCCTACCTCCTTACTTCGCGTTGGCGGTCTTGCTGCCAGAGTGACCCCGGAAGGTTCTGGTCGGCACGAACTCGCCCAGCTTGTGACCCACCATGTCCTCGGTGATATACACGGGAACGTGCTTCCGGCCGTCATGGACGGCGATGGTGTGACCGACGAAGGAGGGGAAAATCGTGGAAGCCCTGGACCAAGTCTTGAGGACTTTCTTTTCTCCGGCCTTGTTCAGCTCCTCGATGCGCTTATACAGCTCGGGAGCGACAAACGGGCCTTTCTTGACGCTTCTGCTCATTTCTCATATCCTCCTTACTTGCTGTTTCTGCGCTTGACGATGAACTTGTTGGTGCGGTTCTTCGTCTTGCGGGTCTTGTAGCCCAGAGCCGGCTTGCCCCAAGGCGTGACAGGCCCGGGACGGCCCACCGGGGCGCGGCCTTCGCCGCCGCCGTGGGGGTGGTCGTTGGGGTTCATCACGGAGCCGCGGACGGTGGGACGGATGCCCATGTGGCGCTTCCGGCCGGCCTTGCCGACGTGGACGTTCTCATGGTCCAGGTTGCCCACCTGACCGATGCAGGCGGTGCAGTTGGTCCGAACGTAGCGGACCTCGCCGCTGGGCAGACGGACCTGGGCCAGCTCGCCTTCCTTGGCCATCAGCTGGGCGGCGGCGCCGGCGCTGCGCACCAGCTGGGCGCCCCGGCCGGGGTTGAGCTCCACATTGTGGATCACGGTACCCACGGGGATGTTGGCGATGGGCAGGCAGTTGCCGGGCTTGATGTCGGCGCTGGGGGAGGAAACCACCTGGTCCCCGGCCTTCAGGCCGTAGGGCGCCAGAATGTAGCTCAGGGTGCCGTCCTCGTACTTTACCAGGGCGATGAAGGCGCTCCGGTTGGGGTCGTACTCCAGGCGCTGGACGGTGGCGGGCATATCCTGCTTGGCCCGGTGGAAATCGATGATACGGTACTTCCGCTTGTTGCCGCCGCCGCGGTGGCGGACGGTGATGTGGCCGTAGCTGTTGCGGCCGGCGTGCTTTTTGACGGTCTCGACCAGGCTGCGCTCGGGCTTGGCCTTCTTATCCACGCCGTCGAAGCCGGACACGGTCATTCCTCTCCGGGCGGGAGTATAGGGCTTATAGGATTTGATAGCCATTTTTATGCTCCTTTCCGGTTAGACCATGCCTTCAAAGAACTCGATGGTCTTGGAGTCCTTCGTCAGTTTGACCATTGCCTTCTTGTAGGCGGGACGGCGGCCCATGGGATAGGCGCCGGTGCGCTTCTGCTTGCCCTGCATCCGCAGGGTGGTGACCTTTTCCACCTGCACACCGAAAATCTCCTCCACAGCGGCCTTGATCTCGGGCTTGGCGGCGTTGATGTCCACCATGAAGACGTACTTCTTATCCGCCACGTTTTCCATGGACTGCTCGGTGATCACCGGGCGCTTGATGATGTCGTAAGCATTGCTCATGCAAATACCTCCTCGATCTTGGCCAAAGCCGCCTGATCCAGCACCAGCTTGCCGCTGTTCAGCACGTCGTAGACGTTGATCAGGTTGGCAAAGGTGACCTGGCAGCCGGGGATGTTCCGCCCGGAGAGGACCACGTTGGCGTCAGGGGCGGCGGTGACGACCAGCACCTTGCCCTCGGCGCCCACGGCGCCCAGGAACTGGGCGAAGGGCTTGGTCTTGGGGCTCTCCACCTGGATGCTGTCGATGACCAGGATGTTGCCTTCGCTGGCCTTGGCGCTGAGCACGCTCTTGAGCGCCAGGCGGCGGGCCTTCTTATTTAAGGTGTAGCTGTAATCCCGGGGCTTGGGGGCAAACACGATGCCGCCATGGGTCCACTGGGGAGCCCGGGTGCTGCCCTGACGGGCCCGACCGGTGCCCTTCTGCTTCCAGGGCTTCCGGCCGCCGCCGGAAACCTCCGCCCGGGTCAGGGCGGACTGGGTGCCCTGCCGGCAGTTGGCCAGGTGATTCTTCACCACGTCGTGGACCACGGACTCGTTGGGCTCGATGCCGAAAATGGCTTCGGACAGTTCGATCTCGCCCACCTGCTTGCCGGACATATCATAAACATTCGTCTTCAGCATGTGCTACGATCTCCTTTCCTTAGCCTCTGGCGGAAGCCTTCTGGGGATTACGTCCGGAAGCCTTCTGCGGGTTCTTGCTGATGCCGGTCTCGGCGGACTTGACCTTGTTGTGCTTGACGGTGTTGCGGATGTAGACCAATCCGCCCTTGGGTCCGGGAATGGCGCCCCGCAGGACGATCATGTTCAGCTCCGGATCCACCTTCACCACGTCCAGGTTCTCGATGGTGACCTGCTCCACGCCCATCTGGCCGGCGCCGATCTTGCCCGGGAAAATCCGGGACTGGTGAGAGGAAGCGCCCATGGAGCCGGCGTGACGGTGGACAGGGCCGCCGCCGTGGGTCATGGGGGTCCGGCCGGCGCCGTGGCGCTTCACAACGCCCTGGTAGCCGTGGCCCTTGGAGATCCCGGTGACGTCCACCTTGTCCCCAGCGGCGAAGGTGTCGGCCTTCACCACATCGCCCACGTTCATTTCGCCGGCCTTCTCCAACTTAAATTCCTTCAGATGCTTCTTGGGGGACACGCCCGCCTTCTTCAGGTGGCCGGCCTCCGGCTTGGTCAGCTTGGACTCCTTCACATCCTCGAAGCCCAGCTGGACGGCCACATAGCCGTCGGTCTCCATGGTCTTCTTCTGAGTGACGACGCAGGGACCGGCCTCGATAACCGTGACCGGGATCACCTTGCCGCTCTCATCGAAGATCTGGGTCATGCCCACTTTCTTGCCGATGATTGCTTTTTGCATGGTTTCTACTCCTTTTTAATAGGTTATTGGTTGACTTGGGAGCATTGGCTCTCCCTTGCCAACATGACCCGTCCGCCCGATGAAAGACAGTGCGGGCAGCTCGCGATCCTCCTGACGGGGGAAGATCACAGCTTTATCTCAATCTCAACGCCAGCCGGAAGATCCAGGCTCATCAGGGCCTCAACGGTCTTCTGATTGGGGTTGAGAATATCGATCAGACGTTTATGGGTTCTGCGCTCGAACTGCTCCCGGCTGTCCTTATTCACATGGGGGGACCGGAGAATGGTGACGATCTCCTTCTTGGTGGGCAGCGGGATGGGGCCGGAGACGGCGGCGCCGTTGCGCTTGGCGGTCTCCACGATCTTGACCGCGCTGGAGTCGATCAGCTGATGATCGTAGGCCTTCAGCCGGATGCGGATCTTTTCCTGGTTTGCCATGGTTGTTTTCCTCCTTGAAAAACGTACTCAGTTTTTTGGATCCTGGGTACGGATGAGCATCTTTTTGTTCACGCCGCCGTGCGTATCACTCCGGACCATGAAAAATGGCCGACGCAAGGCCGGCCCTTCCTGCCTCCGGCGATATACGCCAGCGCGAACAGGATCGCTCAGCCGCCCGATGACCGGACATACTCCGCGGAAGTTACCGCCTTCCGGCGCAATCTCCCGCATCATCGCAGTTGCATGGGGTTTACCCGCGCATGCCTGAATATGTTAACACGCACGGCGCCGTTTGTCAAGCCATTTTTTTGAAATAAATACATTTTTTCATTGGATGTATTCCCGCGGGGGACAGGGAAAGGGCCGCCGGAGGGCGGCCCAGTTGTTCATCCCAGACTGAAGAAGTCTGCCGGATCCGTCGGCGTACCGTCGCGGGTGACGCTGAAATGGACGTGGTCCCCCAGAGCCGATTCCAGCAGAGCGGACTGGCCCACATAGCCGATGGTCTGGCCCATGGCGACCGCGTCCCCGGCCTTCACCGCCACATTCTCCGAAAGGCTGGAATACCGGGTGACATAGCCATCGGCGTGGGTGATGACCACGGTGGCGCCCATGGTATCGTCGGTGTAGACCTCGGTAACGGTGCCGTCGGCGGCAGCCTTCACGGCAGACCCGGCGCCGGCGGCAATGTCCACGCCGTTGTGAACCCGCCAGTCACGGGTGGTCTGGTTGTAGCTCAGGCAGTCCATGGCGTACTCCGCCACGGTCTCCCCCTCCAGGGGTGCGGCGGTTTGCAGCGCCTTCTTCGCCGGCGCGGACGGCTGCGTGGGCTTGGTGGGCTGGGTGACCGGCGGCTTGGTGGCGATGACCGGCACATCCTGCTGGGACTGGTTGGTGGCGGACACAGAGGCGTCCGGCTCCTGATTGGGGTGGGTTGCGTTCCGGTAGTACAAATAGCCAGAGATCCCGATTGCGGCGGCGCACAGGATCAGGGCTATGTAGTAGCCCTTCCCGTTGAAACCGCCAGATTTTTGGTTGTTCATTGGTTAATAGCACCTCCGAAGTTAAGTATTGCCATTTTTTCGGAGACTATACAGAAAACTTTTACCAGCTTAGGCGGTTTCTTCCTCCTCGTCGTCCAGCTTGGCCCGGCGCTTCCGGTAGACTGCCCGCAGAATTTCCAGCGCCCCCAGGCAGCCAAGATAGCACACCCCCGCGAAGGCCAGGGCGACAACCGCCACTTCAAAAGTCAGGGGGCGCTTCAGCACCGCCAGCACCCGGATCAGCAGGATTGCCCCGCAGGCCGCCGCCGGGATCAGGCTCACCAGGGCGTTGGCCCGGAGGGTGGGGGCCGGACCGCCCTTATTCCAGATGCCGTTCCGCACAGTGGCGAACACCAGGTAGGCGGAACTGATCAGCAGCACGATCCCCTCCCCGGCGATCTGCCTCAGGTCCGCCCCCAGCACCGCCTGGATCACCACCGCCGCGCCGCTGGCCCAGAAGGTCAGCCAGAAGCCGATCTCCTCGATCTGAAAGAGCCTGCGCTCCTGCATTTCGTCAATATTATACTTTTGATCCTTCATGTTCTTCCTCCTCACCAAACAATTCGTCCAACGATTTTCCCAGCACCTTGCAGATGGCCCGGCACAGCCGGATGGTGGGGTTGTAGTCCCCCTGCTCGATGGCGTTCATGGTCTGCCGGGAGACCCCCACCGCCTCGGCCAGGGCCTTCTGGGTCATGTCCCGCTCGGCCCGGGCCGCCTTGATTCTCAGATTGCGTCCGATCGGTATCACCTCCCTGGGCGTATAGTATCATATATCCGATATAATGTCAAGTATATTTTACATATTGCCCAAAAAATTTTCCCCCGAGGGACCGGGGGAAAATCGTAGATGTTCATTTCAGGGGGCTTTGCGCCCTCACTCCTTCAGCCGCCCTTCGGCGTCAAAGGTGTAGTCCTTTCCGTCAATGGTGGCGGTCTGGTCTTTGATGTAGGTGCCGTCCTCCTGGCGGTAGCGCCAGCCCTCGCCGTCGTACATCCAGCACCGGCAGGACACGCCCGGCTCCATAAAATTGGTCAAGCCCAGATTTTCCCGGGCGTCGTTGTCCTGGAAGTGCCACCACTCCGACCGCAGGCCTCCAAAGCCGGCGGCGTCCATGATGATCGCCAGCAGGCCGGCGTTCTGGTTGTTCTGCTGCAGCTCCGAGTACCAGCTCAGATCGTGCATCCGGGTCTGCATTTTCAGCTCCTCCCCGGTCTCCAGGTCCACCAGGGTCAGATCCATGGCGATCCCCAGGTTGTGGGTGGAACCGCCGGCGGCCAGGAAGTTGGCCAGATCATACCGCCCGTCGGTCATCAGCCCTTGGTAGGTGGTCCCGGGGGCGACCTCCACCGTCTCGCCGGTGTTGGTCTGCTCCGGCAGGGGCTCAAAGTAGGACAGCTCTGCCAGGTCAAAAATGGAGACCGTGGCCATCCGGGGCCGGTAGGCGTCGTAGATGCGGATGATGTACCCCTCCCGCTTGGCCAGCTGGGCGGCCTGCTCCAGCTTCTGGGCCGTGGGATAGAGCAGGGGCACCAGGAAGCTGCCGTCCGCCAGCTGGATATGCTCATAGCCGGCCACCACCGTGTCCGTCACCTCAGGGATGGCGTACTCATGGACCATGTACAGCGCCTGATAGCTGTTGACAATGTCGTACTGGCACAGATCTCCCAAAAATTCCGTCAGGTTGATCATGCAGTAGTTGCAGTCGATGTAGCCGTAGCCGTCCCCAAAGCGGATCTGGAACATCCCTTCCTCCCGGTCCAGGACGCAATAGGCCGTGGCCTGGGGGGCCGTGCCGATCACCTGATGCCGTCCCGGGGTATCGTAGACCTTCAGATCCTGCACCGGCCAAATGGTGGAGCCCACCGGCGAATAGCCGGTGAGGGCCGCGGCGTAGCCCGGCTCGGCGGCGTACTCGCTGTCCGGCAGGGTCTTGCCGCCCAGGGCCAGCACTTCAAATTCATAGTTGGTGTTCTGGGGCAGGTAGCCGGTGACGTACTGCCGCTCCTCCCCCCGGGGGATCTCCGCCACGGTGCGCCAGTCTTCCTCCCCCTCCATGCGCATCCGCACCTGGTAGCGTTCGCCCTTGGTCTCGTTCCAGGTCAGCAGGTAGCGGTTGTTGCCCAGATCCTGGCAGGCCACCGCCAGCTTGGTGCCCAGCAGGTCCTCCCGGTCCAGGGTAGGGCCGTCGGTCATGGGCCCCTGGAAAACCAGGTTCCGGGTGGTCCGGCAGACGGCGCTGCGGATCCGGTATTCCTTCCCGTAGGAGAGCAGGGGCAGCTCTCCGCCGGTGCCGTAGGTATAGGTGGTCTGGCCGGCGGTCAGCTCCCGGGCGGCGGGAGCTTCCTCCCCCTCCGGGATCATCTCCAACCGGCAGGTCTCGTTTTCCCCCACACTGACGAACACTTCCAAAGTCTTCCGGGTGGGGTTGGCCTCCCAAGTCACGTTTGAGGCCGTGGGGGGTGTGAACACCCCGGTGACAGACAGGGCCTCGTCGCCAAAGCGCACCAGATCCTTCCTGCCCAGCATATCATATCGGCGGCCGGACTGGACCTGAATGGTGTATTCCCGGTCCCCCAGGGGAGGCAGAACGCAGGTCCGGTCGGTCTCCGCCAGGATGGAGTAGATCTCCTCCTCCCCCCGCAGCACCTGAATATAATAGAACTGGGCCTTTTCCCCCTCCGGCCAGGACAGCTCCAGATACCCGTCCTCCAGGGTGTTCAGGGTCAGCACCCCGTCCTGGGGCATGGTGTTCCACGCAAGGTCATAGGGCCGCTCCCCTGTCAGGTACACGGTGGCCACAATGGCGCCGGCGGCAGCCAACAGAATCACCAGGAGAACGATCCCAATGACGATCCACTTCCGTCTGCCTTCCTTCTTCATACCTCTCCGCTCCTTCCGGTGGCGCGGGCCCGTTCCGGTTGGTCAGTGCCGGAACACAGGGGGGACACCGCGCCCAAAATCGATCAGCCTTCCTCTACCCGCTGAAGCTTCCTTCTTCTACCCAGCGGACGATCTCCGTGTCGCCCTCCCGGTAGGTCTCCACATAAAATCCATCGTACTGCAGGATGCCGTCTTTACCATCCCCCAAACAACTCGGAGCGTAGTCCCAAGTCATGGGCTCGCCGATCAGGGCGATCAGCTCCTCCACGGTCTTATCGATGCAGCTCTGGGCCTTGGCCAGCAGCTCCTGGTCCACGCCGGAGACAGTGGTGGGCGCTTCCGTGGCCTCCTGAGTGGGCTCCTGGGTCGGGGCCTGGGTGGAGATCGCCGGCTCCGCCGCGGCGGTGGTCTCCGGGGGCTGGGCGGCCTTGCCGGTAGTGGTCTGGTCGGCGCTCGTCTGGGCGGGCTGGCCCTGGGTCTCCTGGGGATGGGCGGGCCCACAGGCGGCCAGCAGCAGCGCCAGCGCCAGGGCCAAAACAACTAATTTTTTCATACCGATTTCCTTTCTATATTTTCATTCTGAGATGGAAAAGACTTGTATTTGCCCACCCAGGGTGCAGGCCACCGCCGTGGCCAGCTCCTCCGCCGGAACATAGGCGCCGTAGCCCCCGTTTTCCAGCCGGAACACCTGGTAGGCCTTCCCGCCGCAGATCAGATAGGCCGCTCCCGGCTCCGCCCCCTCGGGCAGGACGCCCCGAACCAGGGTCAGGCCCTCCGGCGCGCCGTTGGCGTTGTAGGAGGGGGTTTCCGCCTGGCCGGAGGCCCCGGGAAGGGTCACATCCCGGACCGGCGCGGGCATTTTGGGCACATAACTCACCAGATAGTGTAAATTCCGCTCCACCAGCTCGATCAGGACCTTCTCCCCGGGCAGGGTCAGGTCGTAGCTCACCGACCGGGAGAACCGGGCCGAGGCGAAGCTGTTCGCCAGGTAGGGGTGCAGATCGTTTCCGAAGGAGTCCCGATAGGCCAGCAGGCTGCCGGTCCCCGGCCCCAGGGTGACGATGGTGATGCTGTCCGGCTTGTCGCCGAAGGCCGGGTCGTAGGTGAAGGTCAGCGCCCCGGCGTAGACCGGGCCGGTCTCCCCGTCGGAAAAAGCCTGGGACGGATAGAGCATCTCATACAGGTCCCCCCGGTGGGGGCCGGTATCGAAGGGCCCGGAATAGTAATCGCTCTCCAGACCGAAGGCGGCGTTGACGGCGTCCGCCGCCAGGGCCGCGCCCTTGGGATTCCAGTGAGAATCGTGGGCATAGTAGAGGACCTCCTGCTCCCCGTCAAACAGGGCATACAGGTCCAGATAAGGCACCTGCTTTTCCTCCAGCAGGGCAAAGAGCCGGTCAATATCCCGCTCCTGGGCCACGGCGCCGTAGCTTGGCATCCAGGCGGGGTACAGGGAATTTTTGTTGGGCGCGGCGCAGAACAGGAACTGCCGCCCGTTTTCGGCGCAGTACCGGGCCATGAGGGCCAGGTTTTCCGCCGCGTTTTCCAGCTCCGGCCCCAGGGAGGCGGTGCCGGTGTAGCCCTCCAGGGTGGGGGCGTAGTAGAGCCATCCTTCCCGGCCCACGATCACGTCTTCGGCGCCGGAGACGCCGAAAATGTTAGCCGAGAGCCAATCATTCAGGCTGATCAGCTCCTTGCGCAGATAGAAGTGGTCCGCGAGATACGCCGCCCCGTCGGACAGCACCTCCTGATTAAAGGCCCCGTCCCGGTCCAAGACCTTGGGCGGCTGGGCCAGGATCTCGTTGGCGCCGGCGGTGGAGGGGCCGAACAGGAGCATCCCCAGGCTCAGCGTCAGCGTCATGGCGAAAAAGCCCAGCAAAAACAGCCAATTGAAGAATTTCTTTCCCATTTCAGACCTCTAAAACTGGACGTAGATAAACGGCGCGAAATCCCCCGCCGCCAGCTTTCCCAGGCACAGGAGCAGCAAAATCAGGCAGGCGGCGCACTCCAAAGCGGGCCGGGCCCGGCCCAGCTTCTCCCGAAGCCAGGGCCACACCGGGGTGGACAGCACCGCCCCCAGGCACAAAACGAACAGGCACTCCGGGTTTGCCAGCCGGGCCAAGGTCACGGTGCCGGCGGCGGTGAAGGAGAAGCCGGTGAACAGGGCCGCCACCATTTGGAAGCCCTGGACCAGGCTCTCCGCCCGGAAGAAGACGAAGCCCAGCAGCACCACCAGCAGGGTGTAGACATGACAGACGATTTTCCCCCCTCGGGACTGGGACAGCTTCCTGGTGTCGATCCACCGGAGGCTCTCCAGAGCGGAAAAGATCCCGTGCCACACGCCCCAGGCCAGGAAGGTCCAGGCCGCCCCGTGCCACAGTCCGCACAGGGCGAAGACCAGGAATTTATTCCAGGCGGTACGGCCCTTCCCCTTCCGGTTGCCGCCCAAGGGGATATAGACATAGTCCCGGAACCAGGAGGAGAGGCTGATGTGCCACCGCCGCCAAAATTCCGTCACCGAGGCGGAAATATAGGGGTAGTTGAAATTTTCCGGGGTCTGGAACCCAAAGAACTGCCCCAGGCCGATGGCCATGTCGGAATAGCCGGAAAAATCAAAGTAAATCTGGATCAGGTAGGCACTCGCGCCCAGCCAGGCCAGCCGCATATCCGGGGCGGCCAAGGCGAACACGCCATCCACCGCCTTGGCGGCGATCCCGGCCAGGATCAGCTTCTTGCCCATGCCCGCCACGAACCGCCGCAGGCCCCCGGCGCACAGCTCCAGGGTGCAGCGCCGCCCCTTGAGCTGCCGAGAAAAATCGTCGAACCGGGTGATGGGCCCCGCCGCGATCTGGGGGAAGAAGGAGATATACAGCAGCAGCGCCGGGAAGCTCCGGGTGGCTTTACTCCGGTCCCGGTATGCGTCTACCAGATAGCTGACGCATTTAAAGGTAAAGAAGGACACCCCCAGCGGGGCCGCCAGCCCCAGGGTCGGGACGGCCAGCCAAGGGGAGAGGGAGCTTAGCAGGAAGTCCAGGTACTTGTACGCTCCCAAAAAGGCCAGATTCCCCACCACGCCCAGGATCAGGGGCAGTTTTCCCAGCTTCCCGCTCCGGATCAGCAGCCCCAGCAAATAGTTGACCAGGGCCACCAGGAGCAGCAGCGCCACCCCGGGCAGACTGCCGAAGGCATAGAAAAGCAGCCCCGCCGCCAGCAGGACCCAATTTTTCCCCCGCTCCCAGGGGATTAAAAAGTAGAGCGCTGCCGTCACAGGCAGCAGGCAGCTGATCAGTCCAATGCTTTCCAGGCTCAAGGCAGTGTCCTCAAATTCCGGCGTCCGTTACGGGCGCTTGTAATTCCACCATTCTCCGTCCTCAAGAGTCACCATGAACATATCCTTGTCATGGACATCCCGCTCGTAGACGTATACATACTCCATCTCTACATCAAAAATGTAGTCTTCCCCGTCGAAAGGGATCTCCACCCAGCCATGGGGCTGATCCGTGGCGGTCATGGTACCGCTGATGGCGGTGGCGTCATAGCCCAGCCCTCGGGCCAGGGCCCAGAAGGAGGCAGCGAAGTTGTAGCAGTTGCCCCGCTTCTCCAGGAACATCATCTTGGCGTCGTCGATCTCCCAGCCGGTCTCGCCGAAGTTATAGCCGTACCGCCGGGAATAGGTGAAGCTGTCCCGGCAGTACCAGAAGGCCCTGCGCAGATACTCCAGCCGGCTCAAGCCCGGCTCCTTTTCCATGATCTCCGCCAGGATCCCGGCCACGATGGTGTCCAGTTCCCCGTCGCCGCTGGTGTAGCGCCCGTTGGCGTCAAAGGTGAGCAGCCCCACGGTGGCGTTGGATGCCAGCCTTCCCTGATCGTCGGCATAGTAGAGATATCCGCCCCGAAAAAAGTAGCCGGTGGGCAGCCCCTGGGGAAGGGGCAACGTCTCCACCCCCGCGGCCAGGGAGGAGCCGGATTCCCGGTCCACCACATGGGGAATGGCGGCCTCCAGCATCTCCAGATAGTCCGCCCGCTCCGGGGACAGATCCATGGGACGGGTGGCCCCTTCGGAAATGGTCACCGGCTCTCCACCCCGGCCCAGCAGGCCGTTCATCAGCGTAGCGAACTGGCCCCGGGTGACGGTGGCCTCCGTAAGGGCCGCCAGCGGTGACTCCAGATAGCTGGGGGGAAACAGGCTGGACAGAACGGACTTGAGCTGCTCCGTGGGAACGGGATAGTCCCCGGAGGGCAGTCCCGGAAAGTATTTCATGGCCTCGCCCTGGGCCAGACTTGCCAGGGCGTTGAGCAGATCGTTGGCAGTCAGTTCCCCGTCCGGCCGGAGGCAGCCGTATTGATCGGTATACAGATAGGGCCGGTGGCCGGAAAGATCGGGGTAGATCCGGGCGGTGTACACCCGGTCCGACTGGATGGGCTGGTTGGAGGGGGTCACCGCCGCCCCCTGTTCATCCAGCCAGCCGTAGAAGGCCAGTCCGTTAATCTGTGGGGTGTAGTCCTGTGGATAGTCGCCCTCCGCCACGATTTCGGTCTCCACCGTCTGGCCCATGATCACATACTGGACGGTATAGGTTTTTGCCGGAGGGGCAGACTCCGTGGGATTCCCGGTTGAGGCCGGATCCTTCCGGCAGCCCAGCAGGAAACAAATGCCCAGCAAAACCGGCAGTAAAATCCACGACTTTTTCCTCATTCCAAGGTCCTCCTCACGTTCATGGCGCCATTTTTCGCCTAATACAGTGTTAGTATACACCATCCGTTTTCTAAAATCAATAGTCAAAGCGTGAACATCCTGGAAACCCCGGGCCCGCCGGCGCTTTCCTGGGCGTTAAGGCCGGAACGATCACCGTTTTCCGGCGGAAAAGGCCGCCGCCTCCCGGAGCCAGGCGACAATCTGGCCGTCCACCTCCTCCGGGGAGGACAACAGCACATGGTGGGTCCAGCGGCCGGGATAGGGCTCCGAAGCGGCGTCGATCCGGGGATCTGTCTCCCGACGGTTCAGGCCGAAGGTCAGCGTCAGCCACCCGGTTTTGGGCCGCAGGGCGGCGGGCCGAACCGGGAGGAAGGACACGCAGGCGTACATCCGCCGGTCGTAGAAGGAGATCTGGGTCTTGCTCACCTTCCGGCGGGTCTGGGGGAGCTGTTCCTCAACGCGCCGCCAAAGGGTCTGGTAAACGGGCAGCGCGTCCAAATGGGCCCCAAAGAAAAAGAGGATCTCTTCGTCCATGGCGTTGCCTCCTATACATTATAATAATAGCGTCCTTTCCGGGCTGCCCACTGAAAAATAAGGCGGCGGGGCTCACTCCGCGGCGATCACCCGCGCCCCCTGAAATTCCACGAACAGAGGCATCATCTCCCAGTTGGCCTGGGTGATGGCGGGGAGCTTTTTCGCCAGCTTTTCCTCCAGATGGGGGTCCAGGGTGATGCACAGCAGCGTGGGCCCGGCTCCGCTGAGGCAGAAGGCCGCCCCGGTGGTGCGCACCAGGGCCTCGATCCGCTCAAAGTCCGGGATCAGGCTCTTGCGGTAGTTCTGGTGCAGCCGGTCCTGCATGGCGTTGCGCAGCAGCCGCTCGTCCCCCAGCTCCAGGGCCTTGAGGACCATGGCGCCGTGGGCGATGTTGTAGACCGCGTCGGAGCGGGGGATCTCGGTGGGTAGCACCGAACGGGCCAGCGGGGTGGGCAGGTCGAAATCCGGCACCAGCGCCAAAAATTCCCAGTCCGGATGGAGGGGGAAATTCACCGTCACCGGCAGGCCGTTGTCCACCATGGAGGCGGTGAGACCGCCGTAAAAGGCGGGGGCCAGATTGTCCGGGTGGCCCTCCATGGCGTTGGTGATGTTCAGCAGGCCCTGGGTGGACAGCTTGCTGCCCCGCAGCACGTTGGCGCCCATGGCGCCCGCCACCAGCAGCGCGGCGGAGGAGCCCAGCCCCCGGCAGATGGGGATGTTCGCGTCGATGTGGATCTTCACCCCCCGCACCTCCTCGCTGAGGGAGGCCAGCACGGCGCAGTAGGAGGTGTAGGCCAGGTTGTCCGGGCAGGTGAAGGCCTCGTCGCAGCCGGTGATCTCCAGCCCCGCCTCCGTCTCCTCAAAGGTCACGTCGGTATACAGCTTCAGGGCGCAGCCGAAGGCGTCGAATCCCGGCCCCAGATTGGCGGTGGTGGCGGGAACACGGATGGTACAGCGTTTCATAGCGGATTCCTCTCTTTTTCTAATTGGTCAAGCACGAAAGGCAGGATCTCCTCCCGGCGGAGGGACCCGGTGTGCCGCTCCGGCAGCGTTTCCAGAATGGTCAGATTTTCCGGGGCGGGGAGGCCCGTCCGGGCTTCCAGGGCCCGGAGCTGCCGGAAGCCGTCCGCCTCCTCCGGCTTTTCGCCCAGGGCGGTCAGCACCGCCGCCGGGAATTTGAAGGGGGAGGCGGTGGCGAGGACCACCGTTTCGGTGCCGTCCCCGGTTTGGCGCCGGTACTGCTCCGCCGCGTAGAAGCCGGCGGCGGTGTGGGGATCGCACAGGTAGCCCCATTCCCGCCAGATCCGGCCGATCTCCGCCAGGGCGTCCCCGTCGCCGCACCAGGTCCCCCAGAAATGGGTCTCCAGCGTCTGGCGGACCGCCTCCGGCAAGGTATAGACCCCCTGCTCCTCCAGCTGCTCCATCATTCCCCGGACGATCTCCGGGTCCTCCAGGAGCAGATACAGCAATCGCTCTAAATTGGAGGACACCAGAATGTCCATGGAGGGGGACAGGGTCTTTTGGAGGGGCCGCCGCCGGTCATAGACCCCGGTGCGCAAAAAGTCTGTCAGGACATGGTTGGCATTGGAGGCGCACAGCAGCTTCCCCACCGGCAGGCCCATTTTTTTGGCCAGGAACCCTGCCAAAATGTCCCCGAAATTTCCGGTGGGCACGGCGAAATGCACCTTTTCCCCCATTTGAATCCGTCCCCGGTCCACCAGGTCCCGGTAGGCCCGGCAGTAGTAGGTAATTTGGGGGACCAAGCGCCCAATGTTGATGGAGTTGGCGGAGGACAGCTCCGCGGGAAGCGCCCGGCCCCGGCAGGCTCGGAACACCGCCTTCACGGCGGACTGGGCGTCGTCAAAATTCCCCTCCACCGCCCGAACGGTCACATTTTCCCCAGGCTGGGTCACCATCTGGGCCCGCTGGATCTGGGACACGCCCCCCTGGGGGTAGAAGACGCAGATCCGGGTCCCCGGCACGTCCCGGAAACCCTCCAGGGCGGCCTTGCCCGTGTCCCCGGAGGTGGCGGTGAGGATGTAGGTGGGTTTTTTCTCCCCGCAGACCTTTTTGGCGGCGGCGAGCAGGTGGGGCAGCGCCGACAGCGCCACATCCTTGAACGCGGAGGTGGGGCCCCGGAACAGCTCCAGCACCGTAAATTCCCCCGCCGCTACGGTGGGGGTCATGGCCCCGGCGGGAAATTTCCCGGCATAGGCCCGGGCGGTCAGGCCTGCCAGATCCGGGATGTCCGGGAAAAAGGCGGACAGGATCCCGGCGGTCCGGGCGATATCGTCTGCTTCCAGCAGCGCCTCCGGCGGAAGCGCCGGGAGCTTCTCCGGCAGCAGCAGCCCCCCGTCGGGGGCCAGGCCCAGGATCACCGCCCTGGCCGGTTCGACCGGGGCACAGCGCCCCCGGGTGGAGAGATAACGCATAGGCTCGCTTCCTTTCGGCCCCTTTGCACAAATCCGGGGCGGGAATCGAAAAATACTTGCCAAAGGGTCACTATTGCATTTTCGGTAAGGTTATGATATACTGTTCCCGAAAAAAACGCAAGTATTTTTGCCGTCGGAGGCTCTTTCCCGGCAAAAAGAGACGGAGGTACCATCTATGCGCATCGGACTGCTCGGTTTCGGCACCGTTGGTCAAGGCGTCTATGAACTGACGGGCCCCCGGCCGGATATGCAGGTGGCCTGGGTGCTGTGCCGCAGGCCATTGTCCCTGCCGGACGCCAAGGTTACCCACGATTTTAACGACATTCTCCTGGACCCCACGGTGGACACCATCGTGGAGGCCATCGGCGGCCTGCATCCCGCCCGGGAGTACGTCCTGGCCGCCATCCAGGCGGGAAAAAACGTAGTCACCGCCAACAAGGCCCTGGTGGCCACCTTCTACGACGAGCTGCTGCCCCTAGCCCAGGAAAAGGGCACCCTGCTGCGCTGCACCGCCTCCGTAGGCGGGGGCATCGGGTGGCTGAGCGAGCTGGAGCGGGTTCGTCGGGTCGAGACGGTGGAGCAGGTGGGGGGCATCGTCAACGGCACCTGCA
The DNA here is from genome assembly GCA_947600025.1 of uncultured Oscillospiraceae bacterium. GTDB lineage: Bacteria > Bacillota > Clostridia > Oscillospirales > Oscillospiraceae > Faecousia. The sequence continues at coordinate 33,606 of CANQFY010000001.1, forward strand.
ACTATATTTTGGACGCCATGACCCGCCGGAGCCTGAGCTATGAGGACGCCCTGGCCCAGACCCAGGCCCTGGGCTACGCCGAGGCCGACCCCACCACCGACGTGGACGGCATCGACACCTGGCACAAGCTGATCGTCTCGGCCAACATCGCCTTTGGGGTGAGCCTGGACATTTCCGCCATCCCCGCCGCCGGCATCCGCCGGATCCGGGGGGAGGACGTTGCCAGGTTCCGGGCCCGTGGCTACACCTGTAAGCTGATCTGCCAGGCCTCCCGGGAGGGAGAGGCGTTCCACGCCTTCGTCCAGCCCGCCCTGTTCCCCCAAGGCGACCCCGAGGCCACGGTGCCTGACAACTACAATCTCATCACCCTGGTGGGCAGCACCTCCGGCCGGCAGAGCTTCCTGGGGCAGGGAGCGGGCCGGTATCCCACCGCATACAATGTGGTGCAGGACTGCGTGGACTTTCTGAACGGCCGGGGCTTCTACTGCGGCTACGGCCCCAAGGTCCGGGTGACCAATGACAAAGCCCTGTGTTATTATGTCCGGGGCGGAGACTGGCCCAAAGAGCGGACCCGGGAAAACTGGGACGGCGCCGTCGTCACCGAGCCGGTGCCCATTTTCCAGATGCACCGCTGGCTGAAAGAGAACCCGGAGGCCTTCATTGCCGCCCTGCCGGGGTGAGAAAGGGAGGGATCCCATTGCTGAAAGTGACGAAATTCGGCGGCAGCTCCATGGCTGACGCCGCCCAGTATAGGAAGGTGCGGGACATTCTGCTGTCCGACCCGTCCCGGCGGGTGGTGGTGGTCTCCGCCGCCGGGAAGCGGAACAAAAAGGATCACAAGGTCACGGACCTGCTCTACCTTTGCTACGCCCACACCCTCTACGGGGTGGACTGCACCGGGGTGCTGGAAATGGTCTCCTCCCGCTACATCGCTATCCGGGACGAGCTGGGCATCGACCTGAATCTGGAGGAGGAGTTCGCCGCCCTGAAGCAGCGGCTGGACGCCAAATCCGTGACCCAGGATGAGCTGGTCAGCCGGGGCGAGTACTTCTCCGCCCGGCTCATGGCCGCCTACCTGGATTTCCAGTTCATCGACGCGGTGGACTGGGTGAAATTCACCCTGGACGGGGAGGTGGACAAGGCCCGGTCCTACGCCGCCCTCCGGGCCATGGTCAGCGGCCGGGGCGTGGTCACTCCGGGCTTCTACGGGCTGATGCCCGACGGACACATCCGCACCTTCTCCCGGGGCGGCAGCGACATCACCGGCGCCCTGGCGGCGGCGGCCCTGGACGCGGAGATCTACGAAAACTGGACCGACGTATCCGGCATCCTCATGGCGGACCCCCGGATCGTCAAGGACCCCCTGCCCATTCCGGAGGTGACCTACGACGAGCTGCGGGAGCTGAGCTATTCCGGCGCCCAGGTCCTCCACGAGGGGGCCATCTACCCGGTGCGGGAGAAGAACATCCCCCTGAACATCCGCAACACCAACGCCCCCGACCACCCGGGCACCATGATCCGGGAGCGGTTCGACTCCGACGCGGATCCGGACCGATTCATCACCGGCATTACCGGGCGGAAGGATTTTTCCGTGGTGTCTCTGTCCAAGCGGGGCATGAGCAACCAGGTGGGGGTGCTGCGCAAGATCCTCACGGTCTTTGAGCGGCACAACATCTCCATTGACTACACCCCCAGCGGCATCGACAACGTCTCCGTGGTTGTGCCCACCGAGGCCATCGCCGCCAGCCTCTACCCCATTCTGGCGGAGATCCAGCAGGAGGTGAAGCCCGATTCCCTGGTAGTTTACGACCAGATCGCCATCGTGGCCGCCGTGGGCCGGCAGATGGCCTTCCGCCCCGGTATCTCCGGCAAGCTCTTCGGGGCCCTGGGCCGGGCTGGGATCAACATCCGCATCATCAATCAGAGTCCGGACGAGCTGAACATCATCATCGGGGTAGACAACCGGGACTTCGCCCGGGCCATTCAGGTGCTCTATGAGAGCTTCGCCATCTAATTTTTAGGAGGAAACCAATTTGAAGGAATATACCGTCGCCGTTCTGGGCGCCACCGGCGCCGTGGGACGGGAGATGCTGAAAATCTTGGAGGAACGGAACTTCCCGGTAGGGAAGCTGGTGCCCCTGGCCAGCAGCCGCAGTGCCGGAAAGGCCCTGCCGTTTCGGGGAGAGGCTGTGACCATTCAGGAGGCCGCGCCCGGGGCTTTCCAGGGGGTGGATCTGGTGCTGGGCGCGGCGGAAAACGACGTGGCCAAGGCCATGGCCCCGGCCATTCTGGCGGCGGGGGCGGTGTTCGTGGACAACTCCTCCGCCTTCCGGCTGGACCCGGAGGTGCCCCTGGTGGTGCCCGAGGTGAACCCGGAGGACGTGAAGCTCCACAAGGGCATCCTGGCCAATCCCAACTGCTCCACCATCATCACCGTTACGGCGGTGAACGCCCTGAACGCCATTCGGCCCATTCGGGCCATGACCGCCTCCACCTATCAGGCGGTGTCCGGCGCCGGGGCGGGGGGGCCGCTGGAGTTGGCTGCCCAGGTGGGAGCCCTGGCCCGGGGAGAGCAGGTCCAGCCCAAGGTCTTCCCCTATCAGATCGCCTTTAACCTGATCCCCCAGATCGGCTCGGAGCAGTATTTCGGCTACACCAGCGAGGAAATGAAGATGCAGAACGAGGGCCGGAAGATCATGCACCTGCCGGAGCTGAAGGTCAGCTGCACCTGCGTCCGGGTGCCGGTGGTGCGGAGCCACTCCATTTCCGTCAGCTGCCACTTCGATGGGCCCGTCTCCGTGGAGGAGGCCCGGGCCGCCATCGCCGCCGCCCCGGGCTGCCGTCTGGTGGACGACCTGGGGGCCAAAAAGTACCCCATGCCCCTGGATACCTCCGACCAGGACCTGGTCTTCGTGGGCCGGATTCGGCCGGATCTGACGGACCCCAACGGGCTGGCCCTGTGGTGCTGCGGCGACCAGATCCGCAAGGGCGCCGCCACCAACGCGGTGCAGATCGCGGAGCTGCTCCTTTGAGAGCGGCAGAACCTTCCATAAAGGGCATCCGCCCTTATCATACGGCAGGCAGGAACCAAATTCCTGCCTGCCTTCCTTTTTACCCCCAGACGGGCAAAATCCACCATTTTACCTTCTTATTTTAGTACATCCCACACTGTGGTTGCTCCCCCGACCCCTTCCGGGGGACCCACTTTCTTGCTCCTGCAAGAAAGTGGGCAAAGAACAGGCTTAAGGGGGCGCTAGGAGCCAACGCGCCCCCCTTAAGAATCCCCCCGCCGCTCCCCGATATTGCGTAAAAGCGGAGAACGTGTGTGGGCTTACGACTTTTAACGTAGATATGCAAAGTTTTAAGTGCAGTGTACTAAGCGGTGCGGCGAAAGTTGCATTAGCGAAAAAAGGTATTGCATCAAAATAGAAGTAGAAGGCTCACTAGTTTTCCACTGTACCGATTAAGAAACTCCGCTAGTACAATCTATCAATCAGCGCTTGGAAGAATTTGGAACGCTGCATGATTGGTTTCGTACATTCACGGTAGACGAGCCGTAGGCCTCTATCGAATTCCCCCCGGCGCCTCTGGCGAGGCGGCGGGGGGGGTCCTTAGGGGTGGTGCTCCGCGCAGCGAATCTAAAATATTTATGATTGCCAGTGGCAATCATACCTCAATATACGCCTTTGCTCGAAGCGCCCCCTAAGCCGACTTCTTTGCCCACTTTCTTGCTCGGCGGCAAGAAAGTGGGTCCCCCGGAAGGGGTAGGGGGAGCACCCCCGGTGCGGAGCGCACCGAAATAAGAAGGTTAAAATGTGCGCCAGAGGGGCCCGGGGGGTGGGAATCCCATCAATTTATATCGATATAACTATACTTTTTCATAAAAATTTGTTGATTTTGCCGGATTTGTTATGGACAAACCAAAAAATTTGCTGTATGATATATTTATTGAAAGCGCGAAAATCAACGGAAGAGGTGAATGAATCCATGGCGTTTTCCTTTTTCGGCGGGATCCATCCCAAAGAAAATAAGTTTTACGCGGAGGGGCAGCGGGTCCAGCCCTTCCCGGAGCCGGACGTGCTGGTGATCCCCATGCAGCAGCACATCGGCGCGCCCTGCAAGCCCCTGGTCAAAAAGGGCGACCCCGTCACGGTGGGGCAGAAGATCGGCGACAACCAGGGCCTGTGCGTCCCCGTCCACGCCCCGGTCTCCGGCACCGTCAAGGCGGTGGAGATGCGGCCCCACACCAGCGGCATGACGGTGATGAGCGTGGTCATTGAGAACGACCACCTGGACACCCCCTGCCCCGATCTCACCCCCCGCACCCCTGAGGAGGTGGATAAGCTCTCTCCCGAGGAGCTGATGAACATCATCCGGGAGGGCGGCGTGGTCGGCATGGGCGGCGCCACCTTCCCCACCCACGTCAAGCTCAGCTCCGGCATTGGCAAGGTGGACACCATCATTGTCAACGTCTCCGAGTGCGAGCCCTACATCGTGGCCGACGACCGGGTGTGCCAGGAGTACCCCGGGGATGTGATCTCCGGATTGCAGGTGGTCATGAAAATTCTGAATCTGAACACCGCCCACATCGCCCTGGAGGACAACAAGCCCGAGGCCAAGCGGGCCTTGCTTTCCGAGATCGACCCCAAAACCGGCATCAGCGTGGACATTCTCCCGGCCAAGTACCCCCAGGGCGCGGAAAAGCAGCTGATCTATGCCATCACCGGCCGGGAGGTGCCCTCCGGCGGCCTGCCCGCCGCCGTGGGCTGCGCCGTGTTCAACGCCGGCACCTGCAAGGCCATCCACGACGCGGTTTACGACGGGATGCCCCTGGTTCGCCGGATCGTCACCGTGTCCGGGGACATCGTCATGCAGCCCATGAATCTGATGGTCCCCCTGGGCACCAGCTTTAACGACCTTTTGGACGCCGTGGGCCATTCCCAGAATCCCTACAAGGTCCTCTCCGGCGGGCCCATGATGGGCGTGGCCCAGTTCGACCTGAACGTGACCGTGACCAAGGGCGTCAACGCCGTCACCATCCTGGGGGCCCAGAACCGGTTCTATGTGGCCAATCCCCACTGCATCCGCTGCGGCAAGTGCATGGACGCCTGCCCCATGCACCTGATGCCCCTGATGATGTACCAGGCGGAGCGGAAGAACGACCTGGAGGAGCTGAAGGCGCTGAATCTGCTGGACTGCATCGAGTGCGGCTGCTGCGCCTACACCTGCCCCGCCGGGATCCCCCTGGTCCAGTCCTTCCGCACCGGCAAGCAGCGTCTGCGGGACGCCGCGCCCCCCAGACCGGCCCCCGCGCCGGCCAAATCCTAAGGAGGTGGAAAAATGGCTGCTCCCATGAAATACTTCTATGAGCTGACCGTTTCCAGCTCCCCCCACGACCACGGGCCCAACACCACCCAGACCATCATGCGGGACGTGCTCATCGCCCTGACCCCCGCGCTGATCGGAAGCGTCTTCTTCTTTGGCTTCCGTGCGCTGCTGGTGACCATGGTCTCCGCCGCCGCCTGCGTGTTCTTTGAATGGGGCTACCGGAAGCTCATGAAGCTGGATTCCACGGTCTACGACCTGTCCGCCGTGGTCACCGGCGTGCTGCTGGCCTATGTGTGCCCCGTGACCATCCCCTATTGGTGCATTATTATCGGCGACTTCTTCGCCATCGTGGTGGTCAAGCAGCTCTTCGGCGGCATCGGCAAGAACTTTATGAACCCGGCCCTGGCCGCCCGGGCCTTCCTGTTCTCCTGGCCCGTGATCATGAACACCTGGGTCAAGCCCGGCATTCGTAACTGGGCGGGGCTGCTGTCCACCGCCGACGCGGTGACCGCCGCCACCCCCCTGGCCGCCATGCACTCAGGGAAGCTCCCCGACGCCTCCGTGCTGGACCTGTTCCTGGGCAACGTGGGCGGGTGCCTGGGGGAGACCTCCGCGCTGCTGCTGCTCATCGGCGGGGCGTATCTGCTGATCCGGAAGGTCATCTCCCCCCGGATCCCCCTGGCCTTTCTCGGCACCGTGGCGGTGCTGACCTTCCTGTTCCCCCAGGGAGGCGACCGCCTCACCTGGATGGCCATGTCCGTCCTGAGCGGCGGCGTGATGCTGGGCGCCATCTTCATGGCAACGGACTATGTCACCAGCCCCGTCACCAAATGGGGCCAGGTACTCTTCGGCGTGGGCTGCGGGCTGATCACCGTGGTCATTCGCTACTTTGGCGCCTACAACGAGGGCGTGAGCTACGCCATTTTGGTGATGAACGCCTGCGTGGTGCTGCTGGATAAGGTGGGCCGCCCGGTGAAATTCGGCGCGCCCAAGAAGGAGGCGGCGAAATGAAAAAGGAATCCACCTTCGGCTACATTCTGCGGCTGTCATTGACCCTGCTGATCATCACCGGGGTCATGGCGCTGCTGCTGGGCAGCGTCAACGCTCTGACGAAAGACCGCATCGACCAGATCAATGCCCAGAAGGCCCGGGACGCCCTGGCGGCCGTCCTGCCCGACGCGGCCAGCGCCCAGGAAAAGACCGATTTTTCCGATCCCACCGGCCAGATCTCCCAGATCTATGAGTCGGAGACCGGCTACGCCATCCAGCTCACCGTCGCCGGCTTCGGCGGCGACGTGGACATGATGGTGGGCGTGTCCAAGACCGGGGAGGTGCTGGGCGTGTCCATCATCTCCCACACCGAGACCGCCGGCCTGGGGGCCGTAGCCGCGGCGAAGACCTCCAACGGCCAGGCCTTCCGGGATCAGTTCGTGGGCATGTCCGGGACCCTGGCCGTCACCAAGGACGGCGGGCAGGTGGACGCCATTTCCAGCGCCACCATCACCTCCCGGGCGGTCACCGAGGGCGTCAACATCGCCCTGGCCTGGGTCGCCCAGAACGGGTAAGGAGGGATCGACATGAATGTAAAAAAGCAATTTATGGAGGGCCTGCTGACCAAAAACCCGGTGCTGGTGCAGCTATTGGGCATGTGCTCTACCCTGGCCATCACCACCAGCCTGTTTAATGGCATCGGCATGGGCCTGTCCGTCACCATCATCCTGATCTGCTCCAACGTACTGATCTCCGCCCTGCGGAAGGTCATTCCCAGCAACATCCGCATCGCGGCCTACATCGTCATCATCGCGGGCTTCGTCACCATCGTGGACCTGCTGCTCCAGGCGTTTCTGCCGGATCTGTCGGAAAATCTGGGGGTGTTCATCCCCCTGATCGTGGTCAACTGCATCATCCTGGGCCGGGCGGAGGCCTTCGCCTCCAAAAACGGCGTCCTGGCCTCGGCGCTGGACGGGCTGTTCCAGGGCATCGGCTACACGTTGACCCTGATCGTCATGTGCGTCATTCGGGAGCTGCTGGGCGCCGGCACCTTTGGCGGCGGCATCCTCAACGGCGGCGAGGGCATCCGGCTCCTGCCGGAGGGCCTGCCCGCCATGCAGATGGTCATGCCCGTGGGCGGCTTTTTGACCCTGGGCTTCCTCATCGCCGGGTCCCAGTGGCTGGTCAAGCGCCTGGAGAAAAAGGATAAGGAGGCGGCAAAATGAGCTACATTCAAAGTCTACTGGGAATCCTCCTGTCCGCCGTGCTGACGGAGAATTTCATCCTGGTGAAATTCTACGGCATCTGCCCGTTTATGGGCGTGTCCAAGAAGATGGACACCGCTCTGGGCATGGGCATGGCCGTGACCTTCGTCATGGGCATCGCCTCCGCCGCCACCTGGCTGGTCAACCGCTTTATCCTGATCCCCCTGGATCTGGAGTATATGCAGACCGTGGCCTTCATCCTGGTCATCGCCTCCATCGTCCAGGTGGTGGAGATGTTCCTGAAGAAAAGCGTCCCGGCCCTGTACCAGGCCCTGGGCATCTACCTGCCCCTGATCACCACCAACTGCGCCGTGCTGGGCGCGGCCCTGGTAAACGTGCAGAAGGGCTACGACTTTTTGCAGAGCGTGGTCTACGGCGTCACCGGCGGGCTGGGCTTCACCCTGGCCATCGTGCTTTTCGCCTCCATCCGGGAGCGGGTGAGCAACGCCGAGTGCCCCAAGAGCTTCGAGGGCTTCCCCATCGCGCTGATCTCCGCCGGACTGCTGGCCCTGGCTTTCATGGGCTTCTCCGGCCTGAAGATTTTCTAAGGAGGGGCGAAAAATGACGGAAATTCTCATTGCCATCGGCATTTTGGGCGGCATGGGCCTGATCTTCGGCCTGGTGCTGTCCGTGGCCTCCAAGGTGTTCTATGTGGAGTCCGACCCCCGGCTGGAGGAGCTGACCCAGGCCCTACCCGGGGCCAACTGCGGCGGCTGCGGCTACTCCGGCTGCGCCGCCTACGCCCAGGCGGTGCTGGAGGGCAAGGCCCCCATCGGCAAGTGCGCCTCCGGCGGCGACGACGCCGCCCAGACCATGGCCCAGATCATGGGCGTCAAGGCCGAGAAGGTGGCCCGCCGGGTGGCCCTGGTCCGCTGCGCCGGGTACAAGGGCGTGGACGAGAACGGCAAGGACGTGGGCGCCAAAATGAAGGGCGAGTACGAGGGCATCCACGACTGCCTGGCCGCCTCCAAGGTGGCGGGCCGGGGGCCCCTGATCTGCAAATTCGGCTGCCTGGGCTTCGGCAACTGCACCAAGGCCTGCCAGTATGACGCCATCCACATCGTCAACGGCGTGGCCAAGGTGGACGATACCAAGTGCGTGGGCTGCATGAGCTGCGCGGCCCAGTGCCCCCGGCACCTGATCATCCCCGTGGAGTACGGCAAGCGGAACGTGGTGGTGGCCTGCGCCTCCCAGGCCAAGGGCTCCGTCACCATCCGGGGCTGCACCGCCGGGTGCATCGGCTGCGGCCTGTGCCAGAAGATCTGCCCCAACGACGCCATCCATGTGGACCACAACCTGGCCTCCATCGACTATGACAAGTGCGATTCCTGCGGCCTGTGCGCCACGGTGTGCCCCAAAAAGCTCATCGCCAACACCAAGCCCGAGGCCGTCCCGGTAAAATAAGTCCAAACAGCAGACAAGAGCCGCTAAAGGAAAGCGGCTCTTGTTTTTTATACTTTCCGAGTGCCGTTAAGAGCCGCCAGTCTGGCGGTTCTTAACTATTCTATGCTTCTCGGGTACTGTTCAAAGCCGCCAAACCTGGCGGCTCTGAACTACATTTTACACTTCTCTGGTAAAGACGGGGGTGAATTTGGGGACGCCGTAGCGCCCCACAAACCGGGCGCACTTGACCAGAAAGGCGTAGTACACCCTCCGGCCACTCCCCAGCAATGTCTCGGCGTTGCCCTGGCCCTTGGCAAGGACCACGTCCGCCCGGCGGAGGGCGGCGGCCGCCTCCTCCCCCAATAGCTCCGGCACGATGCCGGCGATATCGCTGCCGCTGTCGATCACCGGGAAGGGAATGCCCACCTGGGCGGCGTCGGCCCGGGTGGCGTCGTTCTGGGCGGGGCCGCCCCGGACGCAGAAGGTGATGGAAAGCCCCGGGAACCGGGCCTGAATGGCCTCCGCCAGCACCCGGTCAAAGCCGATCTCCCCGGCGTTGTCCGTCAGGTACAATAGCTCCCTCGCGCCGGCCAGCTCCGTCAAAAATTGGGCATAGCAGGCCCCGTCCAGCTCCATTTCCAGGGCGGAGCGGAGCATTTCGTCCAGCTTTTCAAACCGGACCTCCCCATAGAGGGCGGAAAAATCCAGATAATTCCCTAAAATCGACAGCTTCAGCCCCGCCAGGACCGGGTCCTCCGCCGCCTCCACCAGCGCCCGCAGCCGGGGCAGCCGGGCCAGGACGTAGGCGTTGGAATCCGCCTTCTCCTTGGCGAACCGGTCCGGCCCCAGGTGATAGTGCCGGTCAAAAAGCGCCGCGATCCCCGGCCCGAACCAGGGGGAGCTGACCTCCGCCGGGGCGGCGGCCAGCAGCGCCATCAGGTCCTTGGCAAAGGCCGTGGCCTGCTCCTCGGTGCCCAGCTCCCGGGCCGCCTGAAGGTGCCGCCCAAGGAGGCACTCCAGGCACACGGTATCGATGGGGACGCTCATACTTTCAGCTTGACCACGATCTTCCGGTAGTCATGGGGCTGGTCCAGGTGGACGCTGGGCATATGGGCGTCCTCGGGGTAGACCACATAGCAGTACCCCGCGTGGATGTCCATGAAATCGCAGTGGCCAGAGAACATACCCTTGTCTTTGACGGTGTTGAACTCCCCGGCGGGGGTCAGGGTCTCGGTGGGGGCCCAGCCCACGGTCTCCATGCCCTCAAAGATGTACTGAATGTCCAGATAGTTGTGGTGCACCTCCAGATCCTGGGTGGCGGCGTCCTTGGTGGTGCCCTTCTGCACCATGATCCGGCCGCCGCCCGACAGCGGGTAGGTGGCGGGCTCCAGGCTTTCCAGCCCCGCCACTAGCTTCATAGCCTCCTCCAGGCCGGGGATGATGGGGGCGTACCGCCCCAGGTCCTTCCACGGGCAAACGATCATAATAACCCATCCTTTCCTTATTTTAACAGAGGAATCAGATCCTCAAATTTCTCGATTTTCCCGTCAAATTCCGCCGGGACGCCAAAGCCGTAGGCCGCCCAGATAAAGGGAATGTCCGCCTCCCTGGCCGCCTCCAGATCCAACTGGGTGTCGCCGATATAGGCGGCGCCGCGGATTCCGTACCGCGCTATCAGCGTCCGAATGGTCTTTCCCTTGGTGGTCCGGGTCTGGCCGTAGCACAGCGTGCCCTGGAACAGCTCCTCTACCCCCAGGGCCGCCAGACACTGCTCCGGATAGCCCTCCTCGCTGTTGCTCACGATGAACAGCCGGTGGCTTTTGGCCAGGACCCTCAGCGTCTCCACCACGCCGGGATAGCCCGGGCACCCCCGCTGCCGGAGAAGCCGCCCGCCGGAGGCCATGCACCGGTGCATTAGAGCATACCGCTCCGCCGCCGGAAGGCCCGGAAAGAGCCGGTCGGCAATGTCCCGGTCCACCATGCCGAAGAGGGACCGCAGCTCCTCCGGGCTTACCAGCAGCGCCCCCCGCCCCTCGGCGGTGAGCTGGAGATTGTACCCCTCGGCCAGGACGGCTCGGGTGTCCCACAGGGTGCCGTCAATGTCGAAGATCAGCGATTCGGCTTTCATACCGGCGCCGCCGCTCCGTCCAGGTGCCGCTGAATCCGGCCCAAGATCATGTCCAGGGCCACATAGTTTTTCCCGCCCTCGGGGACCACCAGATTGGCGTATTTTTTGCTGGGCTCCACATATTTTTCGTGCATGGGCTTGACGGTCTGCTGGTACTGCTCCAGCACCGATTCCAGGGTCCTGCCCCGCTTATTCACGTCCCGCTTGATCCGGCGGCACAACCGGATATCCGCGTCGGTGTCCACGAAGATCCGCACGTCCATCAGGTCCCGGAGGGCCTGGTTCTCGAAGATCAGGATCCCCTCCACGATGATCACCGGCTCCGGGACGATGTGGATCGTCTCCTGGCTCCGGTTGTGGACGGTGAAATCGTACACCGGGCAGTCGATGGGCACCCCCTGGCGGAGCTGCTGGAGCTGGCGCACCATCAGGTCCGTATCGAAGGCGGCGGGCTCGTCGTAGTTGAGCTTGCAGCGCTCCTCGTAGGTCAAATCGTCGTGGCGCTTGTAGTAATTATCGTGGCTGAGTACCGTGACGGAGCGGCCAAACCGCTGGATGATGTTTTTCATCAGGGTGGTCTTACCGCTGCCGCTGCCTCCGGCGATGCCGATGACCAGAATATCCTCCATAGTGCCCTCCTTTATTCGCCCGCCGTCCCCAGCAGCCGGGCGCACAGGGCCAGCCGCTCCGGGGTGGGGTCGCTGTTCTCAAAAATCACCTGGCCGGGCCCGTCCCAAAGCAGTCCCGCCGCTTCCAGCCGCCGCTGGGTCTGGTGGGCGGTGCCGGCGCCCCCGTCAAACAGGACCGTTCCGGGCAGCAGCCTGCCGATCACCCCGGCGGCGAAGGGAAAGTGGGTGCATCCCAGCACCAGGGCGTCCAAACACCCTGCGTAGGGCTCCAAAATAGGCCGAAGCAGCTCCTCCGCCTCTTCCGATTCCCCCAGGCCCGCCTCCACCAGCTCCACCAGCCCGGGCACGGAGATGGGGTAGACTTGGCATCCGATACCCACCCGGTCCAGAAGACCGGCAAATTTTTCCTCCCGCAGTGTCAGCTCCGTGGCCATCACACCAATGCGCCCGCCGGGGAACCGGTCCACGGCAGGCTTCAACGCCGGCTCCATCCCCACCACAATTAGATCGGGGTAGATTTCCCGCAGAGCGGTGATGGCGGCGGCGGTGGCGGTGTTGCAGGCCACCACCAGGGCCTTGATCCCCCGCTGTGCCAGCTCCGCCGCCGCGGCCAGGGTCAGCGCCCGGGCCTCCTGGGTGGGCCGGCCCCCGTAGGGGGCGTTGGCGGAGTCGCCATAGTATAGATACCGCTCCCGGGGCAGCGCCGAGAGCAGGCTCCGCAGCACGCTGATGCCTCCCAGCCCGGAGTCAAACACGGCAATATATCGCTCTTTCACGGTGAACCTCCGGTTTCTGAAACATAGGTGACGGGAATCGAACCCACATCGGTTTCCGCCGGGTCATTTCCGCCCAGTCTTCACAAAAGCCCTTGGAAATACATAGCCAGTATTCCCTGCGGTCTTTTGCTTGCCTGAACGAAAATCCAGCGGCCTGAAACTGCGCAGCACTTTGCGGGGAGCAATTTTGGGATGATTTTGCCCGCAGAGGAGGAAGCCTTGCTGTCGCAAGGCGACGACGATAAGGGGAAAAGCGCCGAAAAGAGCCCCCGCAAAGCGGCGTGGGTTCGACTCCCGTCACCTTTGCCCTTATTCTATCAAATCTTCCCGCCGGTTGCAATGCCCCCGCCGCTTTTTTGGCAAATTTGCCATTGCTGATTGACAAGGAAAGCCTGCCATGGTAGAATCAAAGCAGACAGGAGGCGGCGTCATGGATCCCTTTCCCCAGCGCGTATACGCCCTGGTCCGCCGCGTTCCGGCGGGCAAGGTCACGACCTACGGTCAGTTGGCGGCCCTGTCCGGCGCGCCCCGCTCCGCCCGGGCTGTGGGCGCGGTGCTGGCCGCCTGTCGTGACCCGTCGGTGCCCTGCCACCGGGTCGTGGACCGTCTGGGCGGCGTCAAGCCGGCCTTTGACACCTTTGCTCCCGGCACCCAGCGCGCCCTTCTGGAATCCGAGGGCGTGACCTTCACCCGGGGCAGCCGCGTAGATCTGGCCGCCCATCTCTGGAATCCGTGGGACGTCGGATAATTCCCTCTTGATTTTCCTAGGCGGATCCGATAAAATATGGTCAGCCGGCCTCTGCCGGCACCCCCAATGCGGGCATGGTGTAATGGCAGCCACGGTGGTCTTAGGAGCCACTGGAGAGATCCGTGCAGGTTCGAATCCTGTTGCCCGCACCATCTAGAGACAATAAAAAAGATATTGTCCCCGAAAAGCCTTGCGCCGCAAGGCTTTTCGGCGCTTAATGGGGTGAATTTTCGGGATTCAAAACCGTAGATATAAAATGCGTTTTTTCCGTTTTTTGTAGACTTGAACCCTCGTGGAAGCCGAATATCGCAAAAATTAAGATCAGCAGGCAGGAAAAATCCCGCCTGCTGTTCGTTTTTTCAGAGCCAATCGTTTGATTCAAACGGTCGGCTCTTTTTTTATTTTCTAGTAAAGGAAGTAGAATTAATTCATCATGGGACTCTTTAGCAATTTTGTCAAGAGGCTTGCGGAGCCGTTTTGGAATGGTATTCCACCGTGTCGGCTCGACATCGAATAAAAAATTTTCAAGGTACCTTGCAATTTTGAAAATGGCGGTGTATAATTACAAGGTACCAAGCAAATTTTCGGAGGTGGATCATGAAAAACGAAAGCGGTAAAGCGGCATGGCGTGAGACCCATTATCAGTTGGCCGATACGAATGGAAAGCTCATCATCAATCTCAGAGATGTGGGGCACATGATGCGCGGGCTGTATGAAGGCCGGGGAAGTCAGCAGCGTGTGCTGATCGTGCTGAGCGAAATGGGGGGCGCCGCCACCCAGCGGATGCTGACAGAACGGCTGCAAATCCAATCGGGCTCTGCCAGCGAAGTGATCGGAAAATTGGAAAGCGCGGGGTATATCGTCAGGACTATAAGCGAGGCCGACCGGCGGAACGTGGAGGTAGCATTGACGGAAAAAGGCCGGGAGGCCGCCGAAGAAGCGAAGCGGCAACGGGAAAAGCGGCATGAAGAGATGTTTCTCTGTCTCACGGAAACGGAAAAAGAAGAGTTGCTCGTTTTACTGGAGAAGCTGTCCTCGGATTGGGAAAAACGCTTTCCCTCGGCAGGCGCCCACTTCGAGCGTCAACATCACGGGCGGGACGGTCATCACAGGCCGCGCGGACACGACGAATTTCGGAGGAAACCGGAATGATGTGGAAATATATCCGCCGTTATCTCCCTTACGCGATTTTGGCGGGGGCTTTTATGATCGGAGAGGTTTCCATGGACCTGATCCAGCCCGGTATTATGAGCCAAATCGTGGACGACGGCGTGCTGGGGCTGAAAACCGGCGGTGTTGGAGATCTGGACCTGATTTGGAGGCTCGGCCTGCAAATGATTCTCCTCGTTCTTTTCGGCGGCCTGTGCGGTTCCTTAAATAACGTGTTTGTCCATCTGTCCGGTCAAAACATCGGAAACGATATGCGCAAGGACTGCTTTCGGAAAATCATGACCTTTTCTTTTCCACAGATGGATCGGTTCGGAACGGGCTCCCTGGTGACCCGAATGACGAACGATATCACCCAGGTGCAGAACTTCATTTCCCAGTTTGTGCGGGGAATGATCCGGACGACGATGCTGACCTTCGGCAGTATGTACTGTATGTTTCGGCTGAGCCGGGCGTTTGGGTATGTGGTGCTGTGCGTTTTCCCGCTGATCATCGCCGTCATGGCCGTTTGTATGAAAAAAGCCGGGTCCCTGTTTACAAAACTGCAGGCCCAGCTGGATACTGTCAATTCCATCATGCAGGAGGACATCACCGGCATTCGCGTCATCAAAGCCTGCGTTCGGGAGATCTATGAAAAGCTGCGCTTTGGAAAGGCAAATGACGAGCTGATCAAGACGCAGCTCCGGGTGTTGATTATCTTTGCTTTTATGAATCCCGTTGTGAACGCCCTGATGTATCTTGCGGTAGCCGCCATATTACTGGTGGGAAACGTCAGCGTCAGCGCCGGCGGAACGACGCCGGGGAGCGTTATGGCGGCCATTACCTACACCACGCAGCTGCTCAACGGGATGTTGATGCTGGTGATGATCTTTCAGAATATCTCACGAGGGATCGCGTCGTGGAAAAGAGTCCGGGTTATTCTAAGCAGCGCTCCGGAGCTTGTTGATGGGGAGCAGAACGGAGAGACTGCCGTGAAAGGCAGCATTGAATTTAAGGACGTCTCCTTTGCCTATCCGGGCGGCCAGACGGTGCTGGAACACATTGATTTGAAGGTCAATCCGGGCGAAACGCTGGCGCTCATGGGGGAGACGGGCTGCGGCAAAACGACCCTTGTCAGCCTGATCCCCCGTTTTTATGATGTGACCGGCGGCGCGGTACTGGTGGACGGCGTCAATGTGCGGGAATACCGGCAAACCGCTTTGCGGGATAAAATCGCCATGGCGCTGCAAAAAAGCGAGCTTTTCAGCGCTTCCGTTCAGGAAAATATATCCTGGGGCGATCCTGAGGCCGGAGAAGAAGAAATCCAATCCGCCGCAAAGGTCGCTCAGGCGGACGGCTTTATTTCCAGAATGCCGGATGGCTATCAAACAATCGTGGCGGAACGGGGCATGAGCCTCTCCGGAGGACAGAAACAGCGTGTTTCCATCGCGCGGGCTGTTCTGAAGAACGCGGAAATTCTGATCTTCGACGATTCCACCAGCGCTTTGGATTTGAAAACCGAGGCGGATCTGTACACGGCCCTCCGAAAGACCAACCCGCACACCACCAAAATCATTGTCGCGCAGCGGATCGCGTCCGCGCGGCAAGCGGATAGGATCGCCGTCCTGGAAAACGGTCATATTGTCGCCTGCGGCCCTCATGAAGAGCTTTTGGCTTCCTGTCCGGCCTACCAGGCCATTTATCAGTCTCAGATCGGAGAGGAGGACGACAATCATGAGTGAACCGAGCGATCAGAAACTGGCCAGTCGGAATATTCCCGGTATGAATCGCCATGAGCGCTTTGTGGAGGCGCAGCACGCGGAGCATCTCGGCGCCACATTGAAACGTGTTTTCGCCTATTTTGCCCGGGAAAGAGGCATGGTCCTTTTCATGCTTTCCGTTGTCATCTTTGGAACGCTTTGCGGCGTTTACGCGCCCAGTCTGCAAAGTCAGGCCATCGACATGATCGCGGGCGTGCGGGTGGGAGATCTGTTTGGAACCGTGATCCTGATGCTCTGTATCTATTTGCTGCACAGTATGTGCCAGCTTTTACAGGGCGTCGTCAGCGCGCGGCTCAGCCAGCGGGTCGTGAAGCATATGCGGGAGGAGCTTTTTGCCAAGCTCGTGGATCTGCCGGTGCGCTATCTGGATACCCATTCCCATGGCGACGTGATGAGCCGCATGACCAATGATATTGAGAACATTTCCACCACGGTTTCCCAATCGCTTCCCTCGCTCTTTTCCGGCGTGCTGACGATCATCGGCACCGTCGCCATTATGATGTGGTACTGCTGGCAGTTGGCGCTCCTCAGCTTCGCTACCGTTCTGTTGACGCTGCTCGCGACAAAAATCCTTTCGGGCAGGGTACGAAAATTCTCCCGAAAGCGGCAGCAATTGTTGGGGCAGCTCAATGGGACAGTGGAAGAGATGGTCTCCGGCTACCGTACCGTGGTGGCTTATAACCGTCAGGAGAAAACAACGGAGGATTTCTGCCAAACCGCCGATTCCCTTACAAAGGTCGGCATCAAAACCGACATTTTCAGCGGCGTGATGGGGCCGGTCATGAACTGCATCGGAAACATCGGATTTGTGATTATCGCGGCATTCGGAGGATATTTCTCTATCCATGGACTGATCTCCATCGGCGTGATCTCCGCGTTTATTGTGTACGCGAAGCAATTCAGCCGCCCGATCAATGAACTGGCCCAGGTCTACGGCCAGCTTCAAACCGCGATTGCCGGCGCGGAGCGGGTGTTTACGGTCCTGGACGAGATCGATGAAGATCAGTCCGGTGAAAAGCTGGAAGAAAACGAGCAGATGGCAGTTTCCTTCCAAAATGTAAATTTCTCCTACGAACCGGGGCACTCCGTCATACAGGATTTTACTTTGACCGTTCCCTCCGGAAAAAAGGTGGCGCTGGTGGGCGCAACCGGCAGCGGCAAGACCACGATCGTCAATCTTTTAATGCGCTTTTACGATGTCGAAAGCGGCAAAATTTGTATCAACGGGCAGGATATCTCCACTGTATCCCGGGACGACCTGAGAAAAAGCATGGCCATTGTCCTGCAGGACACCGTTCTTTTTTCCGATACCCTGCGGCAAAACATGAAGTATGGGAACGAGGCGGCCTCGGATGCGCAAATTGCGAATGCCATGCAAATGAGCCGCTGCGATGATTTACCCAGGCGACTGCCCAATGGCCTGGAATCCGTTCTCGTCAATTCTGGGGAAAACATCAGTCAGGGGCAGCGGCAGCTCCTGGCGATTGCCCGCGCTTTTGTCGCCGACCCGAAAATCCTGATTTTGGATGAGGCCACTTCCAATGTGGACACCCGCACGGAAAAAGCCATACAGGACGCCATGCAGCGCGTGATGAAGGACCGCACCAGCATCGTCATTGCGCATCGCCTCTCCACCATCCGTGACTCCGACATCATCGTCGTCATGGATCACGGGCAAATCGTAGAAAGCGGCAGCCATGACCAGCTTCTGGCGCGAAAGGGAACATACTATGCGCTTTACATGACGCAGTACGCGGGGTTCGCAACATAAATGATTGGCCTGGTTCAAACATCTATTGGAATTTTACAGCGCCCATGGTATAATAGCCGCAAGGCGGCTATTATACTTTGATTTTTAGTCCTTTTTCTCCCGCCCTCCGGGCGGAACCGAAAAAGATGACACATTATACCATTCCGCTGCGCTTTATGGTATAATTGTACCTGCTGGAATGTGCTTCGCCATTTGCGTATTCCACACAGATTCCAAAGAACCGCCACGCCCATTCCTCATTCATGGTTTATCCTATGATCACTGGCGAAGGCCAGAATCATGAAAGGTGGTAGAAACCATGAAGAGGAAAAGAATTGCGCTATCCGTTGTCGTCGCGGCCCTTGTACTGTCGCTGGGATGTGTGACCGTGTTTGCCGCCGAATCCGACGCGTTCAGCGATCTGACCGGCAAACAGGCAGATGCCCAGTACGAGGACGATACCGAGGATAAGACCGGCTACACCACAGGACAGAAAGCCGGCGCGTCCTATGCCCCGGAAGCCGAGGATGGAAGCGCGTACAGCTATCTGACCGGACAGCAGAACGGCGCCAATCGCAACGATCTGTACGCCCAAGCCGAGGAACTCCCCGAAGACGAGCAGGACGCTTTCTTAGCGGAAAACGGCATTGGGGAAACGCCTTGGTCCGAAGAAGCGGCGGCGTCTTACAGCTACGTTGGCGGGCAGCAGAGAGGCGCGTCTTACCGGCAGGACGATGACGCGGATGCCTCTCAGGATATGTCCGGGTACAGCTATGTTGGCGGGCAGCGGCGCGGCTCCAGCTATCACAAGTAATTCATCGCAAAATGGCAAACCGTCCGAGGGGCGGTTTGCGTTTTGCGCTGTATAGGAGGAAAATCATGGCTTACCTATTGGCTGTCGATGACGAAAGGGATATTGTAGAACTGATTTCCCGTTTTGCGGAGCATGAGGGGCATAGAATCGACACTGCGGACAGCGGCAAAGAAGCAGTGCGTTTATGCAGTGAAAACGACTATGACCTGATCATTCTCGACATTATGATGCCGGAGATGGACGGGTTCACCGCCTGCAAGGAGATCCGCAAACAGAAACAAACGCCCGTTATCATGCTATCGGCACTTGGCACCGAGTACGACAAGCTGATGGGCTTTGAACTGGGCATCGACGATTATGTGGTAAAGCCATTTTCCCCACGGGAATTGATGGCGCGGGTCAAGGCGGTGCTTGCGAGGCACACCGAGGGGAAACCGAAACAGGAAATCGTGATCCAGGGGCTTCGCGTGGACACCCGCTCCCATGAGGTCTTTGTGGACGGCGTAAAGACGGAACTGACCGCGAAGGAGTATCCCCTTCTTGTTTTTACTCGCTGTACCTGAGGGCCTCGATGGGCGGCTTCGCCGACCTGCTGCTGGAGGACGAGGAGATGGACCCGGCGGAGCGGCGGGAATATCTCCAGATCATCAGCGAGGAGGCCCACCGGCTGGCGGAGCTGGCCAACAATGTGCTGGCGTTGGGGCGGGTAGAGGCCCAGACGATCCTCACCGGCGTGACCGAATTTGATCTGACGGAGCAGCTTCGTCAGGTGATCCTTCTCATGGAGCAGAAGTGGCGCTCCAAGCAGATTGATATCCGGTTCGACGGGGAGGAGCTGATGTGTTCCGGAAACGAGGCCCAACTGAAAGAGGTATGGGTGAATCTGCTGGACAACGCGGTCAAATTCTCGCCCCCAGGCGGGACGGTGGAGCTGACGCTGAAACAGGAGGGCGGCGACCTGGTGGCCGCCATCCAGGACGAGGGCCCCGGCATGGAGGAGAGCGTCCAGGCCCACATCTTTGACCAGTTCTATCAGGGCGACACCTCCCATCGGACGGAGGGGAACGGGCTGGGGCTGACCATCGTCCGCCGGATCGTCACCCTCCACGGAGGAGAGGTGGGCGTGGAGAGCGCGCCGGAGAATGGCAGCGTGTTTACCGTGCGGCTGCCACAGAAACGAGGGGGCTGAACCGTTGCCGCTCTGCCAACCAGGCACTGAAAAGGACCAATTAGGAACTTTCGCCCCCGTTCTATTTATTTCTTATATAATAAAGGTAGCTGCCGTGTAAACTGGGCGTATTTTTATGCGGTGATTTTTGTAGGAGGGATATCATGAAGAAAAACGGACAGAAAAGCGGAAAAGGGAAAAAGGCCGTCGTGATCGTGGTCACCTCGATCATTCTGGTGCTTTTGCTGGTCGTGAACATCGCCTGTGGAATGTTCGCGGACATGCTCACCGGTATGCTGGCGGGCAGCGGTGAATCGGAACAGCTCCAGGCGGCCCGGCAGACCAGCGCGGCTCTTGCCGAGCAGATCGAGGGCGAGGGCATCGTGATGGTCCAGAACAACAACGGGGTGCTTCCGCTGAGCAAGACCGACTCCGCCAAGGTCAATGTGTTTGGCTGGTCCGCCACCCAGTGGGTCCGAGGCGGCAGCGGCTCCGGCCAGGTGCAGCAGCCCGGCGACGGCAGCGCCCCCGTGGGGATTCTGGAGGCGCTGAAAGCCGCCGGCATCGAGTACAATGAAGAGCTCATCAACATGTACAC
This sequence comes from uncultured Oscillospiraceae bacterium, assembly GCA_947600025.1. Lineage (GTDB taxonomy): Bacteria > Bacillota > Clostridia > Oscillospirales > Oscillospiraceae > Faecousia. The sequence goes on from CANQFY010000001.1 coordinate 54,110, forward strand.
CAATTATCTCGGGGAGCGCCCCTTTGCCGCCAATGGCGCGCTGAACACCTGGAGCTATCAGTTCTCCCGGCTGTATGAGCCGTCCATCGACGATAGCAGTTATTACACCGACAGCCTGCTCCAGAACGCGGAGGCCTATTCCGACACGGCCCTGGTGGTTCTTGGCCGGGTGTCCGGCGAGAGCAACGATCTGCCCAAGGTGCAGTACAAGGGCGCCTTTGACGCCACGGCCCACGCCAACGGCACCGATAATCAGGACGCCACCCGCACCTATCTGGAGATCTCCACGGAGGAAGAGGAGCTGCTGAAATATGTAGGCGCCCACTATGACAAGGTCATTGTCATTATCAACTCCACCAACACCATGGAGCTGGGCTTCCTGGAGACCATCGAGGGACTGGACGCCTGCCTGATTGTGGGCGGCACCGGCTGGACCGGCGCCAACGCCATCCCCAAGGTGCTCTACGGCGACATCACCCCCTCCGGCCATTTGGTGGACACCTATCCCTATGATCTGGCCACCATCGCCAGCTACGCGAACTCCGGCGGCTTTGAGGGGGAAGGCTACTATACCAATGCCACCAGCAGCATGTATCCGATGATCGTCACCAACGGCAACGTAGGCGACAATACCACCCCCTATCAGGGCGTGGCCTATGTAGACTATGTGGAGAATATCTATGTGGGCTACAAGTGGTTCGAGACGGCGGACGCCGAGGGCTATTGGGACAATGTCTCCAACGAGTACGGCACCGGCTATGAGGGCGTGGTGCAGTATCCCTTCGGCTATGGCCTGAGCTACACCACGTTCTCCTGGGAAGTGACGGAGATCTCCCAGGAAGCGGGGGCCACCCTGGGCAAGGACGACACCATCACCATGACCGTCCGAGTGACCAACGACGGCAGCGCGCCCGGCCAGGACGTGGTCCAGCTCTACTTCACCGCCCCCTATATCAAGGGTGAGATCGAGAAGTCCTCCGTGGTGCTGGCCGACTACGCCAAGACCCCGGTCATCGAGCCGGGCGCTTCCGCGGACGTGACCCTGTCCTTCAAGGTGGAGGATATGGCCTCGTATGACGCCTATGATCTGAACAACAACGGCTTCGCGGGCTATGAGCTGGACGCGGGCGCTTATCAGATCAGCCTCCGCAGCGACGCCCACACGGTCAAAGCCGCCGGGAACACCGAAGGCGGCGTGATCACCTATCAGATCGAGACCACCCGCTATGAGACCGACCCCATCACCGGGGCGGTGGTGTCCAACAAGTTCACCGGCAGCGATGCCATGGATGGCATTTCCGTTGACGGCAGCGATTCCGGCGCCCAGATCGCCTGGCTGTCCCGGGCTGATTTCGCGGGCACCTTCCCCGCGGCGCTGGCTCCCAACCGGGAGATGACCCAGAACCTGATCGACACCAACCTCTACACCGAGGCGGACGCCCAGGCGTGGATCGACAGCAGCGACGAACCCGTGACCTATAACGCCGGCAACGGTCTGTCCGTCACCAACGCGGACGGCACGGTCAGCGAACTGGGCCTGGCTCTGGGCGCGGACTACGACGATCCCCGCTGGGAGGAGCTGCTGGATCAGCTGGATAAGACCGAGGCCCTCACCATGGTGCTCAACGGCTACGCCTCCAACGGGGGCGCCGCCTCCATTGGCAAGCCCGGCACGGTGGACCTGGACGGCCCCAACCAGATCGGCAGCTTTGGCATGGCCATGATGTACGGCGTTGGCACCGGCTTCCCCAGCGCCACCGTGCTTGGCCAGACCTTCAACAAGGACCTGGCCTATGAAATGGGCCTGTCTCTGGGCAGAGAAGGCGTGAACATGGGCATCAACGGCTGGTATGGCCCCGCCATCAATATGCACCGCAGCCCCTTCGGCGGCAGAAACTTTGAGTACTATTCCGAGGACGCCTACGTCTCCGGCATCATGGCCGCCAACGCTGTGCGGGGCGCCAAAAACGCTGGGATGTACGTCTATCTGAAGCACCTGGCCCTCTATGAGCAGGAGTGGAACCGTGACGGCATCTATACCTGGATCACGGAGCAGGCCCTCCGGGAGGTCTATCTGAAGCCCTTCCAGCTGGCCATCCAGGTGGGCGGCGCCAACGGCATCATGACCTCCTACAACCGTATCGGCGCCATCTGGGCCGGCGGCAGCGAGGCCCTGATCAGTGACGAAGGCGTGCTCCGGGGCGAATGGGGCTTCCGCGGCGCGGTCCTCACGGACTATTGCGACCACCACGAGTACATGAACGGCGACCATCAGTTCCGCTCCGGCGGCGACCTGTGGATGAGCGGCTTCTTTGTGGCCGGAATGTTTGGCAATCCCGCGGAGCTTACCTATGAGACGGACTCCAACACCTTTAACCAGAGGCTTCGCAGCGCGGTGAAGAACAACACCTATATGTACCTCAGCGCCCAGTATGCCAACTCGCTCTACAACGCCGATACCAGCCATGATCCCATCACGCCGCCGGTGCGTACCGAGCCCTTCGCCTGGTGGATCATCGTCCTGGTCGTGGTGGACCTGGCAGCTGTGGCGGGCTGCGGCGCCTGGCTGTACTTCACCTTCCGCAAAAAGAAAACGGCTTGATCCTCTTTATCTCCATAGGGCCTGGTTGGGGAATTTCCCATCGCCAACCAGGCCCGGACCAAAGTAAAAAACACATATATACGGACCAAAAGGGGGCGGTGGTTCCACCGCCCCCCTTTCTTAAGACTAAAACTGAGGAGGAATCATATCGGGATTGGTGGGGGCCGGAGCTGGAACGGCAGCTCGCCGCGTTCTGGAAGCGCAATCGTAAAAAACCGTCTCTTTGCCCAAACCGCGCGAAGTCAAGGCCACGGGCTTCGCCTGTGGCCTTGACAGCCGGTAATCTTGACTTTTTTGGCGGAAACGTCTATACTAAAAATGATAGATTTGCGGCGGGAACGGCGCGGTAAGGAAGGGGGAGGTCTCATGCTTCGCATCGCCATCGCGGAGGACGAGCCGGCGTTTGCCCGGAAGCTGGAGGAGCATTTGCGCAGGTTTGCCCAAGAAGAGCAAATCGAGATCCACATCGGCGCCTTCCCCAACGGGGCCACTTTGGTAGAGCGCTACACGGCGGAGTGGGACCTGCTGCTCCTGGATGTGGATATGCCCGCCATGAACGGCATCGACACCGCCCGGAGCATCCGCCGGCGGGATGCCGACGTGCTCATCATGTTTATTACCAACCTGGCCCAATACGCCATCCAAGGCTATGAAGTGGACGCGCTGGACTATGTGCTCAAGCCGGTGAGCTATTACAGCTTGGCGATGAAGCTGAAAAAGGCGGCGCGCATCCTGCGGGGCAGGACCAGCAGCTCGATCATCCTCAGTCAGGACGGGGATATGGTCCGGCTGCCCCTGTCCCGCCTCTACTTTGTGGAGGTCTACGGCCACCAACTCCGCTACCACACCGCCGACGGAGAGCTGCTCCAGACCGGCGCCCGTTCCCTTGGAAAAGTGGAAAAAGAGCTGGAGCAGTATGGATTTACCCGCTGCCACAACGGCTACCTGGTCAATCTCCGATTTGTGGAAGCGGTGACTGCCAATGACGTCCTGGTGGCAGGAGAGCGGCTGCCCATCAGCAGGCACCGGCGCAAAGAATTTCTCCAGGCTCTGCTTAACGAAACGAAAGGGGGAGGCCCCGCGTGAGTTTATATCTATATTATATGTTCCGCCCGGACTTCATGCAGGCCATGATGGTAATGACGGCGGTGTTTCTCCTGCCCCTGCGCCGGCAGCTCCAGGAGCAGTATGAGTTCTCCAAAGAGAACATCGACATCATCAATCAAAAGTGCCACGACCTCAAGCACCAGATCGCGGCCCTGCGCTTGGTGCGGGACCGCCGGGAGCAGGACGCGGGGTTGGAGGAGATCGAGCGGTCCGTTCTGATTTACGACGCGGTGAGCAAGACGGGCAACGAAGTGCTGGACACGGTACTTACGGAGAAGAGCCTGCTCTGCGAACGGGCGCACATCTCCTGGACCTGCATGGCCCAGGGGAAGCTGCTGGATTTCATGTCGCCGGTGGACATCTACACCCTGTTCGGCAACGCCTTGGACAACGCCGTGGAGGGGAGCTGTACGGTCCGGGACATGGCGCGGCGCAGCGTGGCGGTGACGGTGCTGAACCGGCATGGGGCGGCTTTCATTCAAATTGAAAACTACTTTGACGGAGCCCTCACCATGGAAAACGGGCTGCCCCATACCACGAAAGCGGACGAGCGCAGCCATGGCTTTGGGATCAAAAGCATCCAAAGCATCACCGAGCGCTACGGCGGGACCATGAACATCTCCACAGAGGACGGTATTTTTCTGCTCAGCGTTTTGATTCCCATCCCTGTGCGCTCGGAGGCAGACTGCGGAACACATCTTGTTTAAGGGCAAGCCTTGCCCTGCGCAACCGACTTTCTGCCGGGAATTTTATAGCCACACCCACAAAAAAGCGGGCGCGGGGACTCTCAAAGGAGCCGCCGCGCCCGTTCATTTTTTGCCCCGCAAATTCCAAGGAACAGTTTTACAACCTTTTTTCAATCTCTTTCCACGCGTGGGTGGTGAGGCAGCTCTTATCCAGGTCCTTCGTCAGCCCCTCCCACAGGGCATAGGGCATCGTCAGAGACAGACAATCCGCCAGCGCCTCCCGCCGCTGGGAGATATCGAACAGACCCATCACCGCCATCGGCCGCTCTTTTTCGATCTGATCCACCGCGTATACAATCGACTGGCAGGCCGCCCCAAAGGGGGCAATGGTATTGAGCGCCTCGCCGTTGTGGGAACCCAGCATGGTGACCAGCGCGGAGAGCTGATCCGGCCGCGCGAGAATGAAAACCACATCGGGCCTTCCCACTTCGTCCCATCGGCTGATCGGTGCAAATACGACGCGGGGATATCCTTTCTCCGAATATGGCATGGCATTGCGCCACTTCAAAGCCAGCTCTTCCGAGCAGAAAAACCGCTCCCCATATTTCATTGGCTCCCGCGCCTGCGGCGGCGCGTGATCCCCAAACCCCTGGGAGAGCAGCTTGTGGATGTTCGGATTCCTCCTGGTAAATCCGTCCCCAAAGCAGCACCCGGTGGCGCCGCCCGGACAGTTGCAGCTTTCCTCATTCATGGAAATGACCTTTCCCTTGGAAGCGGCCATCAGAAGCGGGATCACACAATTTCTCCTTTCCGGGGACGCGTCCAGGTCGCAGACCGCGCTGGTATTCCCCAGAAAAACACCCACGATCTCCCATTGGAGATGGAGTAAATTCAACAATTCATTTTCCATCGCAATATTCTCCTCGTCATGTATCGATCCGGTCGTGCCTCTGAAATTTTTCATTTGCCCAGCGAACAGATCCATTTTTCCTTTATCATACAATATAATTATGAATAAATCTACCCCAATTCGTCCGAAACACATCATACACCGCAAAGGCGCTCTATTGGTTTTCCGCTTTGAATATATTCTGTATAACGGTCGCCTGAGAGATGTACCGGAGAAAGGCATTTTTATTGGCTTACAAGGCTATGCGCGCGGGCGCCTGAACGTGAAGCTTTTGCCAGATCACACCAATCGTTTTCCCGATCCCTTTGATACATCCGGCCAACAGGATCTGCCTGGCCGTAAAAAGCGCGAATCGCAAGGACCCGATCCCGGCGGCTCCCGGATTCATTGGATCTTGTCGTCCTTGACAATCCGCCCATCCTCCAGAGTAATAATGCGGTCCGCCTGCAGCGCGATGGCCGGGTCATGGGTGATGACGATGAGGGTCTGCCCGAAGCGCCGATTGGAATCCTTCAGCAGCTCCACAATCTGGCGGCTGTTTTTGCTGTCCAGGTTGCCGGTGGGCTCGTCCGCCAGAACGATGGCGGGATCGTTCATCAGCGCCCGGCCAATCGACACCCGCTGCTGCTGGCCGCCGGAGAGCTGGCTGGGCAGATGGTCGTCCCGGCCCCGGAGGTCCAGCAGGTCCATCAGGTCCTCCAGCCGCCGCCGGTTCACCTTCCGCCCGTCCAGCAGCACCGGCAGGGTGATGTTCTCCCGGATGTTCAGCACCGGGATCAAATTGTAGAACTGGTAAATGAGTCCCACCTGCCGCCGGCGGAAGATGGCCAGTTGATCCTCGTTCTGGGCGAACACGTCCTGACCGTTCAGGTACACCTTTCCCTCCGTGGGCCGGTCCACAGCGCCCAGAATGTGGAGCAGCGTGGATTTCCCCGAGCCGGAGGGGCCCACAATGGCGAGGAACTCCCCCTTTTCGACGGAAAACGACACCCGGTCCAGAGCCGTCACCACATTTTCCCCCTGGCCATAGCGCTTGGTCAGGTTTTCAGTCCGTAAAATATCCATTGTGTACCCTCCCAATTTATATTCCGTCGCTACGAATGGCTTCCATGGGGGCCTCCCGCCGCAGCCGGGCCACAGAATAGACCGTGGTGGTCAGCACCAGCGCCAAGACCCCAAAGCACCCGATCCCCAGCGCCCCCCAGGGCATGGAAAAGTCGATATGATCCACCGCGCCGCTCCACAGATAGAACCCATAGCACAGCGCCAGGCTCACCGGCACGCTCCACAGCAGCGCCCGGACGCCATAGATCACGCTCTCGCTGAGCATCATCCGGTACATCTGCCCGGCGTCCATCCCCACGCTCCGCAGCATCCCCAGATCCCGCCGCCGCAGCAGCAGGGAGGTGGAGACGGTGTTGAGCACGTTGGCCGCCGCCAGCAGGGCGATCAGCGCCGCGAAGCCGTAGGACAGTCCCCGCACCAGCGCCAGGGTCCCCCGCAGGGACGCCTCGCTTCCCAAATAATCCGTATAATCCGGCAAAAAGGCCCGGGAACCGGTTCCGCTCGTCCCCAAACCCACCTGCAGGAGAGCCAGGTGCTGCTCCTCCCCCAGGTAGCTCCGCATGGAGGCGTACTGCCGCACCCGAATGGCCAGATGGAGCTCCACATCCTCCCCCTCCAGAGCGGAGAGGGGGTAGATCAGGGTCAGGCTGTTCTTGGTCCGCGCCCCCAGGAGGGCGGTTTCCAGCTCCGGCCCCAGGGTCAGTGTCAGGGCCTTTCCAATGTCCATCTCCAGGTCCGGCTGGGCGGCGCTCTTCCCGGTGGCCGGGTCATAGGCGTACAGCCGCAGTTGATCCCCCGCCACCTCCGGAAGATAGGTGTGGTCCAACTCGCCGGTTCCGGCGCCCCCAAACTCCAGGAAGGTTACATAACTCGCTCCGCCGGGCCCAATGTGCTCCTCCCCGTCCCAAAGGAGGCTCTTCCCCGGCATGAGCTCCTCCGCCGCCCGCTGCATGATGTCGAACCTGCTCCCTTCCCGGCCCGTTACGGCCCCGGGGGCGTCGGCAAAGGGGCTGCCCTCTACCGTGCGGGTCCGGGTCCTGCCATCCACGGTATCGGGATAGGTGTACCGCTGCCGAAGGATCAGGGCCTTGGTTGGGTCCAGGGACAGGCCCTGCCGGGCCAGGGCGGCTTCCAGCGCCCCGTCCTGGACATAGACCACCTCCGCCTCCACCAGGATCTCCCCCGTCTCCGGCAGCGACTCCGGCCGCGTCTGGGCGAGAAACCGCCGGTAGGGCTCGCTGAGGCGCTCCACCGGGACCATCATTGATACGGTCCGGGACACGAACCGGCAGGATTCCTCCACCTCCGGCCGGGCCTCCACCCTGGAAAAATAGTCCTCCAATTCCCGGGGCATTCCCTCGCTGCCCGCAAGGGCGAAGCATTCAAAATCGGCGGTATGCAGGTCCCAGGAAGCCTCGGCGGCCGAGGTCACCATGTCGCAGCCGGTCCACACGCACAGCAGCAGGCTCACGCTGACCGCCAGGGACGCCACCGTGGACCGGTAGCGCCGCCGGTGGACGGCGTAGTATTTTCTCGCCAGCACCCCCGGCAGACCCCAGAGCCGGTAGGTCCAGGGCCGGATGCCCTGCCGCTTGGGCAGCTTCCGGGCCTCCTCCGAATGGCGGATGGCCTCGATGGGGGCCATTTTTCCGGCCAGGCGGGCGGGCTTCCAGGCGGAGAGCAGCACCGCCGCCCCGCTGATCCCCGCCGCCAGGAGCAGTGCCGGCGGGGAAATCACCACCCGCACCGGGGTGGTCCCGCCCAGGCTGAACTGCTCTTCCAGCCAGGAGCCGTAGAGCGCCTTGCAAAGCAGGCTCAGCCCCAGCCCCGCCGCCAGGCCGCCAATCAGGCCCAGGGCGTAGAGGATGGCCGCCTCCGTGAAGACCGAGGCCCGGATCTGCTTTCTCGTGGCCCCCACGCTGGCCAGCAGCCCAAACTCCCGGGCCCGCTGGGACACGGAGATGGAAAAGGCGTTGGAGATCACCCACACGGCGGAGATCAGCACCACCCCGATCAGCGCCCCATAGATCGCCCCCAGGGACAGGGGGAACGCCCCGTCGCTTCCCGCGCCGCAGACGCTCAGCAGGGCGTCGTTGAGGAGGGTCTCTCCATATCCCCCGTTTCGCAGATCGTAGACCGCCCTGGGATCGGCGGTTTTCCCGTAGATCCGATACCAGACCGGCTGATCCCCCGCCCCGATCCGGGTCAGGCAGGCGGTCTGGATCTGCTGTTTTTCTCCGTCGTAGATCAGGTTTTCCTGGGAAAAGAGGATCCCGTAGTCCAGGACCCCCACCAGGGTATATTCCCTGGTGAAGGCAACCTCCTCCGGGTCCGGCACCAGCTCCTCGTAGAAGTGGAGAGGCAGCCGGTCGTAGAGGGTCAGCTCTACGGTGTCCCCCAGGTCATAGCCCTGCTGGCACAGATACCGGTAGGCCGCCATGCTCACGGTCAGCTCCCGGTCGTTCTCCGGCAGCCTGCCCATGGAGGTACTCACGGACTGGGCGGAGAAGTATTCCTTGTCCACCGCCGCGATGGGGTCCACCGCGTAGCCCGTGTCTCCCTCAATAGGAAAGCGGAGATACCCCAGATTTCGGCACTCCGCGGCCTCCCGCAGGCCCTCCTCCGTCAAAAGCCGGTCCCGCTGCTCCTGGGTGAGGCGCGGGAAGCAGATGTAGTAGTCCCCCCAGCTCTCGGCGGTGGCTCGGTAGACATAATCCCATACGCTGACGCCCACGATGGTCACGGCGGTGAACAGGGCCACGGACAGGAGGATGCCCACCAGCGTGGCCAGGCTCCTGGCTCGGTTCCGGCGCATGGTGCGCCAGGTAAGACTTCGCAACAGCTTCATTTGGATCCCTCCCGGTCTGTTTGATCTCATGATACCCCATAATTCTTACGGCTCCGTGACTACCCGGTGACGATTGTGTCATTTTTCCGTCATTTCAAAAAGGGGCCCCTGCCGGAGCCCCCAAACGAACCTAGACCGTCTGTTTATAAAAGGTGGCGATGAACCTGGCGCCCTGGGGCCCGTTTTCCGCCTCCAGGGTGCCGTCCTGGGCCGCCACGATCCGCTGGGCCAGGGACAGTCCGATGCCGTAGCCCGGGGCGTCCTTTCCCTTGTAAAACCGCTGGAACAGATGGGGCAGGTCCTCCTTGGCAAAGCCCGGCCCGGTGTCCTCCACGGTCAGGCGGGTGTAAAGGGCCGTCTCCTGGGCGGTGACGGTGATGGTCCCGCCGGTGGGGGTGTGCTCCATGCAGTTTTTCAGCAGATTTCCCAGGGCCTCCGCCGTCCACACCGGGTCCGCCCGGAGGGCGGCCTGGCCGCAGCGCAGCGCCAGGGTCTGCTGCCGCAGCTCCATGGGAATGGCCAGCGGCGCCGCCGCCCGCTCCGCCAGGGCCTGGGCGGAAAGGCGCTGGGGGGACAGGCTCACCGTCCCGGCGTCCAGCCGGGACAGCTTTAGCAGCGTCTCCACCAGCCATTCGGTGCCAGAGAGCAGGCTCTGCAGCTCCCGGCAGCATTTTGCCCGCTCCTCCTCCCCCAGGGCCGGGTCGGACAGCCGGGATGCGGTGAGGGCCATGGCGGTGAGGGGGGTGCGGAGCTGATGGGAGATGTCCGCCAGGGAATTGGCCAGCATTTCCCGGTCCTCCTGGCTTTTCTGGGCCGCCTCCTGGAGGCGGATGGTCATTTTTTGAATTTGGTCCGTGAGAATGGCGATCTGCCCCTCCTGGTAGGCGGGGATGGACAGGGGTTCGCCGTAGAGCAGCAGCTTTTCCAGATTTTCGCTCAGCTTCTCCAACCGCTGCTGCCGCTTCCCAGCGAAGAAGACCCGGACCCCCAGCCCCGCCAGGCAGAAGCCCAGCGCCGCCAGCCCCCAGCCGGGACCGGCCATGACAAAGGCGGCAGCGGTAAAGATCCCGCTGAGGGCCAGCAGGATCGCCAGCTCCCGTCCGATTTCCGGCTCCTTGGTCATCGTCTAACCCTCCAGTCGGTAACCCAGGCCCCGGACGGTCTTGATGAGCCTGGGGTCCTGGGGATCGGCCTCGATCTTGTCCCGGAGGCGCTTGATATAGACCGTCAGGGTGTTGTCTTCCACAAATTCCCCGGCGCTGTCCCAAATCTCCTCCAAAAGCCGGGCCCGGGACAGGACCCGGCCCCGGTTGTTGAGGAACACCAGCAGCAGCCGGTACTCCAGGGCGGAGAGGTAGAGCTCCTGCCCTGCCCGGGTGACGGCGGCCCGCTCCGTGTCCACCGTCAAATCCCCCAGGCGGATCACCTGGCGGCTGCCCCGGCGGCGGAGGGCGGCGCGGATTCGGGCCACCAGCTCCCGGGGGCGGAAGGGCTTGGCCACATAGTCCTCGGCCCCCATATCCAGGCCGGTGGAAACGCTGTACTCGTCCCCGGAGGCGGTGAGAAAGATCACCCCCAGGTCCCGCTTTTTCGCCTCCCGGAAGACGCCGAAGCCGTCCCCCTGCTCCAGGCACAGGTCCACCAGGGCCAGCTCCGGCTTTTCCGCGTCCATCGCCCGGACCGCCGCCTCCTCACCGCTCGCCAGCGTCACCGCAAAGCCCTCCCCCTCCAGAAAGGCCGACAGTGTCCGCAGGATGGTGGGATCGTCCTCAACCAACAAAATTCGAGTCAAAAATAACGCCCCCTTTGGGGCCTATGATAGCACCTTTTTGGAAAAAAATCCATAAAAAAACCGTCACATTCCCTCGAAGGTTTCATTCCCCGCCGGGGCGTGCTATAATGGATTTTAGCGGTAATGTATCAGGAGCCGGAGACTTCCCCGTGGGGCAAGGTACAGACCTGTGACCGGCTCTGCCCAGGACGGATGATTTCTTCTGGATGCCGATCCTGCTTGTCCTTCAATGAAGCCTTCACCAAGGTGACGTCGCCCTTAGGTTCCACTGCCAATGGCGTGCAGGTTCGAGTCCAGTTGCCCGCACCACGTCGGAGCAAAGTCCGCTTTGCTCCGACGTTTTTTGTATACAAAAGGAGGGGCCCGTAAGGGTCCCTCCTTTGATTAAATATGGAGATCGCGAAGAAGCGGCTTAGAAGAAGCGCTTGCGTTCTACCAGCAGATACAAACCAGCGGCCAAGGAGACCAGCGCCAGACCGGTCCACAGGAGGATCGGCGCCTCATCGCCAGTCTTGGGGGTGTCGTTGGAGGTATCCGTGGTGGCAGGATTCGAGGTGGCGGGGGAAGCGGGGCCGGGATCGGCGGGCTGGGTTCCCGTTCCAGGATCAACAGGATGCACATCCTGGGCAGGCATCAGCGGGAATTTCACCGTAACGACCACATCTCCGGTGACCTTCTCGCCAGGGATGATCACTTCGCCGGTAAGCGGGTTGTAGATGTAATCCTTGGGGCTGAGCTGCACGCCGCCCACGATAACCACAATGTCATCCGCTCTGTCGGGCAGGGTGTATCCGGGACCGGGCTGGAGCGTCAGAACCAGATCCTGACCCTCAACGGCGTCATCGGGGGCGATAACGGAGCCGTTCTTCACCTGCTCATCCACATCGTAGACCTCAGGCGGCCGAATCGTTACGATTTCCTGCCCATTCTCATTCAGGTCGGGACCATCCTCCTTGGTGGTGATGGTGATGGTGGTGCTCATGCTGGCCTCGTTCTCCTCGGCGTAGGTGAACACCAGCGTCGCGACTTGCTGGTTGAGCTCCTCGGCGGCGGCGTAGTCGAACCGGACCGTGCCGGCCGTCTCGGCATTGTAGGCGTAGTAAGCGGTCAGGCCCTCCACGCTCTTCAGGGTCAGCAGCGTCTCGTCATAGTCCACAGTGAACAGCCCGTTCGTAGAGTCGGTGGCGTAGACACTGATGGTCACGGTGTTGTCCTCAGTGTTCATAAGCTGCACCTCCTTGCCAACGGTGGCAACGGTGGCAATTGGGCTGGTGGTGGAGATGCTGTTCAGGCTGCCGGTGAACATCCCCTGGGTCTCCGAGGCGTGCGCCTTGGCGGCGGAAACCACATTCTGGGCGTTCAGAGCGGTGGCGGAGGCAATTTCCTCCGTCTTGATGACGTTGCTTGCCCAGTTGGGCAGGCTGGCCGCCGCGGTGCCGCCCTGATACAGTACAGTGACCGGGCACACATCGGCGCCAAAGCCGTTGCTCTGAGCTACGCTCACCGTGCCGTCCTGGTCCACTTCCAGCAGATACAGGTAAGCTGTCGAGCCGTTGGCGCTGCCGCCGGTGTAGGCGGACAGGATCAGGTTGCCGCTTTCCTCGTCGCACAGCAGCGAGACGCTGACGTCCGTAACGCCCTCACCCTCGGTGATCTCGCTGGCACCGGTCAGGTCGATGCCGGTGCTGCCCATGAAGCCATCGGCGATGAAAATGTCCTTCACACCATCGCCATCATCATCGAAGGGGAAGAGCGCAATCTGATAGAGGTCGCCGGCCTCGGTAATCACGGCGTAGTAGTTGGCATAGTTGCTGTATGGCAGGTAGCTGCTCTGGCCCAGGAAGGCAATGCCCACCATGGGAGCGCCAAAATCGTAATTAAAGTATTCATCCACAAGCTGCCAGCCACTCGGGTTGTCCAAGTTGTCGAAGTTCACCAACTCCACCAGGCTGCCCAGGTAGGACAGGGCCACCAGGTCGCTGCCCAGGCTGGTGCCGTCGGGGAAGGCCGGGCAGGGCGCCGCGTCGGAGAACACGCCGAGGGACGTACCCATGGTATAGGTAAAGTCGTTGATCTTCTCGGCCGCGAAGGTGGCGGGGTCTACCTCGTAGAGGCTTTCCACGTCATGGACGTAGAGCTTGCCGTTTGCCAGGGCGCCGGCGTAGTAGTCCGCCCCGGACTGGGCGCTGATGGACTTCCAGCTGGCGGTGTCGTTCAGGTTGAAGCTGGCCCAGTGCTGCTCGGGGTAGTCCGCCCACACGAAGCCGTTGAGCTCCACGGAGGGCATGGCCTTGACCGTGACCTCACACTCGGCGGTCTTGGTGGGATCGGCCACAGAGGCAGCGGTGATGGTGGCGGTACCTTCCGCCAGGGCCGTGACCTTGCCGCCGTCCACGGCGACAATCGTGGGTTCAGAGCTGGTCCAGGTGACTTCCTTGTTTTCCAGGTTCCAGGGGGACAGCTCGGCCTCCAATGTAACGGTGTTGCCAACATAGGTGGTCACCGCGGTCTTGGACAGGGTGACGCTCTCCACCGTGTTTGTGGGATCGAACTGGCTCTCGCCGCCCACTGTGGTGGGAACGATGTAGAGTCCGTAGGTCTCCGGCATCATGGAGGCGTAGTAGTTGCTCGCGTCCTTGTTCGTCAGCTCCGCAGTGATCTCTCCGGACTTCACATCGATTTTCCAGAGGTAGCTGCCGGCGGCGTAGAGCACGTCGTTGTCATGATCCCAGGCGATGGAAACAATCATTTCGTAGGCGCTGTAGCCCTCCTTGTCGATGAATTTACTGTTGAGGTCGACCTCCTCCGAGGAAACCTCCTCCTCCCCGTTCGTGGGCAGGGTCCAGGTGTGAAGCGTGCCGTTGTAATCAATGGCGTAGAAGGTGCCCTCATCGTCCACAGTCATGCTGGTCAGCGTTTTTGCGGTGGCATCCACAACGCAGACGTGCTCCACCACGCCGTTGAGCGGATTGAGCTTGTACAGCTCGCAGCTGTCGCCCATGATGTAGAGGCTGCCGTCATAGTAGGCCATGGCCCAGGCAACGCCAACCTCTTCGGGCAGGGTAGCCACGGGCGTGGCATAGTCCAGCTCCACCTGGGGCGCGGCGTAGACGACGCCGCTAGGGGTCGCAAAGAACACATAGCCGTCCACATAGTCGGCGCTCTGGGCGCCCATGGGGGCCACGTTCACCAGCGTCAGACCGGCAGACTCGCCAAAGCGGTTGTAGGCAACCGTCTCCGGGTCGATCTGGATCCAGCTGTCGTATCCGGAGTAGCCCTGAATGTACTCGGTGAAGCCAAACATACCGCCGGCGCCGTTGTTCTCCTCGCCGTTGTACTCCACCAGAACGGGGGTCTCATTCTGGGCGTAGTCGGCCACCATCACCATGCAGTACTTGCCGGCCTTAGCCAGGGCCTCGGCGGGCACGGTGAACTGATAGGTCTCACCCTTGCCGGAATCGGGCACCGCCTCATAGAAGGTCCGCACGCCGCTGCGGCTCAGCACCGCCACATACGCGATGTACTGATCGTCCTTCACCGTGCAGATCAGATCGCCATTGGCATTCTTCTCGGTCTTGATCACTTCCGGCGCCACATCGTCGATGTGGAGCTTGGTGGTCAGGTAGGCGCCGTCACCCAGCGTGCCCGCGGAAACCAGGTCCGCAATCTGGCTGGAGGTCAGGTGTTCCACACCGCTGTAGTACTCCGGCACCGCCACCAGGCTGACGGAGAAGGCGTCGCCGTTGCTCAGGCCCAGATCGCCGGGCACGATCTCACAGGGATAGGTATAGTCCGTGCGGCTCCAGTAATATTCACCCAAGGACTCATCGAACAGATAAGCCGGGGCGTAGGTATCCCGGTAGGGGGAATCGACGGTCAAGACCTTGCCGCTGCCGTCGGTGACGACCAGCGCCATGTCCGAAGCGTTCCGGATCAGCGCGAAGTAATACCTCGCCAGGACATCGGTGCTGCGGATGGCGGCCTTCTCCTCCGGGTAAGTCTCCTCCACGAGGTAGGGGTTGCCCATCACGGCCTGGAGGACGCCATTGCCGTCCTCATAGCTCAGGAAGTTGGAGACGCGGCCAGACAGACCGTAGGCATAGCTGGTCATGTAGGGGCCGGGCACCTCGTCCGTGCCGTATAGGAACTCCCGCAGGCCCACATGGTCAAACATGGCCGGCTGAGACCAGTTTCCGTAGAAGCCCAGGATGGGGATGGAGTGGGTCACGTCCAGCTCGCCCTCGGAGGAGGCCAGAGACCGGACATAAGTGAAGCCTTCCACATAGGCCCCGTCCACATACTGATCCAAACGGGCGTCCTTGAGCTGGATCTCCACCCGGATGTTCAGGGAGCCGTTGGCCGGCACCGTAACCTGGGTGTCCAGGCAGGCCAAGATCAGGTAGGCGTCATAGGTGGTGTACTTCCCGTCGCCGTCCATATCGCCGGCGGGCAGGTCCAGGCCATCCCCGGAGCGGACGTCCACGATGTAGTCCAGCAGCGCCTGGGCATCGTCGGCGTCGGTATCGCCGTCCATGTCCACGTCATGCTCCTGGGTAGGCTTGGTGTCCAGCTTCGCGCCGTCCACATAGTATTCCACGCTGGCGATCAGCGGCGTGGTCCAGCCGTTCAGCCAGAGATAGCCGCCGCTCTCCGTCAGGTCCTGGGTGAACAGGTCGGTGGACAGGCTGTAGCTGTTCTCGGCGCCGCTCATATTGTTCAGGGTGAAGCTGTAGCTGTAGCTGCCGGTCTTGCCGGGATCGTCCCCCAGCTCCACCTTCACCTTGCCGTCGGCATAGTCGTCGTTGGCGTCGGCGCCCATCATAATGTAGGACTGCGCCATGGCCGCGGCGCCCACGTTGCCCAGGCCCGCGCCCTGCTGCAGGATGGAGTAGTAATAGGCGCCCAGGCCTCCACTGTTGACATTCCCCTCGTAGTCCTCCACAAGAGGCACAGCGGTGGACATCAGCAGGCTCTGGATCAGCGTCCGCTCGGTCTGGCCGGTCTTGGCCACCAGGTCATTCTCCCGAATGTACTGGGCCAGGATGGCGGTCATGCCGGCCACCTGCGGCGCGGCCATGGAGGTACCGGACATATTCTCGTAGCTCTGGCCGCCGCTGATGGCGCCGTTGATGGAGTAGATGTTGCCGCCGGGGGCGGTGATCTCCGGCTTCATCTTCAGGGTGCCGGGAATGCCCCAGGAGCTAAAATCGCTCATGATGTACTTGTCCGTGACCATCTGGGGCGTGGGCATATGGATCTGGATGGTGCCGGTGGCATAGGGCAGGGTCTCAGTCGCCATATAGTAGCCAAAATAGTCGTACTCGTACTCAATAACGTGCTTGTCCGCGTCGTCAATGAGGCTCCACAGCAGCGCACCGTCCTCCTGGGACAGGGAGACCACAGGCATGGTGTACTCGTAGCCGGTCAGGTCCATCATGAGTATGCCCGGCTCATTGTTGACCACCACCAGCGCCTTGGCTCCGGCGGCGGCGGCTCGATTGGCCTTATCGGAAAAGTCGACGCCGCCACCCCGGTTCATGAACACGATCTTGCCGGCGATAACGTCTTTCAGGGCGTTGAACTCATGTTCCTCGCCGAAGCCGACCCAGTCTTCCAGACCATCCGGCCCCGCCACATAGACAAATTCCTGGTCGCCGGCGAGGGTCTGCATACTCTCGTTGCCGTAACCCAGGCCCTCGTACCAGTATATGATGGTGTTGCCGAACTGCAGATAGGCGTCGGTGTAGCCCACGTTGTCCACGGAGGCCACGGTCAGGGCATTGTCGTAGGTGCCGGGGGAGCCGCCGGTGTGGAAGTTGACGTCCCGGCCATACAGGGACTGGTAGGTCAGCCCGTCGGTCCAGGAGCCGTTGTTGCCGGCGGAAATGGTCACGACGGACAGGCACTCGGAAAGGCTGTCCATGATGGCCTGATAGGTATCGTTGTGGCCGAAGCCCGCTACGGAGGAACCCAGGGACAGGTTGATGGCGTCGGCGCCCAGGACAATGGCGTCCTCAATGGCGGCCATGTAATCAGAGTCGTATGCACCCCCCCCAGTTCCAAAAACCTTCATGGTGAGGATCTGGGCATCCGGCGCGACGCCCTGGGTCATCACTTCGTCCAGGGACAGGGCGTAGCCGCTGCCGGACTTGAGGTAGGCGTTGGCCGCGGCGATGCCGGAGACGTGGGAGCCGTGCTCTCCCTCGGTGTCGTTGTCGTGGGTGATGTCCAGATTCTCGTCCACATAGTTATAGGCGAAGGGGATCTTGGACGAAAGGCTCAGGTCGGCGGCGGCGATGCCCGCCTTCACATGGAGCTGATCCAGCACGCTGGAAATCTCATCGTCGTCCAGCAGATCCAGAGAGTCTATGTAGGCGCTCTTATCCATCTGCTTGCGCTGGGCGTTCAGGCCCAGGGAGTAGAGGTAGCCGTCCTCGGCAAAGAGCTCATGGTCGGAGTCAATGCCGGTGTCGATGATGGCAACCCGGCTGCCAGCGCCGGTATAGCCGCTGGCATAGGCAGGGGCGGAGCCGATCATCTGGGAAGAGGTGCTCATATTGGGGTCCAGGGCCTGGGTGGAGGTGGTCTCCATGGGGAGATACCTGGTCTCCACGAAAACGTCCTTGACGCCCTGGATGGCCTTGATGGCGTCCAGCTTACCATACTCCACGTTGGCGGAGATGATGTTGGCGGCCAAGGTCAGGTTCCAGACCACGTCCAGGTGCTTACCGCCCAGCACATTCTGCTCAATTTTGCTCTGAACAGTGTTCTGGGCGTCCAGAAGTCCGTTCCGGTAGCCCACAGCGCTGGGATTCATCGCGATGGAGTCAATGGCATACCCAGCCGCGATGGTGGATACCTCGTCCAGGACGATCGACACGCGGACCACATCTTCCGCGTTCGGTTCCGGGACAGAAGTCGAATCCTCGCCGCCGTCGGAGCGGTCGACCAGGGAAGCCTCCGGCAGGCGGAGGTCCGGGGTAATGTCGGAGGGGACGAACGCCAGTTCTTCCAGCTCCTCGCCTGCCGCGTAGGCCCGGAGCGGAAGGGTACCCAGCGTCAGCACGGCCACCAACAGCACCGCGCAAATACGCTTCAAAATCGAATGCTTACCCATAACTCTTCTACCTTTCTTCTTTTTCGCTTTTCTGAGGAAGGTACCGCAGAAATACGGATTCCGGCGGGACGCCGGGTTTTCGCGTGCCGGCGCCTAACACAATAGATGGCATAAATAGACACCATACCGCATAATATGTATTATAGTGTTCAATTTTGCAAATGTCAATGAAAAGATTCACTAAAATATTCCATTGAAAATCGGAAAATCATGGGCTATTTCCCAGGGTTCCCACCGGGGGCGGAAGGAATAAACCGCCGGGATAAAGACGGAATTTTTATCCATTTGGAATGTGTACGTCGTGGAAATACTTTTTGAGAAAATTCCTTTAATTTGTGCGCCGCAGGTGGACAGTGCGCACGAGGACGAACTTGTGGCGTGATGGCCGCCGGCGGGCGCGTTTTCGCTGACCAAGCGCCGCTTGAAAAATCACGGAGGATCCTGTAAAATAGGAATGTGTATTTTAAAAAAAACAAGGAGGGATCCCCATGTGTACATCCGACGCTCTGGCCCGGCTAAAGGCCGGAAACCGGGCCTATCTGCGATCCGTCACCCCCACCGGGGACATTTCGCCGGAGATCCGGCGGAAAACCGCCCTGGAGGGGCAGAAGCCCTTCGCCGTGATCATCACCTGCTCCGATTCCCGGGTCATTCCGGAGGATATCTTCTCCTGCGGCATCGGGGAGCTGTTCGTCATCCGGGTGGCCGGAAATGTGCTGGACCGGCACCAGCTGGGCAGCGTGGAATACGCCATTTCCCATCTGGGCTGCCGGCTGGTGGTGATGCTGGGGCACACCCACTGCGGCGCGGTGGACGCGGCGATCCATCACGACCCGGACGGATATGTGAAGTCCATCACCGACGAGATCCGCCGGGCCATCGGCCAGGAGCGGGACGAGGAAAAAGCCTGCGTCCTGAATGTCCGCCGGGGCGTGGAGATCCTGCGCTCCAGCTTTCCCGAGGAGACGGTCCTGGGCGCCATCTACCGCCTGGAGGACGGGCAGGTGGAATTTCTGCCGGAGGAACCGTAAATCTTCCATCCCGCTGGCCCTTTGAAAGCACTGTTTCAATGGCCTAGATGATCTTTCCATCCATTACGGATATTCCACCCTCATTCTTTCCCGCTGTTCTGGTAGCCCCGCCGCCTTGCTGAACTCTCTGTATTTCTTGTTCAACGCACGGAGGCGGGCGCCGGCGGCGGTGGCGTCCTCTTTTAGTCCAGCGGCCTCAAAGGCCATTTTGCGGCGCTTGATCTTGCGGATCGTGCGCTCCAACTTGCGCTGCAACTGCGTGGCCTGGTAGTCGTCGTATTCCTTGCCGTCATACGCGATTTTGGAACGGTTCTCCGGCTTCATGGCCTCCAACTCGGTATCTGCGTACGTTCTTTCCATGGTACCTTCCAAAAACGGCCAGTAACTGTGCCTGCAATTTGCTCCAAGGATGCCGGTCACGTCTCCGTAACCGCACGACTTTTCAAAATCGGGGTAATCTGCCATAAAACCACCATCCTTGTTCCCGCTTTTTCCCCAAGATATAAATGCAATGAAAGGGTTAGAAAAATGAATATGATTTCTGTTGACTCGCGCGATTTAGAAAGCGTCGGGTATGACGCAAGCTCCAAAACTCTGTATGTTTGCTTTCATAAAGGCGGCACGTACTCATACTCAAACGTCCCTGATCACATTTACCGTGGACTCATGTCCGCTCCGTCTAAAGGTCAGTATTTCAGAGCAAATATAAGAACCACATACGCTTACAGGAAAATCGGTTAATCCTCAACCGGGAACGGTATACCAGCCAAGCTCTCCATCACGTCCACACGGTCATCTGTAATAACGATTGTGGTATGTGGGTGGTGATGCTTGCGCAGGTAATCCACAAGCGGTCTTGCCAGTTGCTTTAACTCATCCGCGCTTGCTTTCAGATGAATAGTATTTGGTTCGTCTGCCATATACTTCCCTCCGCTCGTTATTTCTATTGTTTTCCTTTTTTATCTTCCTCTACTATCTCAAACGCCTCTGGGGGATACAAATATCCGGGCAATTCATCGTCTTCATCAATACCCTCTTCGTCTATGATACGATACCAGCCTTCCTCAATGCTGATAACATCATAAACTTTGCCATTCAACAAAGCGAACGGATCACTTTCTCCGATAAATTTAACTTTCATTATCAAAATACCTCTTTACCTTCATCTTTATCCTTCCAACGTCCGGATGTTCAAACCAATGAAGTTCCGCATGCCTGGACAATCCATCAACGTCTACGTAACCATCTCCTCGCCTATGCACCCATCTTTCGGCATCCACATCATACGCTTTAGCCAGTGCATCTGCAACACGCAACTTCTTTTTAGTACCATAACCGGCAAACGTATAAACCTTGGTTATTTTTGAGTCTTCTGTTATCTTTGCTGTCTTACCGTTAGGAAGTTTAACATCATCTCGAAAAGCTGCTGCCCCAAGGCTTCTTCCGATCTGTATGTCATTCTCGAAAGATTGTATGGTAGCATTTTTACCTTCGCTTGTCAATTCATTTTTTGAAGTTTTTTCATTGTTTCCGTGCCCATTCCAGCGGAACACCTTGCCCTGCCACTCGGTATGCGCCTCCCAGCCATTAGGCCCCGGAATATTCCGCGCCCCAAGGTGGGCTGAAACCTCCACTAAATCAGTGTCCAGGTAGTCCATGCTCTGTTCTCGGTATTTGGCGTTGAGTTGGTTCACGCCGGTCATAACCGCTCTGCGGGCGGCCACGTCCACGCTGTCAACGTGTCCGCTCTCATAGTCCACGGTCTTCAGCCCGCTGTCTGCAAGCTCTCTCACCGCTTGCCTTATGGCCTCGTTATAACTTACAGCACCAGAGGAAATTTTAAGCTCTGCCATGTCGAGACAATGCTGATACGTTTTTGCAGGTTGTAGCATCGTCCGCCCATTGTCCACCAAAAACCCCATAGACCGTGTAATGTTCCCGAACTCCCGCTGGCACTGTGATTTGATAGCGTCAATATCAGCCTGATCTACCAGCGTATGTGGCTCTGTCACCTTCGCCAGTGTGATTAACTCGCGGTAGTACGCCTGGTTGCGCTCCACCACATCGTCCAGCAGCTTGTCCAGTAATATCCAAGGCCCCCGCGCGGCGGGGGTCTTGGTGTTTTCACGGCCTTGCATTTCGGGCCCGGTTCTGATAGAATAGGGAAAAAGACGGGAGGGATCGCCCATGGAGTACGCCGCTGTCTGCCACTTTGCCGACGCAAGGTACTGCTTTGCCCTGGAAAAAGACCGGTTTTTGTTCCGCATCCGTGTGAAAAGGGGGGACGTGAAGGAAGTCCTCCTCCACTGCCAGGACAAGTACCTGCCCCTCTGGCGGAAGGACACCCGCCGAACCGTGGCCATGTCCCTGGCCGCCCGGGACCGGGTCAGCGACTATTTTGAGGCGGAGCTGACCTTCCATGTGGTCTGCCTGCGCTACTTTTTCGAGCTTCGGGGCATAGACGGGGAGACCGTCTACTACGGAAACTACGAATTTTCCCCCGCGCCTTTTACAGACATCGAGCGGATGTTTGACTGCCCCCAAAATCTGCGGGAGGAAGAAAAGTTCACCGTCCCCAACTGGGCGGCTGGCCGGGTGGTGTACCAGATCTTCCCCGCCAGCTTCGCCCCCGAGGGGGAAATCCCGGAAAAGAAATGGTATCGGGTCCCGGTGGATCACCGGCGGGATCTGGGCGGCACCATTCGGGGCGTCATCCAGCGGCTGGACCATCTCCAGGCCCTGGGGGTGGACGTGCTCTACATGACCCCGGTATTCCGGGCCGGGACCGTCCACAAATACGACACCCTGGACTATTACGCCGTGGACCCCGCCCTGGGCACCCTGGAGGACCTGAAGGAGCTTGCGAACCGGGCCCATGAACTGGGCATGAAGGTCATTCTGGACGCGGTGTTCAACCACACCTCCCGGCAGTTTTTCGCCTTCGCCGACATTGAGAAAAACGGCCCCGCCTCCCCCTACATCGACTGGTACTACATCGAGGGCTTCCCCCTGAAAAGCGCCTGGGGGCAGATCCCCAACTTCAAGACCTTCAGCTATTTCGGCGGGATGCCCAAGCTGAACCTGCGCAACCCCCAGGTGGAGGCCTATTTTTTGGACGTGGGCCGGTACTGGATCCGGGCCTGCGGCATCGACGGGTGGCGGCTGGACGTGGCCGACGAGGTGAGCCACCGGTTCTGGCGGCGGTTCCGGGAGGCCGTCAAGGCGGAGAAGCCCGACGCCCTGCTGATCGGGGAGGAGTGGCACTACGCCGGGGACTTCCTCCAGGGCGATGAGTGGGACAGCGTGATGAATTACCACTTTTACAACAGCGTCCTGGATCTGGTGGCCCGGGAGACCATTCCGGTGTCCGCGTTTTTTGAGAATCTGGGCTTTTTGCGGGGGAATCTCCACCCCGCCGTCTTCGGGGTGCTGTGGAACCTGATCGGCTCCCACGACACGGAGCGGTTCCTCCGGGCGGCGGGAGGCAGCCTGCCCAAGTTAAAGATGGCGGCGGCCCTCCAGCTGCTGCTGCCCGGTATGCCCATGATCTACTACGGCGACGAATACGCCATGGACGGAGGCGGCGACGGGGACAGCCGCCGGGGCATGGTGTGGGACGAAAAATATCAGGTCCCGGCGATTTTCGACTGGTATCGCCGGCTCACCGCCGCCCGGCGGGCCCACCCCTGCCTGTACCGGGGCCAGGTGACGGCCTATCAGGTGGACGACGGGGCCGGGACCGCCGCCCTGACCACCCAATTGGATGGCGACCAGGTCACCCTCCTGCTCCACTGCAAGGACGGCGCCGCGCCGCTGCCCCATTACGCCGGGCGGCGAGAGCTGCTTAGCGGCGGGCTGTTCAGCGGCTGTCTGGGCCCCTGGGAGGCGGCGCTGATCGGGTAGGGACCGGAAAATTCCTTGACGGAAACAGGCGGATGGGCTATAATGGCCCTATTCGGGGGCGAAAGGCCCCAATCATCGGGAGGCAAGCGCCATGGTCAACGAAGCGATTTCGCAGCTGATTTCCTACGCCCGTTCCACCGGGCTGATCGAGGAGGGGGAGACGGTTTGGGCGGTCAACGCCCTGTTAGAGACCCTGAAGCTGGACACCTACGTCGATCCGGGCAAGACCTGGGACCGAGTGGACCTCCCCCAGGTGCTAAAAGTCCTAACCGACGATGCCTGCGCCCGGGGCGTGGTGCCGGAGGACTCGCCGGTATATCGGGATCTGTTCGACACGGCCCTCATGGGCCGCCTCACGCCAAGACCCGCCCAGGTGGCGGAGAAATTCTGGGCTCTATATGCCCGGAGCCCCCAGGCCGCCACGGACTGGTACTACCAATTCTGCCAGGACACCAATTACATCCGCCGGGACCGGATCGCCCGGGATATGAAATGGGTGGCCCCCACCCCCTACGGCGACCTGGACATCACCATCAACCTGTCCAAGCCGGAGAAGGACCCCAAGGCCATCGCCGCCGCCCGGAATCTGCCGGCCGCCGCCTATCCCCGGTGCCAGCTGTGCCGGGAGAACGAGGGCTACGCCGGCCGGGTCAACCATCCCGCCCGGCAGAACCATCGGCCGGTGCCCATCACCATCAACGGCAGCCCCTGGTTTTTGCAGTACAGCCCCTACGTTTATTATAATGAACACTGCATCTGCTTCAACCGGGAGCACACCCCCATGAAGATCGACCGGGCCTGCTTTGCCAAGCTCCTGGACTTTGTGGGGCAGTTTCCCCACTACTTTGTGGGCTCCAACGCGGACCTGCCCATTGTGGGCGGCTCCATTCTGGCCCACGACCACTTCCAGGGCGGGCACTACACCTTCCCCATGGAGCGCGCCCCCATCGAGACGCCGGTGGCGTTCCGGGACTACCCCCAAATTCGGGCGGGGATCGTCAAGTGGCCCCTATCCGTGCTGCGGCTCACCGGGCCGGCGCCGGAGGCGCTGATCAGCCTTTCGGACCGGGTCCTCACCGCCTGGCGGGGGTATACCGACGAGGCGGCCTTCATCTACGCCGAGACCGACGGGGAGCCCCACAACACCATCACCCCCATCGCCCGCCGCCGGGGGGCGGATTATGAGCTGGACCTGGTGCTGCGGAACAACATCACCACGGCGGAGCATCCCCTGGGGGTGTACCATCCCCACGCCCAGCTGCACCACATCAAGAAGGAGAACATCGGCCTCATCGAGGTCATGGGCCTGGCAGTCCTCCCCGCCCGGCTGAAAGCGGAGCTGACGGCGGTGGCGGAGACCCTGGCGAGCGGCGGGGACCTGCGGGGCAGCGAGCTGACGGAAAAGCACGCCGCCTGGGCCGAGGGCTTCCGGGAAAAGTACGTCATTACTCCGGAAAACGCCCTGGACGTCGTGAAAAAGGAGACCGGGCTGGTATTTGCCCAGGTCCTGGAGGACGCCGGGGTCTACAAGCGGACGCCGGCGGGCCAGGCGGCCTTCCTGCGCTTCCTGGAAACCATATAATACACATTATATATAAAGGAAGCCGGAGGGTTGCTCCGGCTTCCTTGTGTCTATGGATCAGTAATTTTCCGCGTGGACCTCGAAATAGCTCTGGGGATGGTTGCAGGTGGGGCAGACCTCGGGGGCCTTGGTGCCCACCACGATGTGGCCGCAGTTCCGGCACTCCCACACCTTGACCTCGCTCTTTTCAAAGACCTGGGCGGTCTCCACGTTTTTCAGCAGGGCGCGGTAGCGTTCCTCATGGCTCTTCTCAATGGCGGCCACCAGGCGGAACCGGTGGGCCAGCTCGGGGAAGCCCTCCTCCTCGGCGGTCTTGGCGAAGCCCTCGTACATATCCGTCCACTCGTAGTTCTCCCCGTCGGCGGCGGCGGCCAGGTTGGCCTTGGTGTCGCCAATGCCCTGGAGCTCCTTGAGCCACAGCTTGGCGTGCTCCTTCTCATTGTCGGCGGTCTTCAGAAACAGGGCGGAGATCTGCTCGTAGCCCTCCTTCTTCGCCACGCTGGCAAAATAGGTGTACTTGTTCCGGGCCTGGGATTCGCCGGCAAAGGCGGCTTCCAGGTTCTTCTCGGTTTGGGTGCCTGCGTATTTGCTCATGGGACATACCTCCTGATCAAAATTCCGGCGGCCTCGGCTGCCTTTTGGGATATTATATCGGATCGGAGGGAAAAA
>CANQFY010000002.1 GCA_947600025.1 uncultured Oscillospiraceae bacterium
CATGGCCTGCCCCCAAACCAGGCTGAATCCATTTTCTTTCAGAATTTTACTTGTCCACTTTATTGACTATGGTTCACAATGTTGTTGGACATGGTTTGCTGTCTCCTTTCGAATGTTTGTGTAGCAACTTCATTCTACCAGAGACCGTAAGCCATGTCTACTTCTTTGCCATCTTCTTTTTTGCGCAACTTATTGTACCTTATCTACTCCTATATTTGCTAACAAATTATCTTGCTATCATTACTTTTACTCTGTCCTGATACGTTCCATACAATAGACCCAGGCCAGGAACCTTCACGGTCCCTGGCCTGGGGTTTGTAGGTGACACGGGGGATTTTCCCCGAGCCAATGTTTTAATTGATGACGGTCTCCTCCAGGGTCTGGGTCTCCAGGTTTAGGATGTACTGCGTCTGGTGCAGGCCCTTGGACTGGCAGATATAGACCTGATTTTCGCCCATGTACTGGCAGGCAACCATTGCCTCGGCCTCCAGAAGGGTCCGCTGCTCCATAGTGGTCAGGTCCAGCTGCACCAGATCGTCCCCGTCCAGCAGGAACACCATACCGCACTGGTAGTCCACGTCCCGAAGCTGGCCGTACCGGGCCCGATAGAGGGTGTTGCGGACGCTGCCGTCCGGGCTCACCTGCACCAGCGCTCCATCGTCGGTGATGGCGTAGAGGTAGTACCGGGAATTTTCCCACTGGGTCACCGGCTCCGCCAGCACCTGCGTCAAGGGCTCTCCCGGATTCCCGGCGTAGAGGGTGGGCCGCTCATAGGGGGCGGCGTAGAGGCAGCCGGTGAAGGAATCCTGGTCCCCCGTCTCCGCCAGCAGCTGCTCCCTGGTCTGGGGCAGGGGCGCTACCCCCATGTCCGCCCAGTCGCCAAAGTTTACCACAGGCACGGCGGGGGCTTCCGCCTCGGGGTCGTAGTGGTCATGCCAAAGGCCGGTGCCGGTGAAGCAGTCGTCAATAGCCCCCAGCTCCTGGGAGTATTCGTTCTGGACCGGGTCATACCAGCACCGTACCAGCGCCGGGATGCCGGACTGCTCCTGCATGGCCTGGCAGATGCTCCGCGCCAGGAAATTGGTCGGCTGATAGGTATCGATCTGCCCCGGCTGGCCCCATATTTCGGTAAAGTCGAATTTGGGGCTGGTGTTCTTGTAAACGCTGTCCGGATTGGCGTATTCCTGGGTGAGAAGGGCCATCATCTCCGGATTCATCATGGTCCAGCCCACCTTGCCCAGGGTGGTCTCCGGGGGGATCAGCCGGAACTCGCTGGCCGGATACACGGGGATGCCCCCGTAAATGAGATCCATCTTCCCCTCGGGGATGTAAAGCCGGAAGATGGCGGTTTGGTCCTCGGTTTCGGCGGCGTAATAGATCACATCATAGCTGACCATCACCGCGTCCAGCAGCTGGCCCCCCTCCACCAGGGTCTTTACTTCCCCGGTTTTCAGATCCACGGCGGCGATCTGGGCGCCGGTGGCCACATAGCCCACCCGGCCGTCCCCGCCCAGGGCAACGGCGGTCGCCAGCTCCTCCGGTAGGGTAACGGTGTGGACCGGGTCCCCTGGACTCCGCGCGTCCCGCACCTGCAGCACGCCGCCGTTGACTTCGATTTCATAGATCTCGGCGCCCTTCTCCCCGGAAACCAGCCACTGAGCCCCGGAGAAGGGCAGATCCTTGGTAGTCAGGTCGGCATAGGAGAGTGGGGCCGCGGGCGTCTGAACGTACCAGTCAGCCGTTTCCCCTTCCGTGGGGGGCTCCGTGGGCGGTTCCGTGGGGGCGTCCGTGGCGGAAGCGCCTGTCGTCGAATCCTGGGCGCCGGTGGTGGTCGTGGCGTTGCCGCTGGGCCCGCAGGCGGAAAGCAACAGCATGACCGCCAGCATCAGGGCGAAAATTTTTTTCATGCTCATGGTAATACCTCCTCATTTTGCAACCGTTTGTTTATGATTTTTTTCTTTCCGTGGGAGCGGTCATTGACCGCTCCCTCCCATCCTAGCGCAGATAGCCGATTCCCCCGCTGGCCCACATGGCCAGGATCAGCACCACGCACAGGAGCAGGACCAAAATATAGCAAATCAGTCGCTCTCTTTTCATTTCTACCGCACCGTTCTTTCAAGGATCGTCGATCAGCAGAAAACTAGTTAAATACATTGTCTTTCACTCCTTTTCTTGAAATATTTTTGTAGATGTGCCAGGGCCAGCGAAGCCGCGTCCAGTGTAACCCCTAGAGTGATGCCGTACAGACAATCCAGCCAGTCTGCCCAGATGGATATCCCCGCTAAGGCTATGAGGATCAGCAGCCGGACTTTAGATCCGATGTCGTTGGCACTGAACTCTCCATCCGTCAGGGGGAAGTTTGGATGCCGGAATGGGGCAAGAACCAGCACTCCCATGGAAGAAAACGTGAGTAAGATCGCGGAGGTGGAGGCGGACAAAAACGGATAGACAGCTCCTAGGACAAGCAGCTCGATCCCAATGGAGCTGAAAAAGCAGCCGGCCATGGTTTTTGCGTGGAAGCCGTTGGTCCGTTTCCGCAGGAAGCAAAAGGAACCGAGGAAGGCCAGGACGGCGGGGAAGGGGAACAGCAGCAGCCCAATCAGAAGCATGGCAGAAAAGCCGCAGACCGTGGAAACCAATCGTTCCAGTCCGTATCGTACCCATTCCGCGTCGCTCGGATCGATCCAACCTTTTTCTGTGCAGCTGGTTATGATCTTGTCAAGAAGTCCTTTCATTTCCATCACCAAGAGCATCATAACGCTGTAAAATTGGACTGGCAAATTTTTCCGCATAACTGCTACTTTTTCCGCATAACTGCTACTTTCCTATAAAGCGCATAGAAAAACCGCCTGCGGGCATCGGCGTCCGCAGGCGGTATATAAGGGGTTTTATTTCATTGGTATTTCCGCAACGAATTGGAACCAGCCATCTGAATAGTCGAAGGAATATTCGGCGCCCCATTCCGACAAAATTCCGCATACAGTTGGAAGCCCATAGCCGTGGTCCAGGGGATTGGGCTTGGTGGTGGCGATTTTCCCATCGATGATACTGACCGGTGAGGAGGTGTTGCGCACTGATAGATAGAATTGGGGCCCGGCTTTCAGCACGCACTGAATTTCTTTCCAGCCCGAACACTTCTCAGCCGCTTCGATGGCGTTGTCCAGGAGATTGGACAAAACAACCGCCAGCGCGTCCATCCGCAGCGTGACCTCCTTTAGGTCGTTGACCTGGAACTGCATGGCGACGCCCTTCTCCTGGGCCGCCTGGTATTTTTCGTTCAGCACCACATCGATCACGGGATTCCCGGAGCGGATGCTGAAGATTCGGGTAGTGTGATTTTTTTGGAGGTCGTTCAGATATTCTTGAAGAGAATCCAGATCGCCCCGCTTGAGCAGCTCCTGGATGGTTTCCAGATGCCTGCCAAAATCATGGGTTGCTTTGCGTTGGGCCCGGTAGCTCTTTTCCAAGGCGGTGATGCTCTCCGATTGCAGGGAGATCTGCTGCCGCATCAGGGCCGCCTCCCGCTCCTTCTGGGTGCTTTTTTCCAACGCCTGTATTCCAAAGAGAATGCCCACATTAGCAGCTGCCAACCCAACGCAGAGGATCATCGCTCCCGGGGTCAGATTCTCCCTCTCCTGGGCCTGGAAGAAAATGGAATAAAGAAGGATTACACTGACAGTCGGGAACAGAGCGCTGAGCAGCACCCATTTTGCTTGGAAGGGCCTCGTTTTCCGCTTTGAGAAAAAGGCATATAAAAGCCATGCGGCAAAAAGTGTTAAAGATTTTTCGCTGGTAACAAAAACCGCGTACAGCATCCTTTGCTTTACAAGCTGCTCATAATCCATTCCAAGAAAAAAGGTGGCCCCATAAAAAGAAATAAACTCGCAAATCGTCGCGAAAAGATAGCTTAATACCGCAACGGCAATGATGGCCGGCCATTTTCCATCCAGTAGGATCCAAAAAGCCAAAGCGACGACACCTATGCAAAGCGCCACCCGGATCCCTCCGTTGACGGATAAAGTGAGAATCGATGATAACAGCCAGGTAATGCAATATAGGTTTACTCGAAACCGCATATCCCGCTTTGCGGGCAGGAATGTATGCCCGATCAGGAAGACCGCCAATATATCAAAAGCTGTCCACAGTACCGTCAAAAAGTATTCCATCACAACTGCCCCATCCAATTCATATATTTCTTCTTGTTTTCTGCATACATCTTCTCACTGACCCGCAGGAGGGTTCCATCCGAGAGCTGCAACCCCCGGCAGCCGAATTGATAAATATGGCGCATATTGACCAGATAATTGCTGTGGACCCGGAGAAAGCCTCGCTGTTCAAGCTGGATTTCCAGAGCGGAAAGGGAACCCTGAAATGAAAAGCATTGCTTCCCGTGATCTGTCCCGGCATTCTGGTATACCTGGATTGTCCTGTGTTTGATTTCAAAATACAATATCTCATCCAAGCGCAGATCAAGATACCGTCCTTCCACCGAAAGACGAAAGGTTTCTTTTTCCGCGGCAAGTTTTGCCAAAGCCTCTTTCAAATATTGGGAGAGTACCGCGTCCAAGTCCTTCTTGAGAATGTACCGAAAAGCGTTCACCTCATACCCCGCCGGGGCATACTCCACATAGTTGGTGACGAAGATCAGCACCGTGTCCCGGCGGAAGGCGCGGAGCCGCCGGGCCAAGGCAATGCCGTCATCCTCCGGGGTGGCCAGGTCCACATCCAGCAGCGCCAGATCGCACAGCTCCAGCTCCCGGTCGGTGATCAGGGAGGTATCGGTGTGGGCCAGGATCTCGAACTTTTCTTCCTGACTGTTCAGAAACGCCTCCACACGGCTTTTCACGCGGCCTAGGAACAATTCATCATCATCACAAAGTAGAACACGAAGCATGGTGTCACCTCCCGCCGGATAGTATTATTTTACAGATAAATGGGCGAAATTTCAACATTAAAAATATGGCTGCCTGTACAATGCCATGGTTTGTCCGAAACGCGTCAGGTGCCCCTGTACATCGAAAAACAGCCTTTCCTTAATTCTACCCATTAGATTGGACCGTTTCTGTGATAGGCTATCCTCCGATAACAATTCCATAATTTGATAGCTTGACAACAAGATAGTTTGCCGATATAATAAGAACATACGTTCTATTTTTTGGAGGTGAGCATTTTGGGCGTTCCCCAATACCTTTGCCTGGATCAGAAGTCATTTTACGCGACGGTAGAGTGCGTGGAGAGAGGTCTGGACCCTATGACTACCAATTTGGTCGTCGCAGATCCAGAACGGTCCGTCAATACCATTTGCCTGGCGGTGTCGCCCTCCTTGAAGGCTCAGGGAATAAGAAACCGATAAAGGAGACGCTATCATCAATAAGACCTATATCAAGGATTGTCTCTCCAAAAAGATATGCGTCAACAACGGGGAACGCCCGAAATACTATGTGGAGAACAACCATCCCGCCATCATCAACGCCGTGACCTTTGGCAGAGTACAGGAGGAAATCGCCAGGCGCAAGGCTAAGCGGAAGGTCAAGCAAGTCGGTACGAAAACCGAACAGGGCAAATACTGCGGGAAATACGCGCTGACCGAGCTGCTGCTCTGCGGGGAATGCGGAAAACCCTACCGCCGCTGCACATGGACGGCTGGCGGGCAGAAGAAAATCGTGTGGCGGTGCATCAGCCGACTGGATTACGGAAAGAAATACTGCCACCACTCACCGACTGTCGAAGAAAGCGTCCTTCACGAAGCCATTATGGAAGCAATTCAAAAAACCGCAAGGCAAAACGCCGATGTGCTGAAAACGCTGAAGACGCACATCGGAATGGGATTGGCAGGAGAAGAAACCGAGGACAAAAGCCTCGACATCCAAATACGGATCGCGGAGATCGACGCAGAATTCAAAGCCATGATGAGCGCCATATCCGCGGACAACGCCGAACGGTTCGACGAGCGCAGAGCAACCGAGCTGATGAATGAGAAGGCCGGTCTGGAACAGCAGCTCTCGCAAATCACCGATGCCGTACAAAAACGCCAGAACGCCAAATCCCGCCTCGACGAAATCTATGACGTCCTCGACGGGCTGAAAAATCACCCGATGAAATTTGACGACCAGATATTACGACAGATACTGGAATGTGTTATAATAGAATCCAAAGAGAGGATCAAGGTTGTCTTTACCGGCGGGCTTGAAGTGGAACAGCCGCTTTATTAGAAAAGCGGCTGACCGCTGTCGCCACCGAATCCGAAAACACAAGACATTGCCGGTGAGGGTTCAAGTCTATATTTATATATACGCTGTGTTACAGTAGCGCATGATTAATGACTGGGGATGCTGGAGGTTTTAACTATGATAAGTATTTCATTATGTTCTCCAAATACTACTAGAAACGTGATTTAAGTTTAACCAACCAATATGGAATAATATTCTTCAAGTACTTGTTCTGATTTGGATGTAACATATTGCAGATGAGAATTAACATAGTTTTGCTTACTGGTATCAGTAATCTCGTGTTGTCAGAGTGGTCTCAATGGTTGTTTCAACGTTTTATTCATATGCAAAAACAACCTTTAGTGATAGCCTCTATAAGGGGCGCAAGGATTTTGATTATCTTGCCACCATTCCGTTGGCAAAAAGGCGAATACGTTGATTACCGAGTATCCGGAATAAAATCGTTGTATCAGCAACAACCTTGGATTCGACCCCTGCATCATCTTATGCAACCCATGCGTAATAATTCCAGTTAGGTATGAACAAACGCGGTGCGGGTCACGCTATTGTTCGGTGACCCGCACTTTATATATTAAACCCTGTATCAGCGAGAGGACATAAAATAGATGACATAATTTTCTCCATAGGGTTCATATTATTTTTGTATATTTTTTATAAAGGATGATGTTATTTTGGATGAGATGCAATGTAAACTAATCGAGTATCATGAGATACTCGATGTGATTCGTGTTCGTAAAAATACAGATTTTAGTATTGAAACGCTTAAAAATAAATTAAAGATTTCACGAACTACCACAGACAGATTGGTAAATGAACTGCTTGGAGAGGGGATAATTCGGAAAGCCGAGAAACGCCATATAATTGATGGTAAAATTGCGTATTTTCTTGGTATCAGCATAGGCTCTAAACATACTCGATTTCATCTTATTGATTTAAATTTTGAATTACTTTCACGAAA
The DNA here is from genome assembly GCA_947600025.1 of uncultured Oscillospiraceae bacterium. Taxonomy (GTDB): domain Bacteria; phylum Bacillota; class Clostridia; order Oscillospirales; family Oscillospiraceae; genus Faecousia. Next base: position 7,189 of record CANQFY010000002.1, read on the forward strand.
TGTCGTCAAACAATATCCTTGTTTATCGTCGATAGAAACAATTGGGCAGTTTGTAGGAGAAGAATCTGATGATAACGGATTTTGTTTTGAAACACTACCTATGGGAGGAAATAATGCATTTAGCAAGGTTCAAGAACTTATTGGGAAAATAGTTAAAGCCTTTCTCCGACAGAAAGAACAGAGCCGATTAGATGGTAGATCACATTTCCCATTGGCCGGGATTGGGATAGCTGTAACCGGGCCAGTAGATTATACTAACGCAATATGGCGCTCTGCTCCTGAGCAATTTACGAAAATAAAAAATATCTCTCTTCCAGAACTTATTGGATATGATAATTTGAGAAAAGCGGAGGAGTTAGATGTATTCTTATCTCTTGATAACAACGCTAAAGCGGCTATGGTTTCAGAGTATCAGTATTTGCTCGAGCGAAAAGCGGGGGATTTTAATGAAGATATTGCGCTTCTGTATTTTGGAAGTGGTATAGGCTCATCTGCTGTTTTAGGAAAAACTCTTTTACGCGGTAGCCATAATTTATCAGGTGAAATTGGGTCTCTTCCTACTCTCCCCACATGTACTAAAAATGATAAAGGGGAATTAATCCAATCTGGATTACAGGAAACAGTTGATGAACGAATTAGGTCATTACAAAATATAGATACAATTGAAGGACTTCAAAATTATTTTTGCATCTTAACCTATCTCTGTAATGTAATAAATTGTATTTTGGGTATTGACCGTGTCATTCTAGTAGGACACGATATAAGGAAACATGAAAGTATTATGCCTTCCTTATTGGAAAAACGTATGGAATATACTATAGCCTCAACCCAGCATTTTTGTACTCCGGCAAAAGGACGTGGTATAAGCGGTACAGCTGCTATTGGTGCAGCAATAGAGGCGTATATGTCTATGTGCCATTTTAATAGTTCCTTGCCAGAAGAACGAGTCAACTTAGCGAAAGATATATGCTGGGCATAGTTGAAACATCCTTTGCGATCTGATCCCCTGGGGTTGGACAGCAAAGGATGCTTCTTTATTCTCCTTGATTTTACGCTGGTTTATGGGCGTTTGATTCCAGATTTCAAATTGGACATGGAAATCAAAAAAGCCCAAAACAGGAATCGAAAACGAAAAAAACTAACAATCCGAACCCCTGTGTTTAATCAATTGGAGCTCCAAAAGAGGCTGCTTATTGAGATAATCCACTTCTTTTTTGAATGGTGTCTTGTATCCATTTCTGGTGTGCGGACGCTGTTCGTTGTAGAAAATCATATATGTGTCTACTGCCGTTCTGAATTCGTTTTCAGAGCGGTATTTTGTTCGGTAGAGTTCCTCGCGTTTTAGATTAGAGAAGAAGGATTCCATGGCGGAATTGTCATACGGGATATGCGCTCTTGAAAAAGACTGCGTAATGCTGAGAGAACGTAAAAGTGCGCAGAAGGTTTTGGAATGATAGTTTGACCCGCGATCCGTATGAAAGGTCAACGGTCCTATGGGACAGCGTTCTTTATATGCTATTTGAAATGTGCTTCTAATTAGCTGCATGCTGTTACTATGTATAGAACAATCATCTAGCGATCATCACACAGGAGATATTTGATATGGCGTAAATTGAGATGTAGCGCCGAAGGAATGAAAAGGATACATCCGCCAACAGAAGCCAATACACCAGCAAATATCTGCTCAGTGACTTGCTGGTATGTGGCGCCTGCGGTCATTGGATACGGAGGCATGTGAGGACTGCTGGAAGTGGCAAGTGCATCGCAGCATGGGGCTGCACCAACAGGATCAGCAATGATCAATCGGTGTGCGACAGTCACCATATCAGCAAAAATGTACTGGAGCGAGCATCCGAGCGGCATTCGACGAAATGGATGTTGTGTTGGATGTGGCTGATGAAAGCTGCGCAGAGTTTATGGAGGTCGATAACTACACCGGACTGGAATAGGTGTAACAAGAATCATAACTATACAAGAGACTGTCCTCGCCCTCAATAAAGTCCAGCAGCAGGGTGCGGTAAGTGAGATGGATTATGAGATAAAAGTCGCCTTCTACAATCAACAGATGGACAAGCTACAGGAGCGACAGCGAGAACTCAAAGCAACTGCAGGGCGATTTGCGGAAGTGAAATACTGGTTGGATACCTTCAAGAAACACATCCACAGCGGAAAAAGATGGATCAGTGTTTTTCCACCAACTCACCAACAGAATAGTCGTATACGATGATCGGCTGGAAATCCATCTGCGGATCGGTGGCGTACTGGAACAGGCGTATGCGCATTAACCATACGGTTTTTGGGATACAATTATAATTATGATTGATGGGTGCATTAGAGAGTGCACCTTTTCCGTGTTTACTCTATAATATAGAAGGAATTTACGTCTTAATAATCGTAATAATATAAGATATTGTGTTGTCCTGATGAGAAATGTTGAAAATTGGAAGGAGATGTGATATAATGCATTTTACGGTGGTGATAAATATGAGAAATCCCAATGCGCTAATCGCTATGGCGCAAGTTGCCCAAAATGCTAAAAATCCATATGAGGCGTTTTGTGAATACATCAAATATTGTGCCTTTTCCAATTGTTCCAGCATAATGACACTATCTGAGATTAGAACGGCTGTTGGAAAAGAGTTTGGCCTTTATATGCCTCATAACGTTTTAATGAAATGTTTGTCATATATTCAGGATGCAGGCGTAATCACGTTTGACGCTCATCAGATTAAACGAGTAGGTTCATTTGATACAGAGGCGTTTGACCGGGAGAGAGAGACATATCGTGCCAGGGAATCGGCTATTATTCAGGCGTTGAAGCAGTATGCTTTCAAGTACAAACGGGAATGGACAACAGAGTACGCTCGTGAACTTTTAATAAAGGCTTTGGATCGCAACGGCCTTGCGTATGATATCTTTCTGTACGAAGGCAGTTCTACGAATGGAACTCACGAGCAAACTATAAGTGAGAGCGAAATGGCAGAAATGCTACCAGATGATGAAGAAATAGAATCAAATGACATTGCGAACCAGCCGCTGTTTACAGATGAATACTTCGTTGGAAAATTCATTGAGGAAACCTTGGAGGGAGACACTGTTCAGAAGGATTACTTGAAGAAAATCTGTGCAGGTCTTATGCTTTGTGTGGGAACCTATCAGTTGCCCTCGGCAGACACAAGTGGACGTGCTCCGCAGATAAATGGAACAAATTTTTTCTTCGACACGAAACTTTTGCTACGATTCCTTGGATGCGCAAGTGAAGCTGCCGTGTCTGCCGCTAAAGAATTGGTTGAACTTATTCAAAACGCAGGAGGAAGAATATATTATTATCCACAGACGTTGCTAGAAATGGAGCACGCTTTTGAAAATGCTGCGAAAAGATTGTCTTACGGGTATCCTCCCTCCGACGATGAGATGCGCTTGTATGCATTACGTATACAGAATAACCAAGCAATAATAAATGCAAAAAAGGCAAGCCTGAGAAGTGAATTGGCAAATGCAAATATACATTATGCCCCTCACGAAACCTTTACGGACAACGAACGTATTCGTTTCGGCTTTGATCGGGGCGATTTACAACAATATATGCGTAGTTATTTGCCTTGGGATCCTCAGGTAATTGATAATGACGCCTTTGCAATATGGGAAACACACATGCGACGTCAAGGCAATTATAGCGAATATTGTGGAACCGGGGCGCAACTGCCAGTGTTTGTAACAACCAATTCAAGGTTAGTTGGTATTGCATTGAAATTCCGCGAAGCCAGATCAGGAACTCCAGCTCTTTACGGTTGGAAGCAAAACCGCTTGCCTGTGATAACGGATATTAGATTAACCTGTAGGTTGTGGTCACCAGCAGATCACAGTGAACGAATGTCGCTTCTTTATTTGACCGCTAATGCTGTTGCGGCAAAGCGACCTACTGAACGTTATTTGAATAATATACGTGAATTAGCAATTGAATTAGGTAAACAAGTACCAGCATATTCCAAAATCTGCTTGCCGGCATATTTTGACGACATAGTAGCGGATGCTGTTCTTAAAAACACGATGGGCGAAGAAGACAAATTGGATATTAACAACTTTGCAACGTCGATTGCTGAATTGTCTGAATGGAGGGCGAAAGAGCAAGAGGAAATTACGAATCAGGTGATTGCAGAGCATAATGATGTTTCGGATAAATTAGAAAGGCAGACGCAAAGCATTATCGATGGTGCTGTAGAAAGTGGTCGAGAGCTACTCGGTTGGAGGAAATTAGCGCTATGGCTTGTTGTTAAGTGGCCGATTACAGCAACTGTTATTTTCAGCGCAATTACAGCAGGTATTTCGTTAATAATCGGGAATTGGCATCCCATGTGGGCAATTACGCTTCCTGTAGTTCTTAAGATAATTGAAATCTGCAGTGCTTCAAACTTTGTAGGTAAACCTCTGGCAAAATGGTTGTTGCCAAAAATAGACACAAGCATAAGCAAGAGAATTACAAAGGAACTCAGAAAAGCCGAACAGCCTCACAAGGATACCATTATCCAGCAGATCAAAGAACAGACAGAGCTATGGGTTGAATGTAAAAAAATATCAGAAAGTTAACGATACTTTTGGCACGAACACCCTGCATTTACGCTCCGTTTAGCTCTAACATCAAACGTCGCGGCAAGTCCTTTCGGCTTGCCACGATTTATTTGTAGTCAAAATTACCCCCCGTTTTACTGTGGGAGGGATAAAACACTTCTGTAAAAAATTAAGAGGGAGAGCTGTAAGGAAGCCCAGAGCGCTGAAAAAGATAAACCTCCAAGTAGAACGGTAGTAGTTTGGCAACCGCACTACCAAATGACAAGGAGGTTTAATCAGTGAAAATAGATATAAGGGATGAAATCAAAAACACGGTGCACTCAAAATACCGATGCCAGTACCGCATCATTTTCGCTCCGATTCCGCCAACGCAACATCCTGCAGCTATGTGAAATGTTGCCGATTGAACAAAAGTCGCGAGGGTTCAAGTCTCTCCACAAAAAAGCCAAAAAAATCTTTTTTATTGTGGTTAGCCAAAAGGGGCGCCCCACGGGCGCCCCTTTTGGTGCGAGAGATGGGACTCGAAAGGCCGGCCCCGGCGGAGCCGGGGCAAAAAACAGTCCGGTGGACTGTTTTTTAGGCCGTGGGAGAGTCCATGGATGGCGGAACGGGGCCTGGGGCCCTGGGCCGCCATCCATGGCGAACCGTAAAGCCACAAAGAAACCTGAATAAGCCTGCGGGGCGCCCTTTTTGGTGCGAGAGATGGGACTGGTCAGGCCGGCCCCAGCGAAAACCGCAATGCCGCTGGGATAACGTCCCCGCGTCTCGTCAGTATTTTCTAAAAAAGAGAAAGGAGCCGCTGCCCATGCCCCGATTTTTCCTTCCCGATATCTCCGCCCCATTCCTGACCCTCACCGGCGAAGCCGCCGCCCATGCCAAGGTCCTGCGCCTAAAGCTGGGGGAGGAGGTCACCGTCTGCGACGGGCGGGGGACAGAGTGCCTCTGTGCCGTCACCGATCTGGCCCCGGACCGGGTGAGTTTGGTGGTGCGTGCCCGTTCCGCCTCGGAAGCTGAGGCAAAGGTCCGGGTCGCTATTTACATGGCCTACCCTAAGGCTGATAAATTGGAGCATGTCATTCAGAAGGCCACGGAGCTGGGCGCTGCAGAGATCGTGGCCTTTCCCGCCGCCCGGTGTGTCTCCCGGCCCGAAGGGAAAAGCCTGGAGAAAAAGCGGGAGCGTTGGCAGAAAATCGCCGCCTCGGCGGCGGAGCAGTCGGGCAGAGGCGTCATCCCGAAAATTGTGACGCTTTCAAGCTATGCGGACGCATTGACACGGGCAGCTCAAGCGGATAAGGCCATTCTCTTTTATGAAAACGAGCGGGCCCGGACCCTTCGGGCGGCGCTGGAGGGCTCCTGGCGCACCGTCAGCCTGATGACCGGCCCGGAAGGGGGCCTGACGGAGGCGGAGGTGGCCCAGGCCCGGGAGGCCGGGCTGGAGATCTGCACATTGGGCAGGCGCATCCTCCGCTGTGAGACCGCCCCGCTGTGCGCCCTGTCCGCCGTCATGTTCGCGGCGGGGGAGTTTTAGAAAGGAACATCCGGCCATTTGATTTAACGACCCCGCCAGCGGAAGGGCTGGCGGGGTGTACATTTTCACTGGAACAGGTCCTCCAGAACCCCATAAAAATCGTCTTCCATGATCCGGTAGGCGCTGCCATGGGCCGTATTTGTCACCCGGTCGTCGATCAGATAACATATTCCATCATTTATAAACACCAGATGACGCACCATTTCCGGGTGCGAAAGCGAATCCTCATGGATCTGATATTCCACGATAATTTCAAAGCCGTCTTTGAAATCGTGATCCGGAATTTGTTCCACCGGTACCCGCTCCCCACGGTCGATGGCGGAAAGGATTTTGAGCATCAGGTCTTCGTCCATGACCTCCACGCTGCCCGCGTTTTCACTGGCGGCGGCGGAACCCGGCAAATCCGTTTCTCCGGCCCCGTCCTCCATGGCGCTGCCCACGAGCTTTACCACCGACAGCCGCTCGGGCAGCTCCGCCGCCCCTGGCTCCGCCTGGTCGTAAGTTGGCTCGATGAAAAACAACGTGGGATTATAGTCCACCACCTGCACCTCGCAGCGGATGTGCCTCCCGCCCAAGACGATCCGGGGCTCCGGCGGTTGATCCGCGCTGGCCTGCACGAAGTACAGCGTGCCGCTGTTTCCTGTGCGTTCCAGGCGGAGGTTCAGCGTCGTTCCAAACAGGCTGGAATCGATTCCGAAGCTCGCGGAAGGGGAATGGCCGCCATCGGGAATGTAGAAAAGAAAATAGTATTCGTTGCCGGCGCCAAGATCGTCGAAATCATCATATCTCAGGGCATAGGCCCCTTCCGAACGAAACTCCAGGCTGCCCAGCCAGTCGTGTACGGCCTCCCGTGTGGCTTCGGAGGTCTGCTGCTGATCGTACTCGTCAAAGGTGGCCTCCCGCAGGGCGCAGGAGCCGCCGTCCATCGACTCTGATACGACGAAGCCGCATATACCCAACACGATGAGTACCACTGGCACCACAATAATGGCAATGAGTATTTTATTCAGCGTCGTATCCCGCTGCCGCAGGGGCGGGGTATAGCGCGTCGCTCCATCGTCAAGCGGGGTGGCGCATTTCGGGCATACCTTCCAGTCCGGCTCTACCGGGAAGGCGCAATTTGGACAGACAGGGCGCAGCTTTGTTCCGCAGTGGGGACACACCGCGTATGCTTCCGCGACAGCCCTTTGACACTTCGGGCACCGCAGATCGGGATCATTCCCCCGCACCAGTAAATAAATGATGAAACCGATCAGGGCGGGGGAGACCACCGCGATCAGCGTCCATAACACGGCGTTCATGCCCCGGCGGCGGGCGTCCCGGTAGACATAGACGCCGATCAAAACGGGGACCGTCAGCAGCGCGAAAAGTACGAAAAGGAGCGGAATTGTTGCTCTAGAAAACACGGCCATAAGGAGCCCCTCCTTTCTGGGTATAGACGATGGTGATTACACCGCTTCCAACGGTGGAAACGATGGCAAATCCAATGCAGGCCAGAGAAAGCGCGGGCAGGGCGTTCCAGCACAGTAGACCCAGTAGAAGGAATACCGCCTGGAACAGCGCCCCGGCCACTGCCAGCAGGACGGTGCGCCGCCGCCGGGTTCTCTTTTCCAATTCCCGCCGCAGAAGCCGCTCATTGAGCGCGGGCGGGGTGAATTGCTCAAAATCCAAGACCGTCTTCATTCGCAAGCGCCTCCTTCAAAAGTTTTCGGGCCTTATTCAGCCGGGATTTTACCGTCCCCACAGGGATCTTCAATATTTGGGCGGTCGAAATCAAGTCCTCTCCCCGGAAATAGAATAGGATCACCGCCAGCCGGAGCTTTTCCGGCAGCTTGCCCACCGCTTCATACAAAGGGGAATAGTCCGGTTTCTCCGGGGCGGGGACGGAGGCAAGCAGCCGGTCCTTTTCCTCCGTGTTGGAGAAGCCCAGCAGAGGGCTTTTCGCCAGCCGCCGCAGGGTGCTTCGATAGGTGTTCACGCAGATACGGGTAAGCCATGGTTCAAATTCCCGGCTGGGGTCATATTGGGGCAGATACTGAACTGCCCGCAGCCAAGTCTCCTGATAGAGATCGTCCGCGTCAAATGGGTCCGCGCATAGCGAACGACATAGGCCGTACAGCCTCCGGCCATATTGCTGGATGTACTGGTCGATCAACCGCCTCACCGCCCTTTGCCAAGATATACTTTCGCGGAGCTCAAAAGGTTCACGCAAAAACGAAAAAAGCGCCCCCTTTGAAAAATCCGGCCGAAGGCACCGCCTGCCTCCGGCCGGATCTTCTCCGTGGGGTCCAATTCTTTTTGTTTAGCCCTGATAAATGTTCAAATCGCCGCTCATGGAGTCCATTTCGATCCGGCAGCCGCCGGTGCCGGCCTGATACCGGCCCCGAGCGGAGGCGGTGAAGGGAAAATCGGAGGTGAAATCGCCGGACAGGGTCTCCAGCTTGGCGTCAAAGGACGCGCCGGCGGGGAGGGTCAGGTTCAGGTCCCCGGAGGCGGTGTCCATCTCAATGCTTCTGGGAACATTGGTCAGGACCAGATTCGCGTTGCCGGAGGCGGAGTCCATGGAAAACTCGGTCAGCTGCCCGGTATACGCCAGGGAACTGGCGGCGGCGTCCAACTCCAGCTCTCCCAGGACGCAGTTCTGGAAATCGGCAGAACCGGCGGCCAGGGAAACGGAGACCTCGGAGCAGGTAACGCCGGTGACGGTAAGATCAGACAGGGCGGCGTTGATCTCCAGCTCCCGGCCGCTCCATCCGGCGGGGAGGACCAGCACCAGGTCCTTGGACTGGACCGTTTGATTGAAACCGGGGCGGCAGAAGTGGATCTCCAGCTCTCCGTTTTTCACCTGGTAGGTCATGGGATACTGGTCCGCGGTGCTGCCGGTCTCGGAGAAGCCGATCTGATCGCCGCTGCCCACATAGATCTGGATGGACCCGGAAGCCCAGTCGATCTCGATTTTATTCACCGCCTCCACGGTGACGGCGTTGCCCGCGCCGCCGCCGGCAGGGGGCTGAGACGGGGAAATAGAAGCACTGGGCGTTGTGGTGCTGGCTCCGGGATCCGTGGCGACGGGGCCGCTGGAGGGTGGCTCGGTCCCGGCGGGCTGGCGCATGGAATCGGGGAGGGTGCCGTGGGCGGCGGGCTGGAAGCCCTCTTCATCAAAGGAGATCCCCCGCCAAGACCACAGGAAGCCGCTCCGGCTGGTGAGGATGCCCACCACCAAAATCGCCGCCAGCAGGAGGATCACGATGCTCAGCAGGACAATGCGCAGGATCGCGCTGGTTTTTTCACTCATGTTTGGTCGCCTCCTTCAAATCCAAAATGGCCTCTAAAAGGCTGTTGACCGCCACGGTCATGGGGAAGATCAGCCAGGTGACGGCCCAGGCCTGGGTCAGAAAGCTGACGATCAGATACACCACCGCGGCGAACGTCCAGACCAGACTGTTCAGGCTTTTCCGCAGCTTTTCCTGAGGGGTGCGGGGGGCGTCCTTTTCCTGTTTTCCTGCGTTAAAGGCCGCCAGGATCATCAGCGCTACCCCGCCGGCCACCATGATCAGCAGGCAGATGACCCCCTCCACATCCTGCACCGCCAGCACCGGCACGGGGCACAGAATGAACGCCGCCACGCCGAGGGCCCGCTGGACCGCCGCCGCCAAAGCTGGATTCTTCCGCTTTCCCGATTCCGAAACCGGCTCCGCCGGAGCCGCCGGGACCGCGGGCGCGACGGGCTGACCCAAAATTTCGTTGATATCCCCGATCCCGCTGATGGCCAGCCGGTAGGCCGCCTCCGGGGACTTGCCCTGGTCGATCAGGTCGTCGTACCGGTCCAGGGTGTTCTGCAAGATCTCCTGCTTGACCTCGGCGGCCTCCGGGGCCCCGGCGAAGAGCAGGTCCACATAGCGTTCCAATTGTTCTCTCATGGTGTTCCCTCCGTTTCCAACAGCTTATCCATGATCTCTTTTGTCTCCCTCCACTCGCTCAGGAGGCGGTAGCAGGCCTCCCGGCCGGAGGGAGTGATGGCGTAGTATCTCCGGCGGGCCCCCGGCCCGCTGCCGCCCCAGTAGGAGGCAATGTGGCCCAGCTCCTCCAGACGCTTAAAGGCGGTGTACAGCGTAGCCTCCTTCAGCTCAAAGCGGCCGGAAGAGAGGGTGGAGATGACCTTGTTGATCTCGTATCCGTAGCTGTCCCCCTGGAGCAGACGGGCCAAAATGATCGCGTCGGTATGGCCCCGGATCAGATCTCCGGCGATGGACATGGGCAACCCCTCCTTTCATGGCCCTATTGTATCATATAGTACCTCGCCTGTCAAGGTACTTCACAAGAAAATTTTACCACAAATAAAGACGGCGTGACCCAGGTCCCGCCGTCTTTATTTGTGGTATTTGGTCCCGGCCTGGATGGCCTCCGCCCGATAGAGCTGCTCCAGCGCCATGATCCGGGCCAGATGGTGGGGGAAGGTCATTTTCCCCATGGACAGCAGCAGGTCCGCCCGGTCCTTGACCCTGGGGGCCATGCCGTAGGACGAGCCGATGAAAAACCAGGCTCCGCTTTTCCCGGAGAGCTTGACCTTTGCCAGGGTCTGGGCCAGACCCTGGGAGGTCAGCTCCTTGCCCTCGGAGGTCAGGACGCACAGCCAGGCCCCTGCCGGCAGCCGGGTAAACAGGGCCGCCGCCTCCTTTTCCAGAGCCCCGGCGATCTGGGCCGGCGCGGGGTCCTGGGGCAGCCGTTCCTCCGGCAGCTCCAAGATCCGGAAGCGGCAGAAGCCGGAAAGCCGTTTTTCGTATTCCGCCGCGGCGGAGAGATAGAACGGCTCCTTCAGCCGCCCCATGGCGCAAAGCGTGATCTCGAACATACCCTCACCCCTTAAAAAGTATACCATATTTCACCTTTTTTGGCAACGCATGAATCCGCCTCCCCGCGGAAAACTAGCTCTGAGGAGGTGAAAAACCGTGAAAAAGAAAGAGGAAGAGCCCAAGATCCCCCTGGAGGTGCCCATGGCGCCGGGGAAGCCCCCGTTCCCGGTGATCCCGCTGGATGATTCCATGTGGCCCCTCACCGGTACTCCGATGATCCGTACCGATCCCCAGGGCAGCTGGACCGGCCGGCCGGAGAACCTTTCCGAGGTACCGGTGCAGGACGCCGACGATTTATAAGCACACATCCCGGGGAGCTTTCCCCGGGATGGCGTTTATTTGCCCAGATATTTTTTTCGTGTCGCCATGCCGCCTCGGATGTGCCGCTGGGCTTTGTTTTCGTCCAGGACCTGCCGCACCTGGGCGTAGAGCCCCCGGTTGATCCGGGGAAGCCGCTGGGACAGATCCTTGTGTACCGTGGATTTGGAAATGCCAAAATGCTGGGCCGCCACCCGGACGGTGGCGCCGGTTTCGATCATGTACACAGCCAGTTCGCAGGCCCGCTCTGAGATGGTATCAGCCATATGATTTCCTCCTAAGCTGTGTGCTGCTGAAAAAACAATATGCCGTTCCCAGCATGAATATGAACGCTTGACACTTTCCCGAACCGTGGTACAATAAAGGGGAATTTGGAAGCGGAAAGGGAAGAAGGCCCATGTTCTATTTTCAAAACGACTATTCCGAGGGCTGTCACGACAGTATTCTGGCCCGGCTGGCGGCCACAAATCTGGATCAGACCCCCGGCTATGGCACGGACGCCATTTGTCAGAGCGCGGCAGCCCGGATTCGCCGGGCCTGCGGCCGGGAGGATCTGGCGGTCCATTTTCTGGTGGGCGGCACCCAGGCCAATCTGACGGTAATCGCCGCCGCCCTTCGGCCCCATCAGGCGGCCGTCGGCGCGGTCAGCGCCCATATCAACGTCCATGAGACCGGCGCCGTGGAGGCCACAGGGCACAAGGTGCTGCCCCTGCCGTCGGCGGACGGGAAGATCACCGCCGAGCAGGTCCGCCGGACGGCGGAGAGTCACTTGGCGGACCCGGACGGGGAGCACATGGCCCAGCCCAAGCTGGTGTACATCTCCCACCCCACGGAGCTGGGGACGCTGTATACCCGGGAGGAGCTGCGGGCGCTGTCCCAGGTCTGCCGGGAATTTGGGCTGTATCTGTTTGTGGACGGCGCCCGGCTGGGCTATGGCCTCACCGCCCGGGGAAGCGACGTGACGCTGCCGGACCTGGCACAGCTTTGCGACGTGTTTTACATCGGCGGGACCAAGTGCGGGGCCCTCTTCGGGGAGGCGGTGGTGATCTCTGATCCCGAGCTTGCCCGGGATTTCCGTTACCTCATCAAGCAGCGGGGCGGGATGCTGGCCAAGGGCCGGCTGCTGGGCATCCAGTTTGACGAGCTGTTCCAGGAGGATCGGTACTTCACCATTTGCCAGAAGGCCAACCGCCAGGCGGACCGGATTCGGGCCGTGCTGGCGCAAAAGGGGATCCCCTGTCTGGTGGAAAGCACGACCAATCAGATTTTTCCCATTCTGCCGGACGAAGCTCTGGCGGAGCTGGAGAAGGAATTTGTGCTGAGCCCCTGGGGCCGGGTGGACGAGAACCACCAGACGGCGCGGATCTGCACCAGCTGGGCAACCACGGAGGAAGCGGTGGAAGCCCTGTGCCGGGCGCTGGAAAATATCTGACGGTCGGGGAGGGAAGTCCTATGGAAATCGAAAAAAAGACCCTTTGGCGGATCTTTCTCGGCGCGGCGGGCTGCGTGGTGCTGTACTGGCTGCTCCACGAGACGGAGCGGCTCACCGCCTTTGTCACCGGGGTGGGGCGGCTCTTTTCCCCTTTTATTGTGGGCGCGGCCATTGCCTTTGTGCTGAATGTGCCCCTGCGGGGATTTGAGAATCTGCTCTCCCAGGTGAAAAAGCCTGGCCTGCGCCGGACGCTGGCGCTGCTGCTGACGGTCCTTGCCGTTTTGCTGGTGATTTTCGCGGTGGTGCAGCTGCTGCTGCCCCAGATCACCGCCACCGTTTCCGCGCTGGCCGCCAAGCTGCCAGACTTTTTCCGGCGGGTAGCGGAATATGTCCAGAGCTTCCTCCGGGACAATCCCGATTTGACCCAGTGGCTCCAGCAGAACACGGATCTGACCCGGATAGACTGGCCCACCCTGGTTCAGAAGGCGGCCACCTTCGCCGGAGACAGCCTTACCAAGCTGTTCAGTCAGGCGTTTACCGCCGTGGGAACGGTGACAGGCGTGGTGGTAAACCTGTTTATCAGTCTGGTCTTTTCCGTCTACTGCCTGTTTCGGAAGGAGATCCTGGCCCGCCAGGGCCGGCGGCTCCTGTACGCCTTCTTCCCGGAGGCGTTCTGTGACGGAACGGTGCGGATTCTGCGGATGACCAACGCCACCTTCTCCAATTTCCTGTCCGGGCAGTGTTTGGAGGCCTGTATTCTGGGCTGCCTGTTCGCCGTGTCCATGGCCATTTTTCGGATGCCCTACATTCCCCTGGTCAGCGTGCTGGTGGCGGTGACGGCCCTGGTCCCCGTGGTAGGCGCTTTTGTGGGCTGCATCGTGGGCGCGTTCTTCATTCTGGTGGACGATCCCATTCTGGCCATTTGGTTCGTGGTCCTATTCCTGGTTTTGCAGCAGATCGAGAACAATATGATCTACCCCCGGGTGGTGGGCACCTCCATCGGCCTGCCGGGGATGTGGGTGCTGCTGGCGGTGACCGTCGGCGGCGAGCTGATGGGCGTGGGCGGGATGCTGCTGATGATCCCCCTGGTGTCGGTGTTGTACGCCCTGCTCCGGGAGATCACGGACAGCCGCCTGAAAAAACGCCAGATCCCCGAGGAGAAGCTCCAGGATCAGCCTCCGGAGCTGCGATCCCGGCTGCGGGAGAAGGCCGGCGCCGGCCGGTTCCGGCAGCTGCTGGACAAGTGGTTTCCCCAAAAGGGAAAATAACACCCTTTTGCGGAAGAAATGCTGCCTTTTTCCCCGCCTGCCTTCCCCGGCGGGAAAAGCGGACAAAAATCAGCCCCGGCGCAAGCCGGGGCTGAGGAAACCTCCTAAAGTTTACATAACATCAGAAACACTTTTCGTCCCGGTCTTTCCGGCAGGCGTCCTGATTGCCGCAGTGGTAGCACACCTCGGTCTCCGGGCTGGGGATGCCGGCAAAGAACTTGCGGATGTTCTCGACGGTGGTGTGGGCGATGCTGTCCAGGGCCTCGTTGGTCAGAAACGCCTGGTGGGAGGTGACGATGACGTTGGGCATGGCGATGAGCCGCACCAGCTTGTCATCCTGTACAATATGGCCGGAGAAGTCCTCGTAGAACAGGTCCGCCTCCTCCTCGTACACGTCCAGGCAGGCGGCGCCCACCTTTTTCTCCTTGATGCCTTCGATCAGCGCCTCGGTGTCGATGAGGGCGCCCCGAGAGGTGTTGAGAATGGTCACGCCCTTCTTCATCCGTTGGATGGCCTCTTCGTCAATGATGTGGTGCGTCTCGTCGGTGAGGGGGCAGTGGAGGGAGATCACGTCGGAGGCGGAGAACAGCTCCTCTAGGCTCACATATTCCAGCCCGGTGCTCGGGTCGGGAAATTTGTCGTATGCCAGCACCCGCATTTCAAAGCCCTTGCAGATATTGGCGAAGACCTTGCCGATCTTGCCGGTGCCGATCACCCCCACAGTCTTGCCGTGGAGATCGAACCCGGCGAAGCCGTTGAGGCTGAAATTGAACTCTCTGGTCCGGTTGTAGGCCTTGTGGATTCGACGGTTGATGGTCAGCAGCATGGCCATGGCGTGCTCCGCCACGGCGTAGGGGGAGTAGGCGGGCACCCGGAACACATGGAGCTTGCCGTAGCAGGCCCGGGTGTCCACATTGTTGAACCCGGCGCACCGCAGGGCCACCATCCGCACTCCCAGATCGTACAGGGCGTCCACCACCTGGGCGCTGACCACGTCGTTGACAAACACGCACACGCACGCGGCGCCGGCGGCCAGAGAAACGGTATCTTCGTTGAGATGGGTATCGAAGTATTTGATCTCCAGCCCGGCGTCCTGGGCATATCGGTCAAAGCCGGGGCGGTCGTAAGGTTTGGCGTCGTAAAATGCTACTTTCAAGGAAATCACTCCTTTGCTGATATCGATATTATTATATCGAATTGTTTTTGTATGTCAATTCCAATTCTATACAAATCCGCGGCGAAATAGACGGATTTCCTTGCTATTTTGCCCAGGTTTTTTACCGCAATGCAAAAAACCTTGCGAAAGCCGCCCGGGCGTGGTATGATAACAGAAACCAAAAGAAATACAAAGGAGGCCCGCCGCTCATGGAAACCGTCCGCAAGCTCTGGCAGAAGTACCGGCATCTGGTGATTTATGTGATCTTCGGGACCTTGACCACCGTGGTCAATTACGCCGTCTATCTGCCGCTATACAACTGGCTTCACCTCTCCGCTACGGTCAGCGATATCATTGCCTGGGGCGTATCGGTGGTTTTCGCCTATGTGACCAACAAGGCCTATGTGTTCCACAGCCCGGACTGGTCCGCCAAGGTGGTGGCGAAGGAGCTGGTGAGCTTTTTAAGCTGCCGCATCGTCTCCGGTGTGATCGAGGTGCTGATCCTGATGTTGACGGTGGACATCCTAGCCTGGGACGGGAACTGGATGAAGCTGATCACCAGTATGCTGGTAGTATTTGTCAATTACTTTGGTTCCAAGTTTTGGGTCTTCAAGAGCCGCTGAAATTCATAGTTTGTTAGCCAATTCTCCGCCGGAATGTGCTATACTGTATCAAAAAAGGGAGGGACCGGCATGGCCTTTATTGAGCTGAAAAACGTAGGCAAGACCTACCGAATGGGCGAGGTGGAGATCAACGCCCTCCATGACGCGACCTTTACCGTGGAGAAGGGGGAACTGGTGGTCATTGTGGGCCCCTCCGGGGCGGGCAAGACCACCCTGTTGAACATTCTGGGGGGCATGGACACCCTGACCACCGGCACCGTGATTCTGGACTCCCAGGATGTATCCAAGCTGACCCGGAAGGAGCTCACCCGCTACCGGCGGCAGGAGGTGGGCTTTGTGTTCCAGTTTTACAACCTGATCGGCAACCTGACGGCGCTGGAAAACGTGGAGCTGGCGAACCAGATCTGCCAAGATCCCCTGGACGCCGCCGAGGTTTTGAAGGAAGTGGGCCTGGAAGCCCGGATGAAGAATTTTCCCAGCCAGCTTTCCGGTGGAGAACAGCAGCGGGTAGCCATTGCCCGGGCCCTGGCGAAAAATCCTAAGGTGCTGCTTTGTGACGAGCCCACCGGCGCGTTGGACTACCAGACCGGCAAGGCCATTTTAAAGCTACTCCAGGACACGGGCCGCCGCACGGGTATGACCGTGCTGATCATCACCCATAACAGTGCTCTGACCGCCATGGCGGACCGGGTGATCCGGGTAAAAAACGGCACGGTGGAGTCCATCACCACCAACGCCAACCCCCAGAATGTTTCGGAGATCGAGTGGTAATGAGAAAAAACATCATGGCGAAAAATCTGACCCAGTCGATTTTCAAATCTCTGGGGCGGTATATAGCCATTGTCACCATCATCGCGTTGGGGGCAGCGATGTTTGTCGGCCTGCGGACGACCAAATCCGACATGATCGCCACCGGTCAGCGGTATTTTGACCAGCAAAACTTTTTTGATCTGCGTCTTCTGAATACCTATGGCTGGACTCAGGAGCATGTGGATCAGATCTCCGCCATGGAGGAGGTCGATCAAGCGGAGGGCGTGATCACCCTGGATGCCATTGTCCATCTGGGGGAAGGGGACGGGCTGGTCTACAAGCTCTACTCCATGCCCCAGGCCATCGACAAGGTGGACCTGGTGGCGGGGCGGCTCCCGGAGGGGCCGGAGGAGTGCGTCCTGGATGCTGCCCATGTGCCCGAGGACGTGATCGGCACGGTGCTGACCGTTTCCTCCGAGAATGAGGATACCGTATTGGAGAGCCTCCACAGCCACCGCTTCACCGTGGTTGGGCTGGTGAACAGCCCGCTGTACTTAGACCTTTCCCGGGGTACCACCTCCTTGGGCAACGGCTCCGTCTCCGGCTTTGTGTGTCTGCCGGAGGATGCTTTTGACGTGGATTACTTTACCGAGATCGTCATTACCCTGCCCCAGAAGTACACGGTCTACACCGACGAATTTAACGATGCCATGGAGGCGGCGGCGGACATGATCAAGCCCCGCCTGGAGCCCATGGCCCAGGACCGCTACCGGCAGGTGCGGGAGGATGCGGAAAAGGACTACGCCGAGGGCCTGGAGGAGTATCAGGACGGCTACGCCGAATTTCTGGACGCCCAGGCCGAGGCCCGGCGGGAGCTGGTCCAGGCCCGGCGGAAGCTGGAGGACGGCCAGCGGGAGATCGACGAGGGTCGCCAGACCCTGGCGGACTCGGAGCAGGAGCTGATCGACGGCCAGGCGGAGGTGGATCAGGGCCTGATCGAGCTGGGGGAATCCCGACAGGCCCTGGCGGACGCGAAGTCCGACGCCTATGCGGAGCTGGCCCAGACCAGTCTGGAGCTGCTGGACAACTATGAAACGGTCATGGAGAATCTGCAGGCGGCGGAAAGCGGCCTTGCCCAGATCGATGACGGCCTGCAACAGCTCAACGACGGCATTTCCCAGCTCGACGGCGCTTTGGAGCTGCTGGATACCACCGGCTCTGCCCTGGAGGCCGCCGATTTGGAGGGGCTCATCGCCGCCGGGGAGACGGTGTTGGAGCAGGCTCGGGAGAACGGTGTGGACGAGGAGACCCTGGCCCAGATGGAGGCTTATCTGGACGAGCTGCGCCGCATTTCGGAGACCGGGTCCCTGGATAACACCCGTATTGAGGAAATGCGGCAGGAGTATACCGAGACCCGGGCGCAGCTGGTGGCCCAGCGGGAGGAAGTGCTGGCCCAGCGGAGTGAAGTGGTGAGCGGCATTTCCCAGTTGGAAGCGGCCCGGACGGCCATTGAATCCGGCCGGCTGGAGCTGGACGCCGCCAAGCGGGAAGCGGACAGTCAATTCGCGGATTTAGAGGCCCAGATCGTCGCCGGAGAGGTAAGGCTGGAAAACGCCCAGCGGGACATCGACAACGGCTACCGGGAGCTGGAGGATGGCAAGCGGGAGCTGGAGCAGGCCGAGGCGGACCTGGCCCAGGGCTGGCAGGACTACCGGGACGGGGAGCTGGACGCCAACCGGGAGCTGAGCGATGCCCGGATGGAGCTTCTGGACGCCGCCAACTCCCTCCGGGAGGCCCGAAAGACCATTGACGAACTCACCGACCCTACGGTCTATGCCCTGGGTCGGAATACCAACGTGGGCTACCTGGCTCTGGACAGCAACTCCGATATCGTGGCCGGCGTTTCCCGGGTGTTTCCGGCCTTTTTCCTGCTGGTGGCGGCGCTGGTGTGCATCACCACCATGACCCGCATGGTGGAGGAGGAGCGGACCCAGATCGGCACTTTGAAAGCCCTGGGGTACAGTAATGCCGCCATCATCGGAAAGTATTTGGCCTACGCCGGCAGCGCGGCGGTCCTGGGTTGCGGTCTGGGGGTGCTGGCGGGCAGCGTGGCTTTCCCCAATATTCTCTGGCAGGCCTATCAGCTGATCCTCAATATGCCGGAGCAGATCGATCTGCACCTGGACGTGCCGCTGTGCTTGGCCATCGTGATCGCCTATACCGCCGTGTCTCTGGCTGTGACCTGGTACTGTTGCCGGATGGCCCTGCGGGAGGTGCCGGCGGAACTGATGCGCCCCCGGGCTCCCACCACCGGCAAGAAGATTTTCCTGGAATTCCTGCCCTTCTGGGACAAGATCCGCTTTCTCAACAAGGTCATGTTCCGCAATATTTTCCGCTACCGGCAGCGGCTTTTGATGATGCTGGCGGGGATCGGCGGCTGCACGGCGCTGCTGGTGACGGGCTTCGGCATCCGGGATTCCATCGTGGATATTGTGGCCTTCCAGTATGAGCAGGTCACGGTCTACGATTTGGAGGCGCGTTTCGATGGAGGTCTTTCCCCGGATGAGCAGCGCCGCTTCCGGTCGGAAATGGCCCGGTATGTGGACGAGATCGGCTTCTTCCATCAAAGCAGCGTTGAGCTGGACTTTGATGATCACACCAAGGATATCAACCTGCTGGTCTCCGATGGGCAGCTGGCGGACTTTATGAATTTCCACGCCGGGGACGATCCACTGCCCATGCCGGGAACCGGGGAGGCCCTGCTCTCCGTGGGCGCGGCGGAGGACATGGGAGTAAAGGTGGGGGACACCGTCACCGTCCGCAACGCCGACATGGAATCCCTGGAGCTCCGGATTTCGGGGATCTTCGACAACCATGTGTATAACTACATTATTACGAATCCCGAGACCGTGGAGGCCCAGTGGGGCTATGCGCCGGAGGTGCAGATGGCGTGTATCACCGTCCGGGAGGACCAGGACGCCCACTACGCCGGTACCCGGGTCACCTCCTTCGACGGGGTGATGCAGGTGACGGTGAGCCAGGATCTGGCGGATCAGGTGACGGATATGCTCAGCGCCCTGGATCTGGTGGTGGTAACGGTGGTGATCTGTGCCGCCCTGCTGGCCATCACGGTGCTTTACAACCTGACCAACATCAACATCGCCGAGCGGATCCGGGAGATTGCCACCATCAAAGTCCTGGGGTTCACGGAGATCGAGTCCGCGGCCTATGTGTTCAAGGAGAATCTGCTCCTGTCCGCCATGGGGGCGGTGCTGGGGCTGTTTGGCGGCAAGCTGCTGCTGGATTTTGTCATGAGCCAGATCAAGGTGGAGATGGTGTGGTTCCTCTCCCGGGTGTCGCCCATGAGCTATGTCTGGTCCGTGGTGCTGACCATG
The DNA here is from genome assembly GCA_947600025.1 of uncultured Oscillospiraceae bacterium. Taxonomy (GTDB): domain Bacteria; phylum Bacillota; class Clostridia; order Oscillospirales; family Oscillospiraceae; genus Faecousia. Next base: position 27,081 of record CANQFY010000002.1, read on the forward strand.
CTCTCCGCCTGCGTGGTGGATTTCATCTTCTATTTCAAGCTGGAGCGGATCAACATGGCCGAGGCTCTGAAATCCGTGGAGTAGGAGGCGCGGAAAATGAAGCAAAAGGGAATCCTGCGCAATTATATGGAAGTTGTCAAGGAAGTCCGGGCGACCAAGTAGCATTTCAGAAACCAGAAAAGGACGGCATGGCTAAGGCCTGCCGTCCCTTTCTGATCTTCCCACCTCGCCGGGGCGCGTCCGGCGAGAGATCTTACTTATCAGCATACTCTCCATCGTTTGCCGCGCCGTTTGCCAGCACCCACTGGCAGTCCTCCAAGCCCTTGGGGACCTGTGCCCAGAGAAGCCAGGTGGCCATATCGGCGGTGCCCACGTCCCCGGGCATCTCCTTGGAAAGCGTCACCGTGACGGTCTGCTCCTCCAATGTCATGCTTTCAAAGGAGATTTGAATGGACCCGCTGTTGGCCGTGTCCACCACGCACACCAGGGCGTATTCTTCAAAGAAAGCATCGTCATACCCGCCCCCTTGAAGCTCGGTGGGCAAATTCTTCACGGAGTTTACATAACGTATAGAGCTGCGGCGCCCGGTATAGCTTAACCGCAAGCGCCCCAGATTTTGAAAGGCGATCGTGCCCTCGCCGGAAACTTCCGGCGGCGTCTGCCAGGTGGTAGCCGGTGTCTGCTCGATGGCGGGTGGCGTTTGCTCGGTGGTGGATGGCGTCTGCCCGGTGGTGGACGGGTCTGTGGCGGGAGCGGACCCTTGGGAGGTTCCCGCAGGCATTTCCGCCGATGGGGCGGTGGTAATGGGGTGGGCGGGCGCGCACCCTACCAGAAACAGGACGCACAGGCTAAGAAGAAACGCCGTTTTTGCTGAACGCATATCCGTTGACTCCTTTCTTTTCGCCGGATCTCCGGCGTCCGCAATACCCGGCGGCGGGCCGGAAAACCTGCAAGGGCTTTGGCTGCCGCCTATTTTTTTTAAATAGTCCTTCAAGAACAGAATAGCCTGGCGGTAGCCCTCCAGCCCCTGGCCCTTGATGGTCTTGACGCAGGCCATCCCGGCGTAGGAGATCTGCCGAAAGGGCTCCCGGGCGTCCACGTCGGAGATGTGGACCTCCACCGCCGGGATGGACACGGCCTTCAGCGCGTCCAAAATGGCCACGGAGGTATGGGTGTAGGCCCCCGGGTTGATGACGATGCCATCGAACTTTCCATAGGCCTCTTGGATGGCGTCTACCAGGGACCCTTCGTGGTTGGACTGGTATTGGGCAACCTCCACCCCCGCTTCCCGGGCCGTTTGGTCCAGAAGGGCCAGGAGGTCCGCGAAGCTGTTTTTTCCGTAGATCTTCGGCTCCCGGATCCCCAGCATATTGAGATTGGGGCCGTTCAGCACCAGTATTTTCATGTCGATTCCTCCCAAATGTTCAGAATTTGGTCTACTGCCTGGGGAATAGGGCCGTTGTTGTCGATCGTGAAGTCCGCAAAAGCGTGGTACAGGGGGCTTCGGACCCGCTCCATCTCCGCCAGATTTCCGGCCAGGGACAGTGGCCGCCCCTCTTTCGGTAGGCTGCTCACGTCCCGTCGGATCCAGAATACCTGCCCATTTTGCCGCAGCAGGGCCCGGTTTTCCGTCCTGGTGACGCAGCCGCCGCCGGTGGCGAGGATCTTTCCCCGCTCCTTGCCCAGGGCTTCCAGCGCTTTGGTCTCCCAGGCCCGGAATCCGGCCTCGCCTTCCTGCTCAAAAATGCCGGGGATGGGCATTTCGGCCATTTTTTCCACCAGCTCGTCAGCATCCACAGCCTCCAACCCTGTCCGGGCCGCCAATATGGCCGCCAGGGTGGATTTCCCGGCACCGGGCATTCCAATGAGGACGATGTTTTCCATCTGCCGCCGGAGCTTACCGTAAATGGTGCCGATAGCTCCGTCCGATATTTCCCGACCCAGGAACCACTGAGCGCTCTCCTTGGCCTGGGCTACCAGCATCCACAGCCCGTTTACCGCCACCAGCCCTCGATCCTCCGCTTCCTGCAAGAGCCGGGTCCTGGCGGGGTTGTAGATGAGATCCAGCACCCCCTCCAACGCTGGAAAGGCGTCCAGACGCATGGGAGCGGCCTCCGTTTTGGGGTACATCCCCACCGGGGTGGCGTTGACAATAACGGCGGCGTCACTGTGGCGGTCCAGATTCCCGTAGTTGTCTGGCCCGGAGCGGGAGATCACCACGATCCTTGCCCCCAGCTCCTCCAGCGCCGCCTGAGCCGTGGCGGAGGCCCCGCCGCTGCCCAGGACCAGGCACTTTTTTCCGGCCACGTCCAATCTGCTGCGCCGGACCATGGCGGTAAAGCCAAAGTAGTCCGTATTGTGGCCCAGCAGGCTTCCATCCGGCTGGCGGACCAGGGTATTCACCGCCCCCAGCCGCCGGGCGATGGGGGTCAGCTCGGCACAGTAGGGGATTACCGCTTTTTTATAGGGGATGGTCACGTTGAGCCCGGAAAAATCCCCGTTTTTCAGAAATTCCCCCAGTTTTTCCGGGGCCACCTCGATGAGGTCATAGGAATAGTCCCCCAGGCAGGCGTGGATTTGGGGAGAATAGCTGTGCCCCAGCTTTTCGCCCAGCAGCCCGCAGCGCATCAGACCACCTCGCTGTAACTGCCCAGGTACTTGAATTCCTCGCACATATCCTCCAGCTCGCACATGAGCTGGACAAATTCTTCGGAGTAGATGGAGGTTTCCAGGTCAAAGTAGAACATGAACTCAAACTCCCGCTCCGGGATGGGCCGGGACTCCAGCTTGGTCACGTTAATGCCCAGGGCAAAGAGCCGGGCCAGGACGGTGTACAGCGCGCCGGGCCGGTGGGGGAGGATCATCATCAGACTGGTTTTGTCCGCGCCGGGATAAATCTCCAGGTTCTTGCTGATGCAGATGAACCGGGTCCGGTTGTTTCCCTCGTCCTGGACGGAAGAAGCCAGGCAGGATAGGCCATAGAGCTCTCCGCAGCTCCGGCTGGACAGGGCGGCCACGTCCTTCCGGCCCGATTGGGCCACCATTTGGGCGGCCACGGCGGTATTTTCCACGGGAATGGCCTTGGCGGCAGGCAGATTCTTGAGAAATTCGGAGCATTGGCTGATGGCCTGCTCATGGGAGTAGATCTCTCGAATGTCCTCCAGCTTTGCCCCTGGATTTCCCAGCAGATTGTGATCCACCTTCAGCCGGAAGGTGCGGACGATGGAGAAATTGTGGCGGATCATCAGATCGTAGACCTTCTTCACGCTGCCCGCGGTGGAGTTTTCAATGGGCAGAATACCGTATTGGCACAGCCCCTGCTCGATGGCGTTGAAGACTCCCTCAAAATTTTTAAAATAGAGAATAAAGGGGCTTTTAAAGATTTTCTCGCAGGCGATCTGGGAGTAAGCCCCTTCCACACCCTGGCAGGCCACCATGGGCGCCTGGGGAAAGAGCTGGGGCGTGGAGGCGATGGACTCCGTAATTTTTTTGTACAGCTCCGTGGTGCCCGCGTTCCGCCGGGACTGATAGCTCCGACTCAGGCCGATGAGCATGGAGAAAAGGACCCGGGTGTAGTTTGCCATCTCCGGTCCGGCCTTCTTTGCCATGTCCATCAGCTTTTCCCGCTCCCGCAGGGGCGCCACCACGGGCAGGCCCTGTTCCTTCTTGTAGTCCGCGATTTGGGCGGAAATACCCATCCGCTCTACAAAAAGCTGTAAAAGCCCATCGTCCACCCGGTCGATTTCCTGGCGAAGCTCGCTCAATTCCATAGTTTTCCCTCCTGTAAACAGATATCCATCACCGCCAACGCCGCCGCGGCCTCGATCACCGGTACGGCCCTGGGAACGATGCAGGGGTCATGCCGCCCCTTGATTTCCAATGTTTGAATGGTATTCTGAGAAAAAGAGACGCTTTGCTGCTTTTTGGAGATGGAGGGGGTGGGCTTGATCGCCGCCTGAAAAATCAGGGGCATGCCCGTGGTAAGCCCGCCCAGGATTCCGCCCGCTCGGTTGGTCACGGGCCGGATCCGCCCGTTTTCCACAGTGTATGGGTCGTTGTTTTCGCTGCCCTTAAGATAGGCGGCGGCAAAGCCGGCGCCGAAATCCACGCCCTTCACCGCCGGTACGGCGAACACCGCGCTGGCGATCCGGTTTTCCATCCCGCCGAACATGGGCTCTCCCAGCCCCACCGGCAGACCTGTTATGGCGCACTCGATGACGCCGCCCACGCTGTCCCCCTGGGCCCGGGCCGCCTCGATGGCGGCGCGCATAGCCTCCCCGGCCTGGGGGTCTAAAACGGGGAAGTCCTTCCCGATTTTTTCCACCTCCGGCGTCACAGGGTCGAAGCTCCCGCCGCCGATGCCTGCCAGGACGGCGATATGGGCGTAAATTTCAATGCCCAGCCTGTTCAGCCACTGTTTGCACAGCCCGCCGGCGACGCACAATGGCGCCGTCAGGCGGCCGGAAAAGTGTCCGCCGCCTGACACGTCCTGAAATCCTCCGTACTTGACCTGGGCGGGGAAGTCCGCGTGACCCGGCCGGGGGCAGTCGGCAATTTCCCGGTAGTCTCCCGAGCGGGTGTTCTGATTGTAGATCACGGCGCAAATGGGGGCCCCGCAGGTGTGGCCCTCCAGGATGCCGGAGAGGAACTCCGGCCGGTCTTCCTCTTTTCGGGTGGTGGACCAGGAATTTCTTCCCGGAGCCCGCCGGTTCAGAAATTCCTGTAAGGCGTCCGGATCCACCGGCAGCCCTGCCGGGATCCCGTCCAGAGTCATGCCGATGGCTTTCCCGTGGGACTGCCCGAAGACGGACAGCTTCAGCTTATCCCCGAATGTGCTGCTCATAGCGACCTCCTAACCGGCCAAAATCACGCCAAAAATCCGGGTAAGACTTGACGGCGCACTGCGCCCCCAGTACTGTCACCGGCCCCTGGGCCACGGTGGCGGCAATTGCCGCCGCCATAGCGATCCGATGATCGCCGAAGGAATCCACCACGCCGCCCTGATATTGGCAGGGGTACACGGTCAGGGCGTCCTCCGTCGCTTCCCCCCGGCCTCCCAGGGCATGGAGCAGAGCCAGAACGCTCTCCACTCGGTCTGATTCCTTTAGCCGCAGCCGCCGGATCTGGGTAAAGACCGCGCCGCGCTTTGCCCCAGCCGCCACCGCCAGTACCGGCACCAGATCGGGAATGTCCCCGGCGGGAATGGTGGGGCAACCCTCCAGCATGGGAAGGATCTGCTCCACCGCCCGGTCTCCCTGGGCGGAGTCCGGGTTCAGCCCGCAAATTTCCACCTGGCTTCCCAGAGCGTTGGCGGCCAGAAAAAAGGCGGCGTTGCTCCAGTCTCCTTCTACCTTCAGCTCCCCGGGGGAGTGGAACCGGTGTCCGCCGGTGAGAGCCAGGCCCTCGGTGCGTACCCCGAAGGCATCCATGGCCTTTTGCGTCATAGCAAGATAGGGCCGGGATTGCAGCTGCCCCGTGACCCGTACCCGGCTTTCCCCGGGGATCAGCGCCAGGGCCAGCAGCAGCCCCGTGACGAACTGGCTGGAAATCCCACCGTCCACCGTGTATTCCCCTGGCGACAGCTTTCCCTGGCACCGCAGGGCGTTGGCTGTGGGGCGGTCAAGGCGACAGCCCATCCGCTCCATTTCCTCCCAGAGAGGGGAGAGAGGCCGTTCCGGGAGCCGCCCGCCCAGGAGAAAGGTGCCGTCCACCCCCAGGGCCCCCGTTACCGGCAGCAGAAACCGGAGGGTGGAGCCGCTCTCCCCACAGTCCAAATCCGCCCTTTCCGGTATAGACTTGGCAGGCGCGATGGAAAAGCCAGTTTCCGTCCGCGTCACCTCCGCCCCCAGGGCGCGGAGACACCGGGCGGTGGCGCGGATGTCTTCGCTGATCTGGGGACACACCAGCCGGGTAGGCCCGTCGGCAAAAGCGGCGCAGATCAGCAGCCGGTGGGCCTGGGACTTGGAGGGAATGGCGTCGATGGTCCCGGCCAGCTTTCCGGGATATATTTTCAGGTCCATTTTACATCCCTGCCTTGAGAAAACCTTCCAGCTGCGCCACCGGGGTAGGCACGATCCGGCAGTCCCCGATGGCGGCGGGGAGGATCAGATTGACGGTATCACCCGCCCGCTTTTTGTCGGATAGAGCGGCCTTTGCCAGCTCCTCCGGGGGGATGGCGGTGGAAACCGGAAGGGAAAACCGCTCCAGTACCGCCAGGATCCGGTCCCGGTCCGCTGTTTGGCAGAGCCCCATTTTCGCGGCGGCCCGGCTGACGATGGCCATGCCGATGGCCACCGCCTTCCCATGAGAGATGGTGAAGCCGCTTCGGGCCTCCACACCGTGGCCCACGGTGTGCCCCAGATTCAGCTTCTGCCGCTGCCCCCGGTCAAATTCATCCTGGGCCACTACATCCCGCTTCAATTCCACACACCGGGCGATCACCGCTTCCCGGTCAAAACCTAAGCCCTTTTCCTCTAAATGGGCAAACAGAGCGGGGTCATACAAAACGCCGTATTTGATCACCTCGGCGCACCCATCCCGGAAAACAACCTCCGGCAGGGTGTTCAGCGTGTCGGTATCGCACAGCACCAGGCTGGGCTGATAGAAGGCCCCCGCCAGGTTTTTCCCCTCCGGCAGATCGATGGCGGTTTTTCCGCCCACAGAGGAATCCACCGCCGCCAGCAGCGTGGTGGGGACCTGTGCATAGGCGATCCCCCGCAGATAGGTGGCGGCGGCAAAGCCGGTGAGATCTCCCACCACGCCGCCGCCCAGGGCGACCAGGCAGTCAGACCGGGTCAGCTTTTCCCCAGCCAGAAAGGACAAAAGAGACAGATATTCCTGCCCATTTTTGCTGGCCTCCCCGGCGGGAATGGTATATGTTACCGTCTCCGCCACCGGCGTCCAGGATTCCACCGCCCGGGCCGCGTAAAGGGGCGCCACCCGACTGTCCGTCACCAGACAGATCTTTTGGGGCCGGAGTCTGGCGGCGATCTCCGGACCAAGTCGGTTCAGAAGGCCCGGACCGATGCCCACATCGTAGGCGCGGGAGGCGTTCACACGCACCCATTTCATCCGTCCACCGCCTCCTTTTTCCGCCGCCCTTCTTCCAGAAGGGCCTCTAACGCTTCCCGGTCGCCCTCGGCGATGGCCTGCCGGTAGGCGATCAAATTCTCGATATATAGATCCAATTCAAAAAGCAGCGGCTCCCGGTTATCCAGGAACAGTTCCGCCCACATCCCGGGATTCAGCCAGGCCACCCGGGTCAGATCCTTATAGCTCCCGGCGGAAAAGCCCTTGTGGCTCCCGGCGGTGGGGGACTTAATAAAGGCGTTGCTGACGATGTGGGGCATCTGGGAGGTAAAGGCGATCATCCGGTCATGCTCCGGGGCGGTGGTGACGGAGAAGGAGCCAAAATGGCAGGGGGCCAGGGCGTCCTTCACCCGCTGCAGTAGCTCCGGGTCGTCGAAAACCGGGGGTACCAGCACCATGGGCGCGCCCTGGAACAGATTGGAGCGGCTGTACTTAAACCCGGAATAATGGGAACCCGCCATGGGATGCCCCCCCACGAAGGTGAAGCCGTACTTTTCCGCCAGGGGGAAGCATTTTTCGCAGACCTCCCGTTTCACGCCGCAACAGTCTAAAACCAGAGCTTCTTTGGCAACATAGGGGGCGTTTTCCTCCAGCCAGGCAATGGAGCCCCCGGGATAGATGGCCAGCAGCAGCAGCTGGCACTGTCCCACGGTTTCTCGGTCCAGCTTTCCCGTGACGGCCCCCGCCAGTTGGGCAAAGGAAAGGATGGATTCGTCCCGGTCCCAGGAGTAGACGGCGTGGCCGGCCTTGGCGTAGGCCCGGGCCAGGGAACCGCCGATCAGTCCCAGACCCAGGATCCCGACGGTCATTGCAGGACCCCCCGAATGGCGGTGAGCTGGGCGCTGAGCTTGGCAAACTGGGCCGGGGTGATGGACTGGGCCCCGTCGCACAGCGCGCGGGAGGGATTGTTGTGGACCTCCACCATGATGCCGTCGGCCCCGGCGGCAGCGGCCGCCGCAGCCATGGAGGGCACCAGCCGGGCCTTGCCGGTGGCGTGGCTGGGATCCACCACCACAGGCAGATGGGTCAGCTCGTGAAGCACTGGCACGGCGGACAGATCCAAGGTATTCCGGGTGTAGGTCTCAAAGGTGCGGATGCCCCGCTCGCAGAGGATCACCTGCTCGTTACCCTCGCTCATGATGTATTCGGCGCTCATCAGCAGCTCCTGGAGGGTATTGGCCAGACCCCGTTTCAGCAAAATAGGCTTGTGGGTCTTGCCCAGTTCCTTCAGAAGATCAAAATTCTGCATATTCCGGGCACCCACCTGGATGATGTCCACCTCGTCGAACAGATCCAGCGCGGTGATGGTCATGATCTCTGTGACGATGGGCAGGCCCGTGGCCTTTTTTGCCTCCAGCAGCAGCCGGATGCCCTCGTCCTTCAGGCCCTGGAAGGCGTAGGGAGAGGTGCGGGGCTTGAAGGCGCCGCCCCGCAGCACCTGGGCGCCTGCCTCTTTGACGGCGGTGGCCACCTCAATGATCTGCTCCTCGGATTCCACGGAGCAGGGCCCGGCGATCATGGCGAAGCTCCCGCCGCCGAAGACGGCGTCGCCCACCCGGATCACGGTGTCCTCTGGATGAAATTTCCGGTTGGCTTGCTTAAAGGGCTCGGAGACCCGTTTCACCGAGTCCACGATCTCCAGGCTGCTGAGAAGCTCCATGTCCACCCGGCTGGTGTCTCCGATCAGACCCAGGACAGTGACCTCCTCGCCCTGGGAGATGTGGACGTCCAGGTTCATCCGTTTGAGCCAGGCCACCAGATGGTTCGTCTGCTCCTGGGTGACGCCGTGCTTGAGAATCGCGATCATAAATAACAACTCCTCGCAAAAAAATCACGCCGCACATTCTTTGAGTGAAGTGCGGCGCGTTCCAAATGACAGTTCCGGTTTTAGAATCCCTTGCAGCACAAAACTCTATTACTTTTTCCCGTTGCAAAAGTAATAGTCAAAATAAAAGTAGCCGCGGAGGATATTCATAGCCATCATGGGCCTCCAGATACCGGTTTTCTTGAATATACCACATTTCCTCAAAATTTGCAAGAGGAAAATTAACGAATCCTACCCAATTTTCTGGACCGATCCTATGGTATCCTAAATAAAAACAAAAAACGGAGGAACAGCCATGGATTCCTTTTTTCAAACGCTGAATCCGTCCCAGCTCCAAGCGGCCCAGGATACGGAAGGGTATCTCCGGGTGGTGGCGGGGGCCGGCTCGGGAAAGACCCGAACTCTTGCCGCTCGGTATCTGTATTTGGTGGAGGATCTGGGGATCTCCACCGCCAACATCCTCTGCCTGACCTTTACCAACAAGGCGGCGGCGGAGATGAAGAAGCGGATTCGCGCCCACCTGCCGGATCAGGATCTGGGGCGGATCACCACCTTTCACGGCTTTTGCGTGGGGCTTTTGAAGGAGGACTGCCATGTAGTGGAGTATCCCAGCGCCTTTTTGGTGCTGGACGAGGAGGACAAGGAGGCCATGCTCCGCCGGGTCTTCGAGGACTTGGGCATCACCGGCCGGGACATGACCATCCAGGACGCGGTGGATTACATCGGCTGGCGGAAGGGGGGCCGGGGGTATGTCAAAACCCTCATCGACCCAGACCTGGAGCGACTGCGGGACCATGAAAAGCAGGCCACGACTCTCAAGGACAAGGTCCTCTACCGCTATTTTTATGAGCAGCGAAAGTGCTACGGCCTGGATTTTGACGATCTGGTGTATTTCACCTTGTACATTTTGGAGCAGGACCGGTCCGTCCGGGAAAAGTGGCAGCATCGGCTGGAATATGTGATGGTGGACGAGTTCCAGGACATTGATAAGGACCAGTACGCCCTGGCGGATATTCTGTCGGGCTATCACAAGAATCTTTTTGTGGTGGGGGACCCGGATCAGACCATCTATACCTGGCGGGGCGCCGACGTGAAGTTTCTTTTGGAATTTGACAGCCGCCACCCGGGGACCAAGACCATTTATCTCAACGAAAACTACCGCTCCGTACCTCCGGTACTCGCCGCGGCAAACGCTCTCATTGCCCACAACCGGGACCGGTTGGATAAAAAACTGGTGCCCGTCCGCGCCGGCACCAGAAAGCCATTGTACTTCCACGCTAAAAACAGCCAGCTGGAGGCGGATTGGCTCACCGCTCAAATGCGAGCCCTGCACGATGGGGGAATGGCCTATTCCCAGATGGGGGTGCTCTACCGGGCCCACTACGTCTCCCGGGCGGTGGAGGAGTCCCTGATTCGCAGCCGGATCCCCTATGTGCTCTATTCCGGCGTGGAATTTTATAAACGGAAAGAAATCAAGGACGTGTTATGTTACCTTCGGATGCTCTACTCCGGAGATGATGTCAGTTTCCTGCGCACCGTTAACGAGCCCCGCCGGGGTGTGGGCCGCCGGCGGATCGCCGCCTTAAAGGAGTACGCCGAATGGAACCAGTGCAGCCTGTTCGACGCGCTGCTGGCCAATCTGGAGACGGAGCTGTTCCGCCGGAGCCGGGCCCGGGAGTATGTCCGGCTGATCGAAAAATACCGGGCGATCTACGACCAACTGGACCTGACCGATCTGCTTTCCGGCATCCTCAGCGAAAGCGGCTACGAGGCGGCCCTCCGGGCCTCCGGGGAGGAGGAGCGGCTGGACAACCTGGCGGAGCTAAAGCAGGCGGTGTATGACTTTCAGCTGAAAGCAGGGGAGGAGGTCACCCTGGGCAACTACCTGGATCACGCGGCCCTCTTTACCAATATGGATCAGACGGAGCGGGCGGAGGCGGTAAAGCTGATGACGGTCCACGCCGCCAAGGGCCTGGAATTTCCGGTGGTGTTTCTCTGTGGATTGTCCGAGGGGATTTTCCCCGGCAAGCGGGCCAACACCCGGGAAAAGCTGGAGGAGGAGCGGCGGCTGTGCTATGTGGCCATGACCCGGGCCCGGGACCGGCTGTACCTGTCCGATGCCGCCGGGAACAACTATGACGGCACAGGCCGTCTGCCCAGTCGGTTCCTGTTCAACGCCGGCCAGGAGAATGTGGACTACGTCGTGCCCCTGGACCCAGAGCTGGTGGACAGGGCCCAGAACCTGATCTCCGGGACCGAGAATTTGCCACCTCGGGTCCCCCGGGAGGACCCCCAGATCGGAAAAACGGTGGACCATCCGGTTTTCGGACCGGGAAAAATCATTGGCGTTCCCCGGGATCAGAGCGGCTACATCATCCAGTTTGACAGGATCCCCACGCCCCGCACCCTGTCCAAAAATATCTGCCTGGCGCTTCTGCAATAAAAAACAGGCATGGCCCTTGCCATGCCTGAAAATAAACAGCCCGCGATGGGACGTCTATTCCGCGCTTTCATTGGATCTGCAAAACAGCAGCTCCAATATGGCGGTGCAGACGATGAGGGTGTACTTGGAGTCGTTGTAGACGCCCCACGGATGGTTAACATAATCAGTGTGATAATTTCGGATCAGATCCATAATGCTGCCGTACGCCATCGCCCGCTTGGGATGCTCCTCCGCCAGATACTGGGCGAAGAAACCTTGCAGCCCCCGCTCATAGGAGCGGTGCTTTCGCAGATTCTCCTGAAAGCTGTCGTTGTGGGCGTATGTAAAGGCGTCGGTGGTGTAGTGGATCAGCTTGCCCAGCCGGTAGAAGTCCAGCATCCGTAGCTGTTCCCGGGCCTCCAGGCGGCGGCTGACCCTGCCCACGTAGCGCTGGGAATTGCTCCAGTTGTGGCCCCGGAACCAGGAGGCGCGAATAGAGCCTTTAATATAGGTTGCGTAGTTCCGGTCCGGCTCTACGCAGCCAATCAAGAAAGCCCGCCGGCAGCGCCTGGGCGCTTCCGCCAGGAACCGGTCCGCCAGGTAGTGCCCCAGCAGCTGATGACACTCGTACCTCAAATCCGCATCCTCCCTTCGGTAACCTTATGCTAATCGTAACATATTTTTCGCCATTTTGCCACTGGGAAAAAATATTTCTATGTTTTACATAAAGATTCCGAAAATAAAAGAGAATATTTATACAAATTGAATAATAACCCGCGGCCACCTTCGTGGCCGCGGGTTTCGGTCATTCTTCGGATTCTTGGGCTTCTACCATGGTGAAGGACTGCTCGGTGACGAACGCGCCGTCAAAGTAAACGCTGACAGTGTATTCTCCCGCAGCCTCCGGCATAACGGGGATGGCAAGCTCGCAGTATCCGCCGTGGAGGATGGCGACCCAGGTCCGCGACTGGGTGTTGGCGCTGACCAGACCCCCGTTCTGGTCCCGGATGATGTACAGGGTCGTGATTTCGTCCCAGTCGAAGTTGTAAATGGAGTATGTACGGCCCAGGATGGCCGCCTTTTGGCCCAGAGTAAAGGTGTTGGTGTAATCCGTCATGGGCACGTCGCCATACGTCCAGGATTCGGCGTCGGGAGCGAGGCACATGACAAAGACGAAGTCCTCGGGCGTAAGGTCGTAGTCGTTAAAGGCGGGGGCATCCGGGGTTTGGCTGGTGAAGTTGCCCTGGAAGACGGTGGAGCCGTCGGCGGCCTGGATGGTGAAGTTGTAGGCGCTGTTGGGGATCGCGGGGGCCAGTACGGCGGAATTGGTCTCGGTGCGCAGCACCTCTTCCCGGTCGGGCGTGTCGCTGCCGTCCAGGGCGGTAAAGGAGTAGAGTACCAGCCAGCCGCCGTCGGGGGCGGGTCCAGAGTAGTCCCAGGACAGTTGGATAGAGCGGGGATCGGTGAGATCCGCTTGGAAATTGTAGAGCGTCACACTGTTGGAGGTAATGGAAGCGCGGCTGCCGGCCATCATTCCGGGGGCGGTGACCTCGACAGTGTAACTGGCGGTGGTGTCCAGATCGGTGAACACGGCCTCGCAGGAGTTGACCGTTATGGTCTGGTCAAACCCGTTGTCGCTGTAACAGTGGACCTCCCAGCTTTCCACCTGAGCGCCCTCGGGCGCGGTCCACTTGGCCGTCAAGGTCTGATCCTGGCAGCTGACGATTTCCAAATCCTGGGCGTAGATCAGGGGCTGGACAAAGTAGGTCAGGGTATCGTATCCGGCGGTGAAGAGGGAGGAATCCGGTGTAAGCCGGAAGGTGTATTCCTTGCCCACGGTCAGGCCGTTCAGCGTGACCATGTGGCCGGAGAAGGCGGTGGTTTTTTCCTCCTCCCCTTCGGCGCTGTAAACCAGGTTCCAGGTTTCCGGATCCTTGCCGTCCACGGTGAAATTGAGGATCACGGCGCCGTCCTCCGCCCCTGCCGTGGCGGTGAAGCTGACGATGTTGATCTGGGCGGGGGTGGTGTAGGTGTAGGAGGTGGTGCCGGTGAGCTGGTGGAAGCCCTCCATCCGAACTTCGATCTGGTAGATGGTGTTGGGGGTCAGATGGGAGAACTGCGCCTGCCCGTTTTCCAGGTGGACCTCCCGCTTGTTGCCGTAAATATCGGAGCAGGTCACATAGATCAGCGACTCGTCCGCGTCGGTGGCGACGTTCACCGTCAGGTCGGTTTTTTCTCCGGAGACGGAGATTGCCTGAACGGTCTGCAAGTAGTAGTTATTGTAGAACCAGTGCCAGCCAAAGGCCGCAAGGGCCAGCAAAACCACGATCACCAGCAGCGCTACGGGGAATTTCCGCTTTTTTTTGCGCGGCTCCTCCGGCGTGTACCGCCGCAGAGGCTGGGAAGCGCCGCTTCTGGAAGAAGAGGAAGTCTTTCTGGGGATGGGCGTTTCGCTTTTGAGATTGGCCACCAGGGTCCGGGAACCGGGCAGCACCTGAGGCTCCGGCTCCTGCTTCTCCACGGGAATGGGAGGCGGTACCGGCACGTCGATGGGCTCGGGGGCCACCACCGGCTCGGGGGTCTGATGGGCGATCAGAGCATCCACCTGGGACAGGATGTCGGTGGTCTCCTCGGTGATACCGCCGTATTCCTCGCCGGGGTCCGCGTCATCGGAGGCCAGAGCGTCCAGGAAGGCGAAGTCTTCCGCCTCCACCCGCGGTGCGGGGGTCCCGTCCTCCTCGGGCTTTTTGGTGGGATTGCCGTCCTCGTCGTGGAAGGTAATCTCGCCCTCCGCCATTTTTTGAAGCAGCTCCTCCAGCATGGCCTCGGCGCTGGTTTTGGCTTCCGGCTGGCCTTCCTCCGGCCCTTCGCCGGCGGAGTCGGCCATGACTTCATCGTTAGCGCCGTTGCGCTGCATATAGGCCTGGATCTCCTGGCCCATTTGTAGGGGATCGGCCCACCGGTTGGCGGGATCCTGGTCGCAGGCCTTGAGGATGATGGCCGCCATTTCCTCGTCGGCATACTTGGGGGGCTGGAGCGGTTCGGCCGGGGCCCGTCCGGTGAAGGGGAGCTTCCCGCCGTTGTAGGCCTGGTAGAGGATTAGACCGGCGGCATAGATATCCAGACTGGAATTGAGAGTGGACATGGCGTCCTTGATTTCCGGGGCGGTGTAGCTGCTGATATACTTATCCGGCAGGGAGGCGTATTTCAGGGAGGACATATTGATGAATCCCAGATCACCGATCCGGTACTCCCGCTCCGGGGAGACGAAGACATTCTCCGGTTTCAGATCCACATACAGCAGCCCGGCCCGGCGGCACACCGCCAGTGCGGCGCACAGATCCAGCCCCAGGTTCACCGCTTCAAGATAGGTCATGGGGTGTTTCCGAAAGTAGTATTCCAGGCTTTGCCGGTAGGGACTGAGAAGGTACACGTCGTACCCCACCTCGCCCTCCATGGGCACGATCTGATAGCTGTCGTAAGTCAAAAACCCTTCCACCCTGGATAGCCGGAGCAGGATTTTCGCCTCTTTTACAGTGGCGTCCGCCAACTCCCGATAGTAGCTCAGGGCGGCGGCTTCCGTGGGATAAGCCCCGGCCAGAAGAAGGGCCTGGGTCTGTACCTGTGACGCGGGGATGGAAATAACTTTTACAATGTATTTCTTATCAGAGACCTTGTTGATGGCGGGGCAGCAGCGGATCCCGTGATGCTCGCTCATCGGTTCGCCCATGGCGAAATCATCCAGCATAGGCTGAATCAGCTTTGGTTCCGACAATTCCATCGCCTCCTTTCGTGTACATACGCTTATATTATAAAAGAAATTTACAAAAAAGCAACCACTTGTAGTTGTTTTATTTTAAAAGAGATGTTATAATATTGTCGAAAAGCCGCACGGCCCTCAGCCGCGCCAGTTAGGAGGAAACAATATGAGCAAGATCATCTGCGATGTCTGCGGCACAGCTTACCCGGATACCGCCAGTCAGTGCCCGATCTGCGGCTGTGCCAGACCGGATCATCCCCAGGCAGCCGCCGGTAATTCTGCCGGAGAGCAGGAAGACGCCGGCGGTGGCTATACTTATGTAAAAGGCGGCCGGTTCTCCAAGTCCAATGTGCGCCGCCGGAACCAGAACGCCGCCCCCGCGCCCCGCCGGGAGGTCCGGCAGCCCATGGACATGGACATGGATATGGACGAGGGCCCGATGGATCAGTACGAGGAGCGCAGGCTGAACCCGGTCGTCATCGCGGTGGTGATCCTGATCGTGGCCGTTCTGCTGATCGTGGCCTTTATCACCGTGCGGTTCTTTGCGCCGAATCTGTTCAGCAGCACCCCGACCACCGAATCCACGGGATCCACCACTACTGCGGCTACCTCGGAACCCACGTCCCAGCCCACCTCGGAGCCCGGCGTGATCCCCTGCACCGACCTGATCCTGACCGATACCCAGATCACGCTGGACGGCAGGGGCCGCAGCTGGAATCTGAATCCGCTTCCTCAGCCCAGTGACACTACCGACCAGATTGTTTATACGACCAGTGACGAAAATGTGGCTATCGTTACCAATTCCGGCCAGATCACGGCAGTGGGCGGCGGCACCGCCACCATTACCGTGACCTGCGGAACCGTGTCCAAGCAGGTGACGGTGGTCTGCACGGTGGAGAGTGAGAGTACCTCTGCGCCCACTTCCGAGCCCACCAATCCGCCCACCAGCGAACCCACGGAGCCCCCCACCAGCGCGCCCGCCGGTTTCAAGCTCAACCGGGAGGATTTCACCATGTTCGCCAAGGGTGAGCAGTGGGATGTGTACGATGGTTCCTCTGTTGGCCGGGACAACATCAAGTGGACCTCCAATGATGAAAACGTCTGTACTGTGGAGCGGGGCATCGTCACCGCAGTCGGCCCTGGCGACACCACCATCGTGGCGGAGTACGAGGGCCAGAAGCAGACCTGCATCGTCCGGGTCCGGATTACGGCCTGCACGGATATTACCCTGCCTGAAGTGGAGATCAAGCTGGAGGCCAAGGGCAACAGCTATACCCTCAAGCCGGTCCTCACGCCCAGCGACACCAGCGATACGGTCACCTACAAGTCCAGCGATGAGAAGGTTGCCGTCGTCAGCGATACCGGCGTGGTCACCGCTGTGGGGAACGGCACCGCCACCATCACCGTGACCTGCGGCTCCATCAGCAAGACGTTGACCGTGACCTGTGAGTTCAAGGAGGAAACGACTCCTCCCACCTCATCGCCCACTACCCCCGACGAATCCACGGCATCGTCTTAACCCGCCTATTCCAAGGGAAAACCTGCGGCGGCACCTGTTAAAAGTGCCGCCGCATTGGTGCGCTTCAAATGCGGCGGTCTTTCAGCTTTCGCTTCCGCCGCGGCTGCCCTTTCGGAACAGCAGGGAGATGCACCAGAGTCCCGCCAGGCCGATCACGGTATAGATGATCCGGCTGAGCAGGGCGTCCTGCCCGTTAAACAGCCAGGCCACCAGATCAAATTGGAAAATGCCCACCAGGCCCCAGTTGATGGAGCCGATGATGGAAAGTATCAGCGCCAAGGTATCCATTTTTAAACCTCCGATCCAAAATTGGGCTGTAAATAGATTTCCCAGGCAGGAATGGTTTATTCCGGAAAGATTCGGGGAAAATGGGCATGGCTGCCAATCGGCGCGAAAGGAGAAGATCATGATCATTCTTCACGAACCGGCCTTCGCGAAGGTCAATTTGACTCTGGACGTGCTGGGCAAGCGCCCGGACGGTTATCACGATCTGCGCAGTATCATGCAGACGGTTTCCATCCGGGACGATGTGACCCTGACCCTGGGCACGGGGCAGCCCTGGAAGCTCACCTGTAATTGGGAGGAGCTGCCCCAGGGCCCGGATAATCTTGCCTGGAAGGCGGCGGAGGTCTTCTTCCAAAATGCCCGCCGAGACCCGGAGGGCCTGACCATCGATCTATTCAAGCGGATTCCCGCCCAAGCCGGCTTAGGCGGCGGCAGCGCCGACGCGGCGGCGGTGCTTCGGGCCCTGAACCGGCATTACGACGCGCCCTATTCCATCCTGGCCCTGGCGGAGCTGGGGAGCCTGGTTGGAAGCGATGTGCCCTTCTGCGTCCTGGGAGGTACCGCCATGGTGGAGGGCAGAGGCGAGCGGCTGCGGAAGCTGCCGGACCTTCCCGAGTGCTTTTTCGTGGTGTGCAAGCCGGATTTTTCCATTTCTACTCCTGAGCTGTACCAAAAGCTGGACCGGACCGTTATTCCCAAGCACCCGGATCACCGGGCCATGGAAAGTGCCCTGCTTGCCGGGGATCTGGGAAAGGTGGCCGATGGGATCTACAACGTCTTTGATCCCGTGGTGACCCAGGACCACCTGGAGCTGAACTATATCAAGTCGATCCTCAATACCTACGGCTCCCTGGGTCAGCAGATGACCGGTTCCGGCTCCGCGGTGTACGGGATGATGCCCAGCTTTGAGTTTGCCGCCGTGGCCTGCAACATGCTGAAGGACCATTATCCCCAAATTTTTATTGCCAGATCTGTATAATTTTGCCTTTTTCCGTCCATACTGAAGGCATTTCAGTGTGGACGGTGTTTTTTATGAAGAAATTGGTCCAGTTTTCCGCGTTGGTCCTTCTCCTGGGTCTGATGGTCTGGTATGTGGGGGTACTGAAGGACCGGCAGCTGCTCAGTGACGGCTTGATCCGACTCCATGTGGTGGCGGCCTCCGATTCGCCTCAGGATCAGGAGGTAAAGCTCCAGGTGCGGGACGCCATTACGGCCTGGCTAGAGCCGGTGCTGGATGAGTTGCCCGACCAGGCCCAGGCGGAGGCGTATCTACGGGACCGTTTGGAGGATTTGGAGGCCCTGACCAACCGGATCTTATCCAAATTAGGATGCGGCCAGACCGCCCGGGTAAGTCTGGAGCGGGAAGCGTTTCCTCCTCGGACGTACGACACCTTCCAGCTTCCCTCCGGGGTGTACACCGCCCTGCGGGTGGTGATCGGCCCCGGGGAGGGGCATAATTGGTGGTGCGTGGTGTTTCCCGGCCTGTGCCTGCCCCAGACCCAGGAGGCGTTTCGAGAAAAGGCCGCCTCCGCCGGGTTTTCCCAGACCCTTTCCGGCGCCCTGACGGGGGAAGGGACATACCAATTCCGTTTTTTCCTGCTGGACTGGCTGGGCAGACTGGATAATTTCTTTTTTCCGTGAAATGAACCCTGTCCATTGGACCGATTCCGTGTTATAATACCCTAAAATGACAGCGAGGTGAGGCTTATGCTGCGTCTGCTCCTGGGAACCGACTGGATCGCGAACCGGGACGCCGTTTTGTCCCGGATCGCCCGGGACGTGTCCGACCGCCAGGGCGGGCGGATTCTGCTGGTTCCGGAACTGATCAGCCACGAGATGGAACGGCGGCTCTGCCTGGCGGCGGGGGACACCGCCAGCCGCTATGCGGAGGTGCTGTCCTTCACCCGTCTGGCCCGCCGGGTGGCGGAGTGGATGGGTGTGGCCCCCGAAAATTGTATGGACGCCGGCGGCCGGGTGGTGGCCATGGCGGCGGCGGCCCGGCAGCTTCACAGCCGGCTGAAGGCCTACGCCTCGGTGGAGACCCGCCCGGAGTTTTTGACCGGCCTGGTGGAGGCGGTGGATGAATTCAAGCGCTGCCGGATCCGGCCGGAGGACCTGCGGCGGGCGTCCCAGGCCCTGGAGGGCAGCTTCGCCCAAAAGCTGGAGGAGCTGGCTTTGTTGCTGGAAACCTATGATACCCTCTGCGCCCGGGGCAGTCGGGACCCGCGGGATCAGATGAACTGGCTCCTTTCCCAGTTGGAGGCGGGGGATTTTGCCCAGCGCCACGTCTTTTACATCGACGGATTTCCCGATTTTACCCGTCAGCACATGGCGATTCTGGAGCATCTGATCGAAGCATCCCCGCTGGTCACCGTCAGCCTGAACTGCGACCGGCCCGGTTCAAACGCCATGGCCTTTGAAAAGGCGGGCCAGACCGCTATGGACCTGCTGCGGTGCGCCCAGGAGGCGGGAACGCCGGTGGAGATCAGCCTCGTGACGTCCCGTTCCGTGCCGCTGTCCCCCCTCCATGCCGCCCTGTTCCAGGGCGCGCTTCCCCGGCTTCCCGGACAGGTTCACGCTTTCACCGCCGGCAGCGCCATGGAGGAGTGCCAGGCCGTCGCGGAACGGATATTGGACTTGGTAGCCGCCGGGTGTCGTTATCGGGACGTCAGCGTGGCCTGTGGGGACCTTCCCGGGTACCGCCAGCTGCTCCAGCTGGTGTTTCGCCGCCGGGGGATCCCGATCTACATCTCCGGCACCGAAGATATTCTGGGCAGAACGGTGATCTCGGCTGTCCTCACCGCTCTGGATGCGGCCCTGGGGGGCTTTGAACGCCGGGACGTGCTGCGCTACTTAAAATCCATGGTTTCCCCCCTGACCCCGGAGGAGGCGGATCGGGTGGAAAACTACGCCCTGCTTTGGAACATCCAGGGCAGCCGCTGGCTGCGTCCCTGGGAGCGGCACCCGGAGGGATTGGGCGGGGAATGGGACGATGCCGCCCGGGAGACTCTTCGGAAGCTCAATGAGGCAAGGAACCGTGCTTTGGCGCCTCTGGAGGGGCTGTGGCGTGGATTCCGGCAGAGCGGGAACCTGGCCGGCCAGGTGGAGGCCCTTTACCGCTTCCTGACCCAGTTGTCCCTGGCGGACCGCCTGGGCCGGATGGCGGAGGAACTGGACGAGGCCGGGGACAACCGGGGGGCCCAGATCCTGGGCCAGCTCTGGGAGATCCTGCTGAACGCCCTGGAGCAGCTCTACGACGTGTTGGGTCCGACCCATTGGGAGCCGGAGAGCTTTGTCCGGCTGCTGACGCTGCTTCTCAGCCAGTACGATGTGGGCACCATTCCGCCGGTGTTGGATGCCGTGACGGTGGGTCCGATTAGCGCCCTTCGCTGCCAGCAGTGCCGGCACCTGTTCGTCCTGGCCGCCGAGGAGGGGAATCTTCCCCGGTACAGCGGCTCCCGGGGCGTCCTGACGGATCGGGAGCGAGTGACGCTCCGATCTCTGGGGGTGCCCCTCACCGGCGGGGCGCTGGAGGGCCTTCAGGCGGAATTTGCCGAAATATACGGCGTTTTTGCCGGCGCTTCCCAAACAGTGACGGTGTCCTGCTCGGCGCAGCCCTCTTTTCTTTTTAGCCGCCTGGCCCGGATGGCCGGCGGCCCGGAGCCGGTGGGCGCGCTTTTGGGAGCGGCCCGGACGGACCGGTTGGAGGCCGGGGCGTATCTGGTTCGGCTGGGCGGCGAGGAAGCCGCCGATGCCCTGGGCCTGACCGACGTTTTTCGGCAGGTGCGGGATCGAGCCAATCAATCCTTGGGCTCGCTGTCCCCGGAAACCGTCGCGGCCCTCTATGGTGGCGCCCTGCGGCTGTCCGCCTCGCAGATCGATCGGCAGGCGGACTGCCGCCTGGCCTACTTTCTTCAGTATGGCATCCGGGCCCAGGAGCGGAAGCCCGCCGCCATCGATCCGGCGGAATTCGGCACCTACATCCATGCGGTTTTGGAAAAGACCTGCCGCCAGGTAATGGCCCAGGGCGGCTTCCACAACACCGGCCTGGAGGAGACGCTGTCCATCGCCCGGTTCCACTCCGCGGCCTATGCCCAGGAACGCTTTGGGCAGCTGGACGCCCGGGCTTCCTACCTATTTCAGCGGAACGCCCGGGAGCTGGAGATGGTGGTGGAGGAGGTCTGGCGGGAGCTGCGGGACGCTCAGTTTGCCCCCGCCTATTTTGAGCTGCCCTTCGGCGACCGGGGCCGCCCGCCGGTCAACGCCTCCGGGGAGAAAATGGACGCCACCCTCCGAGGATTTGTGGATCGGGTGGATATCTGGCGCCAGGGAGAGAACACCTATTTTCGTGTGGTGGACTACAAAACTGGGAAAAAGGACTTGGACTACTGCGACCTCTACCACGGCCTGGGCCTTCAAATGCTTCTTTATCTCTTCGCCCTGGCGGACACGGGCGGCGACCTGTTGGGCCGGTTTCCCATTCCGGCGGGGGTGGAGTATTTTCCCGCCCGGGCCCCAGTGCTCCCGGCAGACAGCCGGCTGGGGGAGGAAGCGGCGGAAAAGGAGCGGCAGAAGCAGTGGCGCCGGCATGGCCTGCTGCTGGGGGAGGAGCCGGTGATTCGAGCCATGGAGCCCGGCGATTCCCCGATCCGGCTGTGCTGTAAGCGGGGCAAGGACGGCTCCCTCAGCGGCGACCTGGCGGACCGGGAGCAGCTTGCCCTGCTGAAGCGCTATGTGTTCCGGCTGGTGGGCCGGATGGCGGACGAGATCGCTGCCGGAAGGGTCACGCCCAACCCCTATACCCGAGGCTCTGCCCACGACGCCTGCGCCTACTGCCCCTACGGCGCTGTCTGCCGTGGGACGGGACAGCGGCGGAATGGGCGAAAAATGGAGGCCCAGGAATTTTGGGCCGCGCTGGAAAAGGAGGATCGCCATGGCTGAGACCCTGACTCCCGAACAGGCCCTAGCGGTTTCCGAACGGGGTGGGCGGCTGCTGGTTTCCGCCGCCGCGGGCTCCGGGAAGACCAAGGTGCTGGTGGACCGGCTCCTGAGCTATCTGACCGATCCTAACCATCCGGCGGATATCGACGAATTTCTCATCATTACTTATACCAACGCCGCCGCCGCCGAGCTGCGGGGAAAGATCGCCGCCCGGCTCACTGCCTATGTGGGGGAGCATCCGGAGAACCGGCATATGCAGCGGCAGCTGCAGCGGCTGTACCTGACCAAGATCTCCACGGTCCACGGCTTCTGCGGCGAGATTCTGCGGGAGTATGCCTACCGGCTGGAGATTCCCGGGGATTTTCGGATCGCGGATGAAAGCGAGTGCCAGGAGCTGCGGGAAACGGTCCTGAACCGACTCTTGGAGGCGGCCTACGAGGGCGCGGCGGAGGACGCCGCTTTCCGGGCCTTTGTGGATACCCAAGGCCTGGGCCGGGACGATGCCCTGATCCCCGGTCTGATCCTAAAGGTTTATGACAGTTCCCGCTGCCACCTGGACCCGGAGGGGTATCTTAAGTTCTGCGCCGCCCAGGGAAGCCAAAGCGCCGTCGCCGACGCGGCCCAGACTCCGTGGGGCCAGTACCTGATGGCGGACCTTCGAGAAAGTCTGCAAGGCCAGATCGCCATCCTTCGGTCCTGCGCCGAGGCGGCTGAGAAGAAGGAGGGCTGGGGCAAGGTGGCGGGGCTCCTGTCCGACACGGCGGCGCAGCTGCGCGACTTGTCCCGGGAGCGGACCTGGGACGGCGTTGCCGGCTTCCAGGTGGATTTTGGCCGGCTGTATTTCCCCAAAAAATACCCAGACCAGCAGTTGTCCGACCGGATCAAGGCACTGCGGGAGGACTGCAAGGACCTTGTCAAGAGCATGCTCCGGGCATTCACCGACTCCAGCGCCCGGGTTTTGGAGGACCTGGCCCTGGCCGCTCCGGCCGCCGCCGGACTGACTGACCTGGTGCGCCGTTTCTCCCGGGCCTATGACCGAGCCAAGGCCGCCCGCAGGATCTTGGATTTTTCGGACTTGGAGCAAAAAACGCTGGACCTGTTCCTTGGCCGAGGCCGTACCGGCCCGACGGAGCTGGCGGAGGAGGTAGGCGGAAAGTTTCGGGAGGTGCTGGTGGACGAGTACCAGGACACCAACGCCGTCCAGGACGCCATTTTCTCCGCCCTCACCGCCCGCCGGGGAAATCTGTTTCTGGTGGGGGACGTGAAGCAGTCCATTTACCAGTTCCGCCTGGCGGACCCCTCCATTTTCCTGGAAAAGTACCGCTCCTTTGTCCCCGCTCCCGGGTCGCAGGGCCAGGACCGGAAGGTGCTGCTGAGTCAGAATTTCCGCTCCGGCGGGGCGGTTTTGGAGGCGGTGAACCATGTGTTTTCCGCCTGCATGACGCCAAAGGTAGGGGGCCTTGCCTATACGGAAAGGGAGGCCCTGCGGGAGGGCCTGCCCCACGAGCCCTTGGGGGAGCCGGAGGTGGAGCTGCATGTACTGCAAACCGATCAGGACGGTTACGCCCAGGAGGCGGAGTATATCGCGGACCGCCTGACGGAGCTGCTGGACGGGACCCATCTGATCCGCCGGGAGGGGGTGCTGAGTCCGATCCTACCCTCCGATGTGGCGATCCTGCTCCGTTCGCCCAACGCTGTTGGCGCCTATTACCGGGCGGCTCTGGAACGCCGGGGCATTCCCTGCGCCTCCGGCGGGGGAACGGACCTGCTCCAAACGCCCGAGGTCATGGTCCTCCGCTCCCTGCTGCAAACCGTCAGCAATCCCCGACAGGATATCCCTTTGGCGGCCTGCCTGTGCAGCCCCGCCTTCGGCTTCCGGGCGGAGGATCTGGCCCGGGCCCGGGCCAGATGCCGGGAGGGTTCCTTATATGACGCGGTATGCCGGGACGGCGGGGAAAAGAGCGTGGCCTTTCTCAAGACCCTGACCACCCTTCGCCGGGCCGCCCGGACGGAACGGCTCACGGGCCTGATGGAGGCGGTGTTTACCCTTACCCGGCTGGACAGCGTTTTTTCCGCCCTTCCCGGCGGCGGGGAAGAAAATCTGCGCGCGTTCTACCACCTGGCCGCGGAGTATGAGAGCCGGGGCCGCAGAGATCTGGAATCCTTCCTCGCCTACCTGGACGCCATGGAGAGCCGGGGCCTGGTGTTGCCCGACCAGACGGACAACGGGGTGGCCATTCTCAGCATACACAAGTCCAAGGGCCTGGAATTTCCCGTGGTATTTCTCTGCGGCCTGTCCCGGAGCTTCAATTTGGAGAACACCCGGGCCCAGGTCCTGTGCGACCGGGATTTGGGTCTGGGACTGAGCTGCGTGGACAGGCGGACCAGGGTCCGCTATCCCACCGTTTCCCGGCGGGCCATCGCTGCCAAGACCCTGGACGCCACGCTTTCGGAGGAACTGCGGGTACTCTATGTGGCCATGACACGAGCCAAGGACCGGCTGATCATGAGCTACGCTTCCAGGAACCCGGAGAACGCCCTCACCCGGATCGCCCTGCGGCGGGACCTGGGGGGCAGGGAAGCCCTGGCGGCCTCGGCTTCCTGCCTGGGGGACTGGGTGCTGCTTGCCGCTATGGAGCGGACCGAGGCCGGCGCGTTGTTTGCCCTGGGCGGCGATACCGATTCCTCGGCACCCGGCAATTTCCCCTGGAAAATCGTCACCGCCCAGGCCGTCCCTCTGCCGGAAGACGCCCATACCGCCGCCGCGCCGGCGGCCCCCATTTCGGAAGAGACTCTGGAAAAGCTGCGGCAGTCGCTGGCCTTCCGCTACCCCCATCAGGCGGCGACCCAGGCGCCCTCCAAGCAGACCGCCACGGAGCGAAAGGGCCGGGAGAAGGACCGGGAGGCCGCGGAAAACGCCCAGGAGCCTCCCGCGCCCCGGCGGTCCTGGCGGGCCCCTGCCTTTGCTCAGGCCGCCAAGGATCGGGGCAGCGCCGTCCATCTGGCGCTGCAATACATCGACTATGGAAAGTGCGGCAGCCTGTCCGGCGTGCGGGCGGAGCTGGCCCGGCTGAAACAGGAGGGCTTTCTCACAGAGGACCAGGAACAGGCGGTGGACCCCGCTTCCCTGGCACGGTTTTTCGGGTCTGACCTGGGGAAGCGGCTCCGGGAGGCAAAAAACATCCTCCGGGAGTTCAAATTCTCCATCCTGGATGACGGCAGCGTTCTCGCGCCGGACCTGGAGGGGGAGAAGATTCTCCTGCAAGGCGTGGTGGACTGCGCCATTTTGGAGGAGGACGGGATCACGGTCCTGGATTTTAAGACTGATCACGTCTCTCCGGACCACCTGGCCCAGACAGTGGAACGGTATCGACCTCAGGTAGAGGCCTACGCCTCGGCTCTGGAGCGGATCTTCGAACGCAGGGTGAAGGGAAAGTACCTCTATTTCTTCCACTTGGATCAGACGGTGGCGCTGTAAAGGA
The DNA here is from genome assembly GCA_947600025.1 of uncultured Oscillospiraceae bacterium. GTDB lineage: Bacteria > Bacillota > Clostridia > Oscillospirales > Oscillospiraceae > Faecousia. The sequence continues at coordinate 52,404 of CANQFY010000002.1, forward strand.
TGTACCATGGAAAGCGTTCCATTTTGCTATTGGATGGCTCTGAACCCGGCGCTAAACAAGGAAAGAAACCGCGCGTTTTTAGCGCGGTCCCCAAAAATGTCTGCCCCGCCGGGATCCGGCGGGGCAGAGGTTTGTTACCGGCTGTTCCGGCTCTGGCTGCTCTGATTCTGGTTCTGGCTGTTCTGATTCTGGCTCTGGTTCTGGCTGTTCTGGTTCTGGTTCTGATTCTGGTTCTGGTTCTTGCTCTGATTCTGGTTGCTATTCATGTGATGATCCTCCAAAACATGGTTTTTACGGCTGGGCCGCTAGGGGAAGTTTGCCCCAAAACTCAGGATTTATCCTTCGCTTTGAAAAAAAGACTGGCCAGCAGCCCCGCCGCCACGGCGGCGGTGATCCCGCCGGCCGTGGCCTTGAGCCCGCCGGTGAGCGTTCCCAAAAATCCGTCCTGCGTAACGGCCTCCTTGACGCCCTTCGCCAGATTGTAGCCAAAGCCCGTCAGGGGCACGGTGGCGCCCGCCCCGGCCCAGTCCACCAGGGGCTGGTACAGTCCCACGGCGCCCAGGAAGACACCCGCGACCACATAGCTGACCAAAATGCGGGCAGGGGTCAGCTTGGTCTTGTCGATCAGGATCTGGCCAATGACGCACAGCAGTCCTCCAACTAAAAACGCTTTCAAATAATCCATTTCAATTACTCCTTCCGCTGATGGCGACGGCGTGGCACACGCCCGGAATGGGCAGACCCTGCTGGGTGGAGGTGGGGGAGAGCAGCGCCCCGGTGCCGCAGAACAGGATCTTCTTCAGTTTTCCGCTGTTCAGCTCTCCCAGCAGACGGCCGCAGAGAGTAATCGCACTGCATCCGCAGCCGGAGCCGCCTGCGTGGACGTCCTGCTTCGTGTTGTCAAAGACCATGCAGCCGCAGTCCGCGATCTTGCCTCCCAGCTGGACACCCCGCTCTTCCGCCAGCCGGAGCAGCAGATCCTTTCCCAGCTGCCCCAGGTCGCCGGTGACAATGAGATCAAAGTCCGCCGGCGAGGTCTGGGTGTCCTGAAAATGGGCGCAGATGGTGTCCAGAGCGGCGGGCGCCATGGCGGCACCCATATTGTTTGCGTCCTTGATCCCCAGATCCTGGACGGTGCCCACGGTGCAAGCCTCGATTTTCGGCCCATTCCCCTGGGGCACGACCAGCGCGGCCCCGGAGCCGGTGACGGTCCATTGGGCGGTGGGTGTCCGCTGCCCGCCGTAGCCCAAGGGAAAACGGTACTGCCGCTCCGAGGAAGCGAAGTGGGAGGAGGTCATGGCCACCACTCGGTCAAAAAAACCGCCGCTCACCGCCATGGCCGACAGCAGCAGGCTCTCCGCCATGGTGGAGCAGGCCCCGTAGAGCCCCAGATGGGGAATACCGGTATTCCGCAGGCTGAAGGAGGAGCCGATGCACTGATTCAGCAGATCCCCGGAAAACACCAGATCGAAGCCGTTTTCGTCCAGACCCGCCTTTTTTGCCAGGGTTTCCAGGGCCAGCTGCTGCATCCGCTTTTCTGCCTGCTCCCAGGTTTTCTGGCCAAAGTAGGAGTCTTGCTCCGTCACATCGAAGCACCCCGCCAGGGGACCTTCGCTTTCCTTTTTCCCCGCCACGCTGGCCCAGGCGGCGATCACCGGCGGCTGTGCCGGCACAAAGCTCTGCCGCCCCCGTTTGTAAGTTCCCATGCGCATACCTTCCTTGATGTTTTTCCCTAGTATGCGCCGCTGAGAGAAAAATAATCGGTATTATGTAAACCAAAAGTTTCCAAAAACACTATTTCAAGCCCCGGACGATTTCCCGGATCTCGATTTCCAGTCCCCGGCAAATCTTTTCCAGCGGCACGGCCTCTTCCCTGGGAACGTGGAGAAAGCCGCCGGTTTTCGGCCCTTTCCCGGCGGCGATCCCCTCCAGGAGGCCGTACATCACCCGGTTGCACACGAAGGTCCCGGCGGATTGGCTGACCCGGGCGGCGATCCCGGCGCTTGCCATGGCCTGGGCAATTTCCGCCACCGGCAGGGGAGAGGAGCGGTGCTCCGGCCCTGACGGACGGATCTTTTTGCCCCCATATTGCACGGCGTCGTTGTCCGGGATTTTCGACGCCATGAGATTGACGGCGGTTTGTTCCGGGGTCAGGCAGTCCCGGTTCCCAGCCAAGCCCACGCAGAGCACCGCGTCGGGCGAAAACCGCTCCGCCAGTTCCCACAGCTCCGGCTCCACCCGGTCATAGGACACCGGCAGACAGGCGATGATAATCTCCGCGCCTTCAATAAAGCTAGGCAGCCGCCGTACCGCTTCCCAGGAGACATTTTTCCTGTCCCCGCCAAAGGGCTCAAAGCCTGTTACTAAGATCTTCATAGATCCTCCTGATCAATAGGCCCCCGCGGAAAGCGGGGGCCCGGCATTCATTTCAGCTCCGGAATCATTTTCTGGTAGTAGGGGAGCAGGCCGATTTTGTCGGGGGTATGCTCGGGAAGCTGCCAGAAATCATAGCCGGGATAGTCGTTGCCCTCGATGATGGCGGGGCCGGTGGGGGTGATGCACACGTCCCAGCCGATATAGCGAAATTCCGGGATCTCCATGGCGGCCTTCAAGCACAGCTCGATGGCCTCCTTCACATAGGGCACCTGATAGCCCAGCAGGGGTACGCCGGTGTAGGGATGGGTGTCGTAATTGATGAGCTTGGAGGTGTGGGCCACGCCCACGATCTTTCCGGTCTCCGGATCCAGAGGGCAGCATAGGCCGTCGTTTTCCATGTTGTCCACAAACTTGCCGCAGTTGCCCATCTTCACCACCTGGTAGACGCAGTGAGCCTCTCCCTGGGCCACCAGCGTGACAATCCGCAGGGAGTTGATGGACAGCGGATAGAGATAAGCTAGGGCCTCGTGCTGCTTCAGCTCTTCTTCCACAGTGCCGAAGCCCTTCTCCTTCACATAGGAGTACATTTTGGAAAGGCTTTCAAAATCGCCAGTCTTTAGCTTTTCGATGCCCTTGCCGCTCTCGCCCACCTGGGGCTTGGCGAAAAGCACCGGAAACCGCCGGGCAAAGGCAATGAAATCCTCCTCGCTGGCGGTGGTCATGTCCAGGTATTCCCGGCCCAGATAGGGGGTGAATCGGGCGTAAAACTCATTCTTCTTGTCGAAAATGTGGGCATATTGGGGGTCGTTGCAGATGGTCACCAGCTTTTTGTTCCACAGCCGGGTAACGTAGGTCTTCCGCTGGGCGGCGTTCATGTCGTAGAAGCCGAAGATCAGGTAGTCATAGTACCCCGCCCCGTACCGGGCGGCGCAGTTGAGAATGTCGAAAAAGAGAAAGACCTTGTTTTTTCCGCATTTTTCGTGGGCCCGGCGGATCACGTCGAAAAACTTGGACAGCCGAACGCCCTTCAGAATGTGCAGATAGTATCGCAGCTTTTCCATTTTATTTTCCGGCCAGGGCCCGTTCCAGCCATACGCTGCCCACGTCCAGGGCGGTGTAGAGCCCATCCTTTTCACTCTTTTTCACGATCCGGTCCCGGCTCCGTGCGGCGGGGTCGGTGAGCTGAAGTTGGACGGAGACCCGAGTGGCAATCTCGGTGTCGTTGACCGTTTTGGACTCCAGTACCTGGAGCATGACGATATGGCTGTCCGCCATGGAGCCATAGTAGATCAGATTGCCCTTCCGCATCAGCGGATGGCCCTTGTACATCAGAACGCTGTTTTCTTCCGCCATAGAAACCTCCTTGCAGAAAATGGTTGGGGAGCCCGGGGCGGGCCCCCCAATTTATCAAGATTTTTCAAATAGATACCGCTGCACCAGCTCCTGGAGCAGCTCGTCCCGGTCCAGCTTGCAGATCATACTGCGGGCATTGTTGTAATTGGTGATATAGGTGGGATCTTCGGTGAGCAGGTACCCCACGATCTGATTGATGGGGTTGTAGCCCTTCTCGCTGAGAGCGTCGAAAACGCTGCGCAGGGTCCGGCGCATATTCTCCTTTTCGTCGCTGGGAACGGTAAATTTAATGGTGCTGTTGTCTGTCATGGGGCACCCTCCTTCCTCGTCTGAAGTCTATTATAGCCGAAAGTACCGCCGGTGTAAAGGCTTGACCGGTATTTTTTTCTGTTTTTACCGCAGCGTGGCGTCCAGCCGCTCTTTCAGGGCGGTCAGAACCTGGTTCATCACCTGCTCCGAGTCGGCGTCGGTGAGGGTCCGGTCGTCGGCCCGCAGCTCCAGGGAGAAGGCCATGCTCTTTTTGCCCGCGGGAACGCCGGGACCCCGGTAGATGTCAAACAGGCTGACGCTGCGCAGCAGTCTTCCGGCGGCCTGGGTGATCACCTTTTCCGCCTGGGCCACGGTGACGCTCTCCTGGCACACCAGGGCCAGATCCCGGCTGACGGTGGGATACTTGGGCAGCGGCGTGTAGGTGGGTTCCGGAAGCCGCATGGCCAGCAGGCCGGAGAAATCGATCTCGGCGGCGTAGATCTCCCCATCGATGCCGTAGTTTTTCGCCACCAGGGGATGCACCTGGCCCAAAACGCCCACTTCGTGACCACCGATCGTTACCCGGGCGCAGCGTCCGGGATGGTAGCTGGGATGATCCGTCCAGGCTTCGTACTCGGCCTTGGGCATCCGCAGGCCGGAGAATACCGCGTCCAGCTCCCCCTTGAGGGTGAAGAAGGTCTCGCCGGCGCCGTAGGTCCCCAGCACCAGATGCTTGGGTTCCTCGGGCAGCGCCTGGCCCTCCTTGGGCAGATACACCTTGGCCAGCTCATAGAGCTTGGCGGCCTTGTTGTGGTAGGCGCTGTTCCGGGAGAGGATGTCCAGCATGGAGGGCAGGGCCACGGTCCGCATGATGGAGGTGTCCTCGCCCAGGGGATTCTGGATCTTCAGAGCCTTCCGCAGGGGGGAATCCTGAGGCAACCGGATCTGGTCGAAAATGGAGGGGGAGACGAAGGAGTAGGTGATGATCTCGCTGTACCCCAGGGCCCTGCACAGACTTCCGGCGGCGTTTTCAAAGCGCATCATGGGGGTGTAACCGCCCTGGGTGGCGGTGGAGAAGGCGGTGACGGGGATCTCGTTGTAGCCGTAGGAACGGCCCACCTCCTCGGCAATGTCGGCGGTGAGGACCAGGTCCGGCCGCCAGGAGGGGACTTGGATCATCCCGTTTTCCACGGGGATCTCCAGCCGGTTCAGGTACAGCTCCATGTCCGCCCGGGGGATATCGGTGCCCAGCAGGGCGTTGATTTTCTCCGGCTCCAGGGGAATGGTTCTAGGCGCGGGGATCTCTCCCAAAATATCCACCACGCCGTCCAGCACGTCGCCGCACTGGAGCAGCTCCACCAGCTCGCAGGCCCGTTGGATAGCGGGAAGGGCCATCAGTGGATCCAGGTGCTTTTCAAACTTGCCGGAGGACTCGGTGCGCATTCCCAGAGCCAGGGCGGTCTGCCGGATGGAGGTGCCGTCAAAGTTGGCGGACTCGAAGACCACCGTGGCGGTGTCGTCCAGAATTTCGGAGTTTTCGCCGCCCATGATGCCCGCCAGGCCGATGGGCTTGTCCTGGTCCGCGATGACCAGCATCCCGGGCTTTAACTGCCGCAGGTTCCCGTCCAGGGTGGTCAGGGTCTCGCCCTCCCGGCTCTCCCGGACGATGATCTTCCCGGAGGAGACATACCGGTAGTCAAAGGCATGCATGGGCTGACCGTATTCCAGCATCACATAGTTGGTGATGTCCACGATGTTGTTGATGGGCCGGACCCCGTTGGCCCGGAGCCGCTGCCGGAGCCACTTGGGGGAGGGGCCGATCTTCACGTTGGCCACCATCCGGGCGGTGTACCGACTGCAAAGCTGGGTGGCCTCCACCTCCACATCCAGGTGGTCGAAGATGCTGCCGGCGCCGCTGCCCTTTACCGCCGGTTCGTGGTGGCGCATGGGCTTGTGGAAGGCCGCGGCGGCCTCCCGGGCCAGGCCGATGATGGAGTAGCAGTCCGGCCGGTTGTTGGTGATCTCAAATTCCACCACGGTGTCGTCGCTGCCCATGACGGTGTTGATGTCCTGGCCCACGGCGCAGTCCTCCTGGAGGATCCAGATGCCGTCTTCAATGGCGTAGGGGAAGTCGTTTTTGGTCAGGCCCAGCTCCTTGAGGGAGCAGAGCATCCCGTTGGAAATTTCGCCCCGGAGCTTGCCCTTGGTGATGTGGATGCCGCCGGGGAGGCGGGAGTTGTGCAGCGCCACGGGGACCAGGTCGTTTTCCTTCACATTTTGTGCCCCGGTGACGATCTGAATGGGCTCGTCCTTGCCCACGTCCACCTGACAGATCCACATATGGTCGGAGTTGGGGTGCCGGACCAGGGAAAGCACCCGGCCCACCACCACGTTTTGAATTTCCGCGTCCAACCGCTCATAGGTCTCCACCTTCTGACCGAAGATGGTCATGGTCTCGCAGAATTCCTTGTCGGACACCTGGGACAGGTCCACAAATTCCTCATTGATCCATTTTCTGTTGAGCTTCATGCTTCTGTCCCTCCTTAGAACTGGTTCAAGAACCGAATATCGTTGTCGAAGATCAGCCGCAGATCATTGATCCGGGTGCTGCGCATGGCCATCCGCTCCAGACCCATGCCAAAGGCAAAGCCGGAGTACTTCTCCGGGTCGATGCCGCAGTTTTCCAGCACCTTGGGATGCACCATGCCGGCGCCCAGCAGCTCGATCCAGCCCTCGCCGTGGCAGGTGGAGCAGACCTGGCCATCCACCTCGCCGGTGCCCTTGCACTTGTGGCACTGCATATCCATTTCGCAGCTGGGCTCGGTGAAGGGGAAGTGATGGGGCCGGAACCGCATCACGGCGTCCGGGCCGTAGAGCTGCTTCATCAGGGTGGTCAGGGCGCCCTTCAGGTCGCCCATGGTGATGTGTTCGTCCACCACCAGCCCCTCGATCTGATGGAACATGGGGGAGTGGGTGGCGTCGGCCTCGTCCTTCCGGTATACCCGGCCCGGGGCGATGATGCAGATAGGGGGCTTGGCGTTTTCCATCACCCGGATCTGTACCGGGCTGGTCTGGGTCCTGAGGAGCAGGGAATCGTCGTCCGTAAAGTAGAAGGTGTCGGACCGGTCCCGGGAGGGATGGCCCTCCTCAATATTCAGCCGGGTGAAGTTGTAGTCCGCCAGCTCCACCTCGGGGCCGTCCACCACCTGGTAGCCCATGCCCACGAACACGTCCTTGATCTGCTGCAACACCTGGTTCATGGGGTGTTGCTTGCCCATGACCACGGCCTTGCCGGGAATGGTCACGTCCACCGTCTCCTTGAGGAGCTTTTCCTCCAGGGCGGCGGCGTGGAGATCGACCTTGCGCTGCTCCAGCTTGGCCTCGATCTCGGCACGAACGGAGTTGGCCAGCTGACCCATCACGGGCCGCTCCTGGGCGGTGAGCTTCCCCATCTGCTTGAGGACGTTGGTAAGCTCTCCTTTTTTCCCCAGCAGCTTTACCCGCAGCTCCTCCAATACGGCGGGGGAGCCGGCGGCTTCCAGGGCCTCCATGGCTTGACGTTTGATGCTCTCTAGCTGTTCCTTCATTTTTATCATACCTCCTGGGTTGATCACAAAAACTGTCCCGCGGCAAAAAATACGCCTCCGCCCCCATCGGGACGAAGGATCACCTCCGCGGTACCACCCGCATTCGCCTTTCGGCGCGCTTTTCCGGCGCTGCTACGCCTTCCGATCGATAACGGGATCACCCGGCGGGCCCTACTGCTGCTTCAGGCCGCGGCTCCTGGGAGAAGGCCCGACGCGCCTGGGAAAACGGCTCCCACCATCCCGTTCTCGCTGCGTTCCATCAATCGCGCCGGACAGCCCAATCACTGCCTGTCCATATCGGGGTGATTTTACCATATTCAAACAGAAAATGCAAGCAAAAATTTGAAAAAACCCAAATCCCTTGACTTTGCCCAGCCCAGTGTGCTACTCTTTAGAAAAAGGGGGGTTACTATGAGCGTGGAATTTACCCGGGAGGACGTCTATTCCCGTCTGCCCCGCCGCCCGGTGGACGCCCACAAGGGGATGTGCGGCCGGGCGCTGCTGCTCTGCGGCAGCCGGGGGTACACCGGCGCCGCCGCCCTGGCGGCCCTTGGGGCTTTGCGCACCGGGATCGGACTTGCCTATCTGGGGGTGCCGGAGAGCATCTATGCCATCGAGGCGGTAAAGCTGACGGAGCCGGTGATTTTTCCCCTTCCGGACCGGGACGGGATGCTGTCCGGGGAAGCCCTGCCGGATATTTTGGACCGCCTGCCCAAAATGGACGCTGTGCTGATCGGCCCGGGCCTGGGGCAGAGCCCAGGGACCCTGGCGGTGCTGGAGGGCGTGCTGAAAATGGCTTCCTGCCCCGTTGTAGTGGACGCCGATGGCATAAATCTGCTTGTGCGGCATAAAACTATACTGCGCGGAAGGACAGGCCCCACGGTGCTGACGCCCCACGACGGGGAATTTGCCCGCCTGGGCGGCGGGGGCGGCCCGGACCGGGAGGCGGAGACCGTGGGCCTGGCCCGAGAGCTGGGCTGCGTCCTGGTCCGAAAGGGCCGCCGCACCCTGACCACTGATGGCGAAATGTGTTATGTAAACACGACCGGTCACCCCGGAATGGCGGTGGGCGGGACCGGGGACCTTCTGGCGGGGATGCTGACGAGCCTGCTGGCCCAGGGCATGGCGCCCATGGACGCAGCTGCTTGCGCCGTGTGGTTCCATGGCGCCGCGGGGGAGCTGTGCGCCCGGGACCTGGGCGTGGCCCTGCTTCCCACGGACATGGCCGCCTGCCTGCCGCGACTTTTCCGATAAGGCGGGATGCGCATTGAATCGGGTTTTTGGCCGAAAACTTCTCACTCTGGCTCTGGCGCTGACGCTGACCCTCTTCGCGGGCTGCGGGGAGACAGCTTCGGCTCTGGAGCGGGCAATGACCTTCCGGGCCAAACTGCTGGCGGCGGCGGGCTGTACCTTTGACGCCGAAGTGATCGCCGACTATGGGGACAAGAGCCACAGCTTCTCCCTGAGCTGCCAGGCCGACGAAAACGGGAACCTGACCTTCACGGTCACCGCCCCCGAGACCCTGGCGGGGATCACGGGGACGGTCTCCGCTTCCGGCGGAGAGCTGACCTTCCAGGACAAGGCCCTGGCCTTCGATCTGCTGGCCGACGGGCAGATCAGCCCGGTGAGCGGCCCCTGGCTGCTGCTTACCACCCTGCGGAGCGGGTATCTGACCTCCTGCGGAGGCTCCGGGGAGGGCCTGCGGCTGTCCATTGACGACAGCTATCGGGAGGACGCCCTTTCCATGGAGATTTTGACCGATGGGACCGATCAGCCTACCCAGGCGGACATTGTGTGGCAGGGCCGTCGGATCGTGTCGCTCCGGATCAAAAACTTTACGCTTTTGTAGCTTTCAGCCGGGGCATGCATAGGATGGATTGCCGGTGGGAAGCGCTGAACCCGCTCTTTTCCCAGAAGGAATGGGGTGTTTGTTCCGAGTTTCCCCAACCAAACCGTATATTTTTCCTCTGTGCGTGGGACAATAGGTATAGCCGCGTTACATAGGAGAATCCGGTAGCGCGGGCAATGAACTTTGGAGTGTGAAGCACATGGACAGCACGGTGAAACGCGGCGATATTTTCTATGCGGATTTGTCCCCGGTGGTAGGCAGCGAGCAGGGCGGTACCCGTCCGGTTCTGATCGTCCAGAACGATACCGGCAACCGCCATTCTCCCACGGTCATTGCGGCGGCGATCACCAGTCAGACGGGGAAGGCCCGTCTGCCCACCCACATCAATATTGCCGGTGGCAGCGTGGGACTCAGCAAGGACTCGGTGATCCTTTTGGAGCAGATCCGCACCATCGACAAGCGCCGTCTCCGGGAACATATGGGCAGGTTGGATGAAAAGCAGATGTCCCAGGTGGACAATGCCATCGCGGTGAGCTTTGGTCTTCCCGGCTCCAGAACAGTCTGAATTGGTGGCGGCAGGCATGAAAATGCCTGCCGCCGGCTTTATGGGGAAGACTTGAACCTTGCGCTTCCACGGGAAGAAAGCGGCGCATAATTACGCCCCCTTGGGCATAGATTTTGCCCAAGGGGGTTGATTTATGGAAGGAACATTTGATGTTTTTCTCGCGGAGCGGGCGGTGGGCCAGGTCACGGTGGAGCCCCAGGGGCTCTACCTCCGGTTCCGCTGCCGCTGCAGCCTGCCCCGGGACGCGATCTACCGGCTGAAGGTGCGGTGTGGCGGGAAGACGGAAAACCTGGGAGTCTGTGTCCCTGTGGGGGATGCTTTCGGCGTGGATATCCGCGTTCCTGCTAAGCATTTCGGCCAGGGAGAACCTGAATTTTACGTTGACGACGGCCGGCCCGCACCGGAGCCAAAGCCGGCGGAGGCTCCCCAGCCGGAGCCCATCCCCATGCCCGCACCGGAACCGGAACCCGCGCCGGAATCCGAGCCCGTGCAGGAACCGGTTCCCGAACCGGTACAGTCCCCATCCGTACCCATCCCGGAGGCGGAATGTCCGTCCGCGCCAATCCCAGAGCCGCCTGCCTGCGACGGCCCGATATGTCCACAGGAATTTGTGCCGCTAACCCAGGAGCTTACCGAGGAGCAGGTGGCTTGTCTGACGGATGCCCGTCTTGGAACGTGTGACGGGCAGGAGGGGCTGTATTTCCCAGATCAGACCGGTGCCCATTCCAGCCCCACGGGGCAGTGGTCGGAGCCCAAAACCTCGGAGTAGATGGGGGTGGAGACGATGCCGGAGGCCGCCCGGTTGGACACCAGGAAGTAGTCAATACGCCATCCGGCGTTGTTCTGCCGTGCCTTGAACTGATAGCTCCACCAGGTATATGCCCCGGCCAGGTCGGGATGGAGATAGCGGAAGCTGTCGGTAAATCCGGCCTCCAGCAACCGGGTAAAGCTCTCCCGCTCCTCGTCGGAGAAGCCGGCGTTACCCCGGTTGGCGGCTGGATTTTTCAGATCGATGGGCTGATGTGCCACGTTCAGATCCCCGCAGACGATCACCGGCTTGCGCCGGTCCAGCGCCTGCAAAAGCTCCCGGAAGGCCGCGTCCCATTTCAGCCGGTGATCGATCCGTGCCAGTTCCCGCTGGGCGTTGGGGGTGTAGCAGGTCAGAAAATAGAAGTCCGGGTATTCCAGGGTAATCAGCCGTCCCTCGGTATCCAGCTCCGGGATCCCCAGGCCGTAGCTGACGGACAGCGGTTCCTCTTTGGAAAAGATCGCCGTGCCGGAGTATCCCTTTTTCTCAGCGTAATTCCAAAACTGGGTGTAGCCGGGCAGGTCCAGCTGGACCTGCCCCGGCTGTACCTTTGTCTCCTGGAGGCAGAAGAAATCCGGTCGAAGGGTGTCGAACACCTCTAAAAAGCCCTTTCCCATGCAGGCCCGTAAACCGTTGACGTTCCAGGAAATCATGCGCATCGTTTTCACCTCAATCTCCCCCGGAGGACTCCGGGGGCATTTGGGTACTCTGATCCACCAGGATCAGGCAGCTTTCGTCCATGGTAATGCTGGGCTCTCCGTCCAGCAACGCCCCATCGGCCTGGATGCGGACCTGCTCCACCTGAAACAGGGACAGGCAGGTCAGCGTTACGCAGGCGCAGGCGATGGTCAGCTCCAGCCCGGACAGCTCCGAGAGCTCTTGGGTAAAGGTGAGCTTCAAAAGCGAACCCTCTACCTCGGCGGACAGCAGGGCGGTATTCCGGGGCAGAGCGGCGTGCAGTGCCGGGTCCAGCGGGCCGTGGAGGTATTGGGACATCAGGAAGAAGTAGTCCACCTCATGGCCGGCGGTCTCCCGTTCCTCGCAGCCGATGACCCCGCCTTCCCCGTAAGACACCTCTGTCCGGGGATAGTAGAACAGGCCCGGGGAGACGATTCGCTCCGATTTGCTGCACCCCGCCAGCAGCAGCGCGCACAGCAGCAGGCAAAGCAACCTCTTCATGCTTCCGCCTCCTTTGAAACGCAGGGAAATTCCACGGTGAAGGTGCTTCCCTTGCCCACCTGGCTTTCCACATGGATCACGCCCCGGTTCCGCTCCACCATGTTCCGCACGATGGACAGCCCCAGGCCGCTGCCGCCGGATTTCCGGGAGCGGGCTTTGTCCACTCGGTAGAACCGTTCAAACACATGGCCGATAGCGTCCTCTGGGATGCCCACGCCGGTATCCGCCACCACCAGGAAGGCGCGATCCGCCATTTTTCGCAGTCGGATGGTGACAATGCCCCCGGGGGCGGTGTATTTGATGGCGTTTTCCGCCAGGTTGAAGGCGATTTGATACAGATCGTCCTCCGGCACCGGTACGGGCACGTCCTCGCTTAGATCCAGGGCCACCCGGATCTGGCTTTTCTCGGCCAGGGGAGAGAGCATCCGCTGGACCCGCTGGATGGTGGGTCCCATCAGGATCGGCTCCACAACCTCGGCGGGCGCCTCGCTGCGGGTCAGGTTCAGCAGCTTCTGGCTCATCCTGTTGAGCCGGTCCGCCTCGTCGCCGATATCGCTGACAAATTCCCGGACGGTTTCCGGGTCCATATCGTTTTGCAGAATGGAGTCGCTAAGCAGCTTGATGGAGGCCAGGGGCGTTTTCAGCTCATGAGAGGCGTCGGAGACAAACTGCCGCCGCTTGTGTTCTGAGGCCTGAAGCCGCTCGGTCAGATCGTTGAACTCTTCTCCAAGCACGGTCAGCTCGTCATGACCGCCCATGACCACCTTATGGGAGTAATCCCCCTCCCGAATGATCCGCATGGACGCCATGATCCGCCGCAGCCGGACGGAGAAGGCGTTGGAGAAGGTGATGCTGAATACCAGCAGCGCCAGCTCCAGGCTCAGCGTGACGGACAGAATACTGTTGATCAGGGAGCGCATCAACATTCCCTGCATGTTGTCGGATTCCAGCATGTAGACGCAGCCGCTGAGTACGCCGTAGGACATCACCGGCGTGGCGGCCATGGACTGCATGGCCCCGTCCCGGTAGTACCAGGAGAACACGTCCAGCCCGCTTAAGGCCTGGCACACCTCCGGGAGCAGTACATATTTTCCCACGGCGGAGTCCTCCCCGGTGAGGGAATCGTATACCGCCACACCGCTGCGGTCGGTGACGATGAGCCGGGTTACCTGCATGGTGCGCATCTGACCGATCAGATCGGTGACGGTGGTGGTGTTCAGCACCTCCAGATTGGCTACCTCCGTGGAGGCCAAGAGACATTTTTCCACCATGGAGGATTCCTTGCTCTGGTAGAACAGCCGCTGGCTGGTCCGAGAGCTGTAAATATTCAGAAACAGCAGCACCGCCGTGGTCACGATCACATACACCACAGCATAGCGGAACAGGGAGCTTCCGTATCTGGGGAAATCGGTTTTCTTATTTCCGGAAATAGTAACCCACCCCCCACTTGGTCATGATGTATTGGGGCTCCGCCGGATTTTCCTCCAGCTTCTCCCGCAGGCGGCGGATGTGAACGTCCACCGTCCGAATATCGCTGCGGTACTCATAGGCCCAGATGGTGTCCAGCAGGGCCTCCCGGGAGTAGACCCGGTTGGGGTTGCGCATGAGGAACTCGATGACGTCAAATTCCTTGGCGGTCAGATCCGCCAGTTCTCCCGACCGGTAGGCATTCCGGGCGTCCAGATCCAGGGAGATGGAGCCAATGGTCAGCAAATTGGTGCTGGCCTGGGAGAAGGACTTGGCCCGCCGCAGCAGGGCCCGGATTCTTGCTTTCAGCTCCAGAATATTAAAGGGCTTGGTCAAATAATCGTCGATGCCGTGGTCAAAACCAATGAGCTTGTCCATGTCGTCGGACTTGGCCGTGAGCAGAATAATGGGCACCTCGGAAAACTCCCGGATCTTGGCGCAGGCGGTGAGCCCGTCCATTTCCGGCATCATCACGTCCAGCAGCACCAGATCCGGCTTCTGGCTCTGGGCCAGCTGTACCGCCTCCAGGCCGTTGGAGCCGGTGATGACCTCGTAGCCCTCGTTTTGCAGGTTGAAGCGGATGCCCTTGACCAGCAGCTCCTCGTCGTCCACTACCAATATTTTCATGTTCTAACCTCCTACTGTCACCAGGTCGCGGATGGCCGCGAACCGCTTCTCTCCGATGCCGGAAACATTCATCAGCTCTTCAATACTGGAAAACCGTCCGTGGGCGGTGCGGTAGTCCACGATCCGCTGGGCGATCACGTCCCCAATGCCCGGCAGGGCTTTGAGCTCCGCAACGGTGGCGGTGTTGATGTTGATCAGCCCTGCGGACTGCCCGGCAGTGCTCCCGGAGGGAGCCGGCGGCACGGTGCTCTGGGCGGGGACGTCGGTCTGCTCTGCCGGGGCGGTGGTTTCGGCGGCCTGTTCCGTCGGGGCGGTGGTTTCGGCGGGCGGCGCGGTCTGGGTGGGAGCGGCCGCCGTAGGTGGGACCTGGATTCCGGCCAGGGGCAGCACCGTCACCGGGCTGCCGCCGCTGCCGCCGCCAAGATACAGCCCCAGGGTGAAGGCGCAGAGCAGTCCGGTGACGGCGATCAGCGCCAGGGATCCGGCTTTTTTCATGGACGGCACCTCCCGGGAATTGACTCTAGCGGGAAAAGCTGATATAATACCCCTATATTATACACGAAATTTTTCCTCCGGACAAGTCCGGTTGCCGCGTATTGGGTGAGAAATATGAAAAAAAACCGTCCTATCTGCCTGCTGCTGTGCTTTGCGATGCTTTTGACCCTGGCTCCCAGGGCCTTTGCGGCAGAGCCGGGTCAGACCTCCACCGGGGAGACTACCGAGGCGACCGAGGAGACCACCGAGCCTCAGCCCACCCCGCCGCCGGGTACGATCCCGCCCCTGGATCCAAACGCCGGGTACAATCTGGACGTGACCAACGGCTGCCACTCCCCGGACGCCGCCTCTCCCATGCGGACGGAGGTGCTTTCCGGCACCGCCCACGCGGCGCTTCTCTACGATGAGAACAGCGACACCATGATCTACGGCTGGAACCTGGACCTGAAGGTGGATCCCTCCAGTTTGACCAAGATCATGACCTCCCTGGTCGCTCTGGAACATATGGATCCGGAGGAGAAGATCACCGTCACCAACGCCGCCTTGGAGCATGTGCCGGAGGACGCCCTGATGCTGGGCTTGCAGCCAGGGGAGACGCTGACGCTGGAGCAGCTGCTCTACTGCCTCATGGTCTATTCCGCCAATGACGCGGCGCTGGTGATCGCCGAGGCGGTGGGGGGCAGCGAGGGCACGTTTGTCACTTGGATGAACGATAAGGCCCGGGAGCTGGGCTGTACCGGCACCAATTTTGTCAACTGCCACGGCGTTTACGACGCCATGCAGTATTCCACAGCCCGGGACCTGCTGAAGATCCTCTTGGCGGCCTTGGAAAACCCGCTGTTCCGCACGGTGTATGCCACCTATCACTATGAGCTTCCCGGCAACGAGGTGTTTCCCGAGAGCCGGCAGCTCTATACTAATAACTTTATGCTCAGCGACCTGGGGCCGGAGGGCTATTACGACACCCGGACCACCGGCGGCAAAACCGGCATCACCGGGGAGGGCCGCCACTCCGTGATAGTCTCCGCGGCGGACGAGGGATTGGGCCTGATCGCTTTCATTCTGGAGGCGGAGGCGGAGATCGATGAGAACGACTACGTCGTGAGCTATCGGGAGTTTGACGAGGCGGAGGCCCTGCTGAACATGGGCTTTGACAACTATATTTATACCCAGATCGTCTATCAGGGCCAGGTTTTGGGCCAGACCCAGGTGATAAACGGGGAGAACGCCCTGGCGCTGGGCGCCGGCCGGTCTGTGTCCGCGGTGCTTCCCAAAGGGGCGAAGATGCAGGATCTGGTGTTCCGCTACCAGCAGGGGAATCAACAGCTGACGGCGCCTGTGACCAAGGGACAGCGAGTGGATATCCTGCAAATCTGGTATGGCTCCGTCTGCGTTGCCCAGACAGAGGTGCTGGCCATGAACACCGTTCGTCTGCGGACCCAGACCCAGGATCTGAACGGCCCGGGCCAGGGGGAGGGGGACGCTGTGACCCGGGGGCTCCTGTTTGCCGGGGCCCTGGTGGTGATCATTCTGGCCCTGGTGGGCCTGCTGTATCTGATCCGGGCGGTGCGGGTAGCGGCCTACCGGTCCAGAAGAAGAAAGCGAAGGCAGAGCCGCCGGAGGAGTCGATAGTATGCGGACGTGGGAAGAACTGGAACGGGACTGTGGCGGCTGTACCCGCTGCGGATTGTGCCGGACCCGGCACAACGTGGTTTTCGGCGTGGGACCCAGAGACGCGGACGTGATGTTCGTGGGCGAGGGGCCTGGAGAGCAGGAGGACCTGCGGGGGGAGCCCTTTGTGGGCCCCGCCGGGATGCTGCTGGACGATATGCTGTCCATCATCGACCTGGGCCGGCACAATTGCTATATCGCCAACATCGTCAAGTGCCGCCCGCCCCACAACCGGGATCCCCAAGAACAAGAGCAGGAGGCGTGCATGGACTATCTGCGGGATCAGATGGCCCTGGTGAGGCCCAAGGTCATTGTCTGCCTGGGGCGGATCGCCGCCATGAAGCTGATCAAGCCGGACTTCCGGATCACCCGGGAGCACGGCGGGTGGACAGAAAAGGGTGGCGTCTGGTTCACTGCCATGTACCACCCCTCGGCGCTGCTGCGGGACGTCAACAAGCGGCCCGAGACCTTTGAGGACCTGCTGTCTCTCCGGGAAAAGCTCCGGGAGCTTCAAGTGAAGCTATAATTTTTCCCCGCCCCGAAGGGCGGGGAAATTGACGTTTTTTGTAGTCCCAAACTTCCTAATTATTTCCCCAGTCGAAAGGCGGGGGAATAATTACGATTCTTCGTAGTCTAAAACTTCTTTGGCAATGTAGATGGGCCGGTCCTTGCTCTGCTCGAAGATCTTGCCCACATACTCGCCGATGATGCCGATGCACAGCAG
>CANQFY010000003.1 GCA_947600025.1 uncultured Oscillospiraceae bacterium
ATGGCCTGCCCCCAAACCAGGCTGAATCCATTTTCTTTCAGAATTTTACTTGTCCACTTTATTGACTATGGTTCAGTGGTTGCCCTGGTAGGCAAGAACACCGTGCTGATCCCCATTTTGATGTTTGTGCTCTCCGCCTTCATCTCCGCCATTGGCCCCGGCCACATCGCCGCCGGTATTCTGATGACCACCTTCGCCATGTATCTGGCCTTTGAGATGGACATCAACCCCATGATCACCGCGCTCTTTGCCAAGCTGGGCGCCAACGCCGGCTGCGCCTCGCCCCTGTCCCTCACCGGCATCCTGGCCAAGGAGCTCTCCGAACCCATGGGCCATACCGGCTTCGGACTGCACCTGTTTTTGTCCACCCTGCTGTCCGGCTTTGTCTTTACCCTGGTGATCTACATCGCTACCAAGAGCTACAAGGTCAAGGCCGACAATCCTCTGAAATGGGCCCAGATTCCCAAGTTTAACCGCAACCAGAAGCTGACTATGGCCGCCATCGCCATCATGGTGATCTGCTGCATCGGCTTCAAATTTGACACCGGCCTGTTTGCTTTCATCATGGCCTCCATTCTGATCCTTCTGGGTGCCGCGGATGAAAAGGCAGCCATCAAGGGCATCCCCTGGGGGACCCTGGTATTCATCTGCGGCGTGGGTGCGCTGGTCAGCGTCATTGACAAGCTGGGCGGCATCGAACTGATCTCCAACTTCCTCAACGGCTTCATGAGCGAGAAAACCGCAGTGCCCATCATGGCTGCCACCTCCGGCATCCTCTCTTGGGTCAGCTCCACCACCGGCGTGGTCATGCCCGCCCTGTATCCCATCGCGGACCAGGTTGCCCAGCAGTTCAGCAGCGTCAACTATGTGGAGCTCATCTCCGCCATCACCGCCACTTCCTTCGCCGCGGCCATCAGCCCCCTGTCCACCGGCGGCGCCATCATCATGTCCTCCTACTCCGCCTCCAAGGAGACCACCAACGAGGAGATGAACAAGATGTTCAAGTCGCTGTTCCTTCTCTCCGTAGCCAACGTGGCCATCAACGTCCTCATGGCGGCCCTGGGCGTGTTTGGTCTGGGCGGACTGTTCTATTAAAGAAGTTTTTGAAAAACCACAAAAGCCCGCCGCGGAGGCTCCGCGGCGGGCTCAGTCTTTATGAATAAAATATCCGCGCCCTCGATCCATCGTCGTTTCCAGAAACCTATGGCGAAGGTTGCCGCCGCGTGGGATTGCCCTGTGGGACACGCGAATGGATTCGGACTTTTTCCGGCAGGGTGAGCGCGCCTTATTGTCCTGTCAGGACTCCAATGGCTAAGCCTGCGGCACCGCACAGGGACATGACCAGAATGGGATTCCATTTCAACCGGCGCAGGGCGGTCAGGGCCGCCGCGAACAGTCCAACACCCACCCAGTCTACTGAAGACAGGGCCATGGCCTGGCCGTTAAAAACAACCTTGAGCAGAATGGTCAGCCCGGCGGAAGCGATCAGCGCCACTACGGCGGGCCGCAGGCTGGACAGGACGCTCTGCAATACTCGTAGGTTTTTATACCTCGTGTAGACATAGGACAGCAGGGATACCAGAAAGAGGGATGGCGTAATGCAGCCGATGGTCGCGACCACCGCCCCGCCGAATCCGGCGATCCGAAGCCCCACAAAGGTCGCTGCGTTCACCGCGATGGGGCCGGGGGTCATTTCGGCAATGGTGATCAAATCCACAAATTCGTTCAGCGACAGCCAGGCATACCCCTCCACGACCTGGGCCTGAATGAGGGGCATGGCCGCGTAGCCGCCGCCGATGGAAAACAGGCCGATCTGCAAAAAGCTCCAAAATAGCTGCAAATAGATCATTTTTCCGGGCCCTCCCGCTTCTTTTGTCCCATGGCCAGGCCAATCCCCACCATGCCCGCCGCCAGGATGATGAAAATGACGTTGACGCCGAAGCAGAAGGTGGCGATAAAGGCGGCGGCCATGACGGCCAGATGGACGGGGGATCCGGTTTTCAGCTCCTTGGCCCCCAGGCTCCACACCACATCCAGAATGACCGCCGCGACGCCCGCCTGCATTCCCTTCAGGGTCAGGGCCACATATCGATTGGAGGCGAAGGCCGCGTAGCCCAGGGAGATCGCGGACAGAATCGCCACAGGCGGGATGACGGTGCCCAGGACGGCCGCGACCATGCCGGCGAAGCCGGCCACATGCCAGCCCACCAGGATGGCGGCGTTCACGGCAATGGCCCCCGGAGAGGACTGGGCCAGAGCCGTCATGTCCAACATTTCCTGCTCGTCGATCCAGTGGAGCTCATCCACAAACTTTCGCTTCATGAAGGTGATGATGACAAAGCCGCCGCCAAAGGTAAAGGCGCTGATGTACAGCATGGTGAAAAACAGTTTTGCCAGCAGCCCGCACTTTTCGGGCAATTTCTTCATAGTGGCACTGCCTCCTTTCCGGGAAGCGGATCTATTTTGCGTATGCCGCCACGACGGCCCCCATGGCGTCAAACCGTTCCTCCATGTCCCGGACCAGCTTGAACTGAGTCCGGCAGCGGCGCAGATTCTGGTCCGGGTCGTGGATGCGGAAATAGCGATCCCCTTCCAGATAGTCTGTCAGAAACCGGATGCCACATTCCAACGTCATCAGCCGGGCCCCCCAGGGCAGGTATTCCAGCTCCGCCGGGGTCAGACTGCCGCCCGCTCCCTCCAGGAAGCCACGGGTGTAGGCCTCGAACAGCTCCAAGTCAAAGGCCACCTTGGAAAGATCCGCCTCGTCCTCGGCGCAGTGGTTGGCGCCGAAGCGGATGGAGTCGCCGAAATCGTTGATGGCCAGACCGGGCATGGTGGTGTCCAGATCGATGACGCAGATCCCCTCTCCGGTCTTCCGGTCGATGAGGATGTTGTTCAACTTGGTGTCGTTATGGGTCACTCGAAGGGGGAGCTTCCCCGCCCGCTGGGCCCCCAGAGCCACGGAGCAGTCCTCTTTTCGGTCCAGGACAAATTGAATTTCCGCCCGTGCTTGCACCGCCCGCCCCAGAGGATCCGTCTCCAGAGCCGCTTCCAATTTGGCGAAGCGGGCCTCGGTGTTGTGAAAATCGGGAATGGTCTCGTGGAGGGTCTCGGCGGGATAGTCCGATAGCAGATACTGAAAGCGCCCGAAGGCCCGGGCCGACGCTTCAAACAGCGCCGGAGTGGCGGACTGGAAGCAGTCCGTACCCTCCACGAAGGGCATCAGCCGCCAGAGCTTCCCGCCGGGATCCCGGAAAAAGCGCCCGCCGTTCTTTGCCGGGACCAGACTCAGGGTTTCCCGCCGGGGATCTCCGCCCATGGCCAAAATTTTCTTCCGCAGAAAGGAGGTGACGCCCTCAAAATTCTCCATCAGGGCCTCCGGGTCCGGGAAGACCGCCGAATTGATCCCCTGGAGGATGAAACGCACGCAGTCGCCCTCCTGCCCCTGGCAAAGAACGCAGTAGGTGTCGTTGATGTGCCCCTGGCCGTAGTGTACCGCCCCCAACAAGGTGGCGGGGAAGGAGTAGGCGTCCAGGACCGGCGTCAGAAAGGGCGCGTCCGGGGGAAGATAGGGTTTGCACATAAAATCTGCCTCCTAAACATGGGATCATTCCGCCCGGCCATGTAGAGCCGGGCATTATAGGATTGTTAAAGTGTGGTCTTCGACGATCAGCCCCGCTGGGCGCCGATCATTCGGGCCGCCTGGAGAAGCAGGTCCTCCCGTTTGGTGAAAAAGTACCGGTAGGCGGCGCAGAGGGCGGTTTTCCCCGGCCCGTCCCGCGTATAAATCCGTTCCCGGCGGCAGCCGTTCCGGCACAGCGGGTAGTACCGGCAGGCATGGCACTCCTCGGGTCCCGGGCAGGACGCCTCCACAAATTGCCTGGCGGTTTGGCTTTGGGCCATATCCTCCAGGGAGCCGGTCATGACGTTGCCCAGCCGCCATTCGTCCAGGGCGTAAAAGTCGCAGGGGTATACCGCTCCGTCGCTCTCCACGGTGAAGCCCACGGAGCAGCGGCCCACCATGTTGCAGGCCTCCGGCGGCAGACCCAGCAGGATCCCGATCCAGTTGTCCAGATGGCGGACGCTGACGCAACGTCCCTCCAGCAGGTCCCGAAACCACAGATCGAACACCCGGACCAGAAATTCGCCATAATCTTGGGGCGGCAGGCTGTATTCCCGCCCGCCGGAGAGACTGTCCAGTGGTTCCAGGCAGGGAATGAATTGCAGGCGGCGGAAGCCCCGACCGGTGAAGAAGCGGTAGACCTGCTCCGGCTGCCGGGCGACTTGGCCCGTGACCACGCAGAGAATATTCAATTCTACCCCGGCTCGTTGCAAAAGCCCGGCGGCCCGCATCGCCCGCCGGAAAGTTCCCCGGCCCTCGGCGTCCCGCCGGTGCAGGTCGTGGAGCCGGGCCGGGCCGTCCAGGGAAAGCCCCGTCAGGAACCGGTTCTCCGCCAGAAACTTCACCCAGGTCTCGTCAATGGTCAGGCCGTTGGTTTGCAGACTGTGATACACCTGCAGATCAGGCCGGGCGTATTTATTCTCGATTTTCAGAAATTCCCGGTAAAAATCCAGCCCCGCCAGAGTGGGCTCGCCGCCCTGGAACAGGAAGGTGCAGCTGCCCTCGGCGGCGGACATGGCGGCCGCCACCGTCCGCTCCAGCACTTCCGGGGACATCACGCCCCGGTTGGGGACCTGGCGGTGGGCGGCCTCGTCCCGGTAAAAGCAGTAGGCGCACCGCATCTCGCAGGCCGAGGAGGCGGGCTTTACCATTACCGTCAAATTCCGCATATCAAGCCTTTGACGGAATGTCCGCCGGATGGATCCGTACCGCCTGACGGTATTCCAGAGGCGTCTTTCCCACCAGCTTTTTAAAGCGCTGGCTGAAATAGCTGGGGCTGGAAAAGCCGGTAATGGAGCTGATCTGGCTAACGGTATAGTCCGAGTTTTCCAAAAGATGCTTGCTCTCCGCGATCCGGTGGGCCAAAAGATAGCTGATGGGACTGCATCCGATCTCTTTATTAAAGGTGTGGATCAAATAGTGCTTGCTCATGTGGGACAGCTCCGCCAAGGTGTCCAGGGTGATATCCTCCTGGAAATGCTCGTCCATGTACTGCTTGACCCGGGCGCACTCCAAGCTGCTCCGGGTCTCGTCCAAAGCCTGGCTCCGCTGGACGATGTGCCGGCGGAGAAGGATCAGGAAGACTCGGGCCAGGCCGGCGCATACCTCCAGATAGTTCTCCTGCCGCTCCTCGCACTCCCGAAGAATGGCCTCGGGATAAAATCGGTAGTCCTCCCCGGCGCTGCTCTGGATGCGAAAGAGCCGCTGCTCCGTGCCACCGGGGGCCTGAAACTGGACCCCCTCAATGCCCATCACGATGTATTCCAGGGGATTGCTGGCAAAGGACAGCTCCGTGTGCATGGTATAGGGGTTGACCACCACCAGATCGCCGGGGTGGAGGGGCAAGTCCTGGGATTCCATCCGGAAGAACCCCTTTCCACTGAGAACATAAAAAATTTCGACGCAGTAATGGGAGTGGAGCAGACTGTGCCAGTCGTTTTCGCATTTGCTGTGGGAGATGTACTGGAGTCGGAAATCCTGTCCCGGCTCCTGATAATCGATGTCATACCGCTGGATGCCCATAAAACGCCCTCTAATTTTGTGTAAATTCTTTACAAATATTGCTTTTCGAAAAAATGGAATAAAAACCTACCCGCCCAGGAAACTGCACTAATTTTACCAACATGATCGAAAAATGTCAAGGTAAAATTGGGGGATGTGCTCCATGCGTATTTAGAAAAACGGCTGAAAATTACGCAAAATATCCATAACAGATTGGTTTACAGCCCCTTCCTATGGATAACATGCTGAAAAAAGCAGGATATATAAAATATATAGCAACTTATTGCATTGCTAATTCCCCTTGCGAAAGCTATAATCTAGTTAATTCCATGGCGGAAGACCCCAGCCGTGGAAAAGACAACATTTACACAATCAATTAAGGAGGAAATGAAATGAAGAAACTGTTCGCCCTGCTGCTGGCAGCAGTCATGGTCCTGGGCCTTGTGGCCTGCGGCCCTGCCGGCAATGACCAGACCGAACCTCCCAAGTCCACCGGCAATCAGACCCAGGCTCCCCCCAAGGGATCCGAGCCGCCCCAGACCAATGCCCCCGAGGGCAAGAAGTACGAGGGCGTGACCCTGAACTACTGGTCCATGTGGAACGCCGCCGAAGCCCAGGGCAAGGTCATTGCCGAGGCCGCGGCCGCCTTCGAGGAGGAGACCGGCGCCCACATCAACATCGAGTGGAAGGGCCGTGACATCAACACCCTGCTGTCCGCCGCCCTGGAGTCCCAAGAGGACATCGACCTGTTTGACGAGGACTACACCCGTATCGGCCAGGTCTATGCGCCCTATACCGCCGACCTGACCGAGATGGCCGCCGCCGCCAACTACGACGCTGTCAGTTATTCCGTGTTCAACAACCAGTCCATCGCCTGGGCCGGCTACCTGAACAGCATCACCGAGCAGCCCAACATCGGCGGCGTGTTCTATGACCGGGACGCCTTTGAGGCCGCCGGCATCACCGCCGATCCCACCACCTGGGCCGAGTTCCTGGACGCCTGCCAGAAGCTGAAGGACAACGGCGTGGCCCCCCTGGTGCAGGACAGCGCCTACACCAACTTCTCCTTCTACTATCAGCTCACCCGCCACATCGGCGAGGAAGGCATCGCCGATCTGCGTGAGAACGGCGGCTGGGCCGACAACGCCGGCGCCGTGGCCGCGGCTCAGGAGATCATCGATCTGGTGAAGGCCGGCTACTTCGCCGACGGCACCCCCAGCGAGTTCCCCAGCGGCGAGAATAAGATCGGCCTGGATGAGGCTGCCATGGTTATCTGCGCCGACTACGTCTGCGCCGAGGTGGACGGCAACACCGAGAGCCAGACCAACTGGGGCGTGTTCAACGTCCCCGCCGTGGAGGGCGGCGTCTCTACCGCGGCCTACATGGGCACCAACTCCCTGGCCATTACCAATTACAGCGAGAACCAGCAGGCCGCTTTTGACTTCTGCCTGTTCCTGGTCACCGGCGAATGGGGCCAGAAGCTGGCCGACGAGGCCCACCAGATCCCCGCCGACCCCAACAACACCTGCTCCTCCCTGCCCGGCGCGGTGGAGACTCTGCTGGCTGCCGACGCCCCCATGTCCTGGTGCGGCGAGCTGAACACCCACCCCGCCTGGCAGGCCATGCGGGATGAGATGACCCGGCTGTTCGCTGGCGCTTACGAGACCGGCGCCGACTTCTGCGCTGCCATCGACGCGCTGTACTAAGATCGTACTTCGTCCCTACGCTACGAATTGACCATCTTCACGAAACAGGCGACGCCTCATACGGCGCCGCCTGTTTTTCTGAAACCCGGATTTGAGGTGATTCTGAAATGAGAAAAAACAAGATCCTGATCGCCTGCTTTGTGGCCCCCGTGGTGATTACCCTGGCGCTGATGTATGTCTACCCGGTGGTCCGCACCGTGCTCATGAGCTTCTTCCGGGTGGAGAGCCTCACCGCCCCCACCGAGACCTGGAGCTTCTACGGCCTGCAAAACTACTTCACCATCCTGCACAACTCCTCCTTCAAAACCTCCATGGTGAATATGATGCTCATCTGGCTGGTAGGCGGCGTGATCACCCTGGCCCTGTCCATGATCATGGCGGTGATCCTGACCAGCGGCATTCGGGGCAAGAAATTTTTCCGGGCCGCCATCTATCTGCCCAATATCATCAGCGCCGTGGCCCTGGCCACCATGTGGCGGCAGTATGTGTTCAATTACGACTACGGCCTGCTCAATGACATGCTGAAGCTCATCGGCCTGGACAAATTCCAGTGGATGGGGAGCGACACCAAGTTCTGGTCCATGCTGGCTGCCTTTATTTTTGGCTCTGTGGGCTACTACATGCTCATCTACATCAGCGGCATCGAGGGGATCCCCCAGGATCTCTACGAGGCCGCCACCCTGGACGGCGCCGGGAAGGTGCGCCAGTTCTTCTCCATCACTATGCCTCTGCTGAAGGGGATTCTGAAAACCTCTATCACCTTCTGGAGCATCAACACCACCACCTTCTTCCTGTGGACCAAGATGTTCTCCCCGGTGAACACCGAGGGCTCCACCATCGTGCCGGTGGTATACCTGTACGACACGGTGTTCGGCGGAAAGGGTGTGGTCCACCGGGACGCCGGCGCCGGCGCGGCGGTGGGCGTGGTGCTGACCATTATCATCGTGGCGGTGTACACCATCACCAACGTCCTGATCAAGGACAACGACCTGGAGTATTGAGGAGGGGAGCGCCATGAAAAAGAAAAAATACCGCGCCAAGATCAACTGGGGCAAAGAGCTCCGGCTGCTCCCCGGCTATATCGTGGTGGGGGCTTGGGTCGCCTTTACGGCGGTGATCCTGTTCTGGATCCTGGCCGCCAGCCTGTCCACCTCCCGGGACATTTTTACCGGCAAGGTGCTGGAGTTCTCCACCGGCTTCCACTGGGAGAACTACGCCAACGCCTGGAAGGACCAGAATGTGTCCGTGTTCTTCGCCAATTCCCTGCTGTACTCCACCGTGTCCTGCGCGGGAGTACTCATCATCGCCGCCCCGGCGGCCTATGTGCTGTCCCGCTGGAACTTCCGTGGGAGCAAAACCATCCGGATCGGCCTGGTCATCGCCATGAGCGTGCCCACCATCATGATCATCATGCCGCTGTATTCCCTGGCGGTGCAGTGGGGGATCAAGGGCCGCATCCTGCTGATGGCGCTGTATATCATGCTCCGGGTGCCCTATACGGCCATCTACCTGCTGGACTTTTTCTCCACCCTGTCCACGACCTATGAGGAGGCGGCGGCCCTGGACGGCTGTCCGCCGGCCAGGACCTTCTGGGTCATTATGCTGCCCCTGATCCAGCCGGCCGTGGTCACCGTGACGATCTTTAACTTCCTGTCTGTCTGGAACGAATTCTTCATGGCCCTGATTTTCACCCCCTCCGGGGACGCCACCCCTGTGGGCGTGGGCCTGTTGCAGATCGTCAACTCCATGCAGTACTCCCACGATTACGGCGGTATGTTCGCGGCGGTCATCATCGTGTTCCTGCCCACCTTCCTGCTGTATCTGTTCCTGTCCGAGAAGATTATTGCAGGCGTTACCGGAGGCGGCGTAAAGGGCTGAGGAAAGGAAAATGAAATGGAATCGAGGATCAACAGCATGAATCATTTAACCGGCCGCGTCACCATCCCCACCGATCTGGACGTGGTGCCGGAAACGCTGGCGGTGGTGAAACGCCTAGGCGCCGACGCCATCCGGGACTGCGACGGGACCGAGTTCCCGGCGGAGCTGCGGAACGTGGGGGCGAAGGTATACGCCACCTATTATACCACCCGCAAGGACAACGCCTGGGCGAAGGCCAACCCGGAGGAAGTCCAGCAGTGCTACATCATGACCGTCTTCCGAACCGCCGCCGGCGGTCCCCTGGAGATCGAGCTGCTGGAAGGCATTAGCCCCGAGCTGATGCGGGTAAACGGCCGGGACGACCCGAAGCGGTGGTGGGAGGTCATGGACCGCACGGCAGGGACGGTGGTCAGCGAATGGATGTACGACGAGAACAGGGGCACCGTAATCCTCCCTGCGCCGAAGCCCTACCATGAGTACACCGTCAGCTTTCTGGCTTACCTCATTTGGGATCCGGTGCATATGTACAACGCCGTCACCAATGGCTGG
Organism: uncultured Oscillospiraceae bacterium; assembly: GCA_947600025.1. Classification (GTDB taxonomy): domain Bacteria; phylum Bacillota; class Clostridia; order Oscillospirales; family Oscillospiraceae; genus Faecousia. The sequence goes on from CANQFY010000003.1 coordinate 9,757, forward strand.
ACCAACTTCGAGCACCAGATCACCTTCGACGTGCGCCAGCCCAAGAGCCACGCCTACGCCCTGGAACGGCTCCGGCGGTTCTGCCGGGAGCATCCCTATGTGGATGTGATCCGCTTCACCACCTTTTTCCACCAGTTTACCCTGATTTTCGATGAGCTGAAGCGGGAAAAGTATGTGGATTGGTACGGATACAGCGCATCGGTGAGTCCTTACATTCTGGAACGGTTCGAGCGGGAGGTTGGCTACCCCTTCCGGCCCGAGTACATCATCGATCAGGGCTACTACAACAACCAATACCGCTCCCCCACCCGGGAATACCGGGACTTCATGGCCTTCCAGCGCCGGGAAGTGGCCGCCCTGGCCAGGGAGCTGGTGGACATCGTCCACGAGTACGGCAAGGAAGCCATGATGTTCCTGGGCGACCACTGGATCGGCACCGAACCGTTTATGGACGAGTTCCCCTCAATCGGGCTGGACGCGGTGGTGGGCAGCGTGGGCAACGGCTCCACCCTGCGCCTGATCAGCGATATCCCCGGCGTCAGGTATACCGAGGGCCGCTTCCTGCCCTATTTCTTCCCGGACACCTTCCACGAAGGCGGCGACCCCATTGGGGAAGCCCGGGTCAACTGGGTCACCGCCCGGCGGGCCATTCTCCGCAGCCCCATCGACCGGATCGGCTACGGCGGCTACCTAAAGCTAGCCCTGGAGGCACCCGGATTCCTTGACTATGTGGAGCAGGTGTGCGACGAGTTCCGGCAGATCTATGCCCATATCCACGGCGCCAAGCCCTATTGCGTGGGGACCGTGGCGGTACTCAACGCCTGGGGGAAAATGCGCTCCTGGGGCTGCCACATGGTCCATCACGCCCTGTATTATAGGAAAAACTACTGCTATGCCGGGGTGATCGAAGCACTGTCCGGCGCGCCCTTCGACGTGCGGTTCCTCAGCTTCCAGGATCTCAAGGAAAATCCGGAGGCCTTAGACGGCGTGGATGTGCTTCTGAACATCGGCGACGGCGACACGGCCCACACCGGCGGCGCGATCTGGGAGGATCCGGAGATTACGGCGGCGGTCCGGGGTTTCATCCACCGGGGCGGCGGCTTTATCGGCGTGGGCGAGCCCTCCGGCCACCAGTACCAGGGCCACTATTTCCAGCTGGCTCAGGCTCTGGGGGTGGAGAAGGAGACGGGAGCCACCCTGGGCTACGACAAGTACAACTGGGAGGAGCATCCCGACCACTTCATCCTCCGGGACTGCCCCAGGGATGTGGACTTCGGCCACTGTCCCGCCGATATCTACGCCCTGCCCGGGGCCCAGGTGCTGATCCAGCGGGACCGGGACGTGCGGCTGGCGGTCAACGAATTTGGCGGCGGCCGGTGCGTCTACATCTGCGGCCTTCCATACAGCTTTTCCAACAGCCGGCTGCTCTACCGGGCCATCCTCTGGGCGGCCCACGGGGAGGAGGAGCTTCATCGCTGGTTCAGCTCCAACTGGAACGTGGAGGTCCACGCCTATCTGGACAGCGGAAAATACTGCGTCGTCAACAACACCAACGAGCCCCAGCAGACCACCGTGTGGACGGGAAGCGGCAGCTATGTTACGGAGCTTGCGCCCAATGAGATCCGCTGGCATGAGATCGGGGAAAGACAATGAGACCCAATATTTTAGTTTATTTTACCGACCAGCAGCGGGCGGACACCTGCGGCTGCTTTGGTCAAAGCCTGGATATCACGCCGAATCTGGACGCACTGGCGGCGGAGGGCGTGGCCTTCGATCAGGCGTTCACGCCTCAGCCGGTGTGCGGGCCCTTCCGGGCCATGCTCCAGACCGGCCGGTGGGCCACGGAGATCGGATGCTTCCGCAACAACGTCATGCTTCCGCGAAACGTCAAGACCCTGGCAAATTACTTCACCGAGGCGGGCTATGAGACCGGCTATGTGGGGAAATGGCACCTGGCCAGCGACGGGGACGAACAGTATCACCAGCGGCTGGACTTTTTCCACGAGCCCGTTCCCCGGGAGCTGCGGGGCGGGTACAACGGCTTCTGGCGGGCGGCAGACGTGCTGGAGTTCACCTCCGACGGCTATGGCGGCTACGTCTTCGACGAGGAGGGCCGTAAGCGCTGCTTCGAGGGCTATCGGGTGGACTGCCTGACCGACATGGCTCTGGAATTTTTCGACATCCGGGATAAGCGCAAGCCCTTTTTCCTGACCGTGTCCCACATCGAGCCCCATCACCAGAACAATCACCACCACTACGAAGGGCCCCCCGGCTCCAAGGAGCGGTTCCGGGACTTCCCGGTGCCGCCGGATCTGGCGGCGCTGGAGGGGGACTGGCGGGCGGAATACCCGGACTACTTGGGGGCCTGCGCCAGTCTGGACGCCAATTTGGGCAAACTTCTCGCCCGGCTAAAGGAGGAGGGGCTGTATGAAAATACGGTCGTCGTCTTCCTGTCCGACCACGGCTCCCATTTCAAGACCCGGAACCGGGACGCGCACTTGTGCGGCGCGGACGATTACAAGCGCACCTGCCATGATTCCGCCCTCCGGGTACCCCTGGTGATTGCCGGAGGCCCCTTCCGGGGCGGTCTCCATGTGCAAAGCCTGGTGAGTACTGCCAGTGTACCCAAGACCCTGCTGGCCCTGGCGGGGGTGGACGTGGGGGAGGCGATGATCGGGGAAAACCTGCTGGACGTGGTCCACGGGAAGGACCCGAACCGGCCGAACCGGGTGTTCGCCCAGATCTCCGAGAGCAGGGTGGGGCGGTGCATCCGCACGGCGGACTGGCTCTACGCCATCCACGCGCCCAACGTAGACGGCAGCGCCGCGCCCGGGTCCCAGGTCTACGCCGACGATTTTCTGTACGATCTGCGGGCAGACCCCTGGGAGCTTCACAACCTGGCGGGGAACCCGGCCTATTTCCCCCAGCGGGACGTCCTGCGGGCACCGCTTCTGGACTGGATCGGCAAGACGGAGGGCTTCTGTCCCCGGATGGTCGAGGACTGAGGGGCCGTAGAAAAACACGCCATCTGTCCGGCGGCGCCTGAACAGCGCCCGCCAGCCTTTCATCAGCCTATGGGAGCCGTGGAAAGCGGCTCCCACTTTTTTCGGGCGGGGCATTGTACACACAGCCGAAATTTTATTATTGAAATTGAACCGCTTTGCATGTAAAATAATACTATCCAGCGGGAGGTGATACCGTGCTTCGTGTTCTTCTTTGTGATGATGATGAATTGTTCCTGAACCGCATGAAAAGCCGTGTGGAGGCGTTTTTGAGTAGTCAGGGGGAACGGTTTGAGATCCTGGCCCACACCGATACCTCCCTGATCACCGATCGGGAGCTTACCCTGTGCGATCTGGCGCTGCTGGATGTGGACCTGGCCACCCCGGAGGACGACGGCATTGCCCTGGCCCGGCGGCTCCGCGCCTTCCGGCAGGACACGGTGCTGATCTTCGTCACCAACTATGTAGAGTTCGCCCCGGCGGGGTATGAAGTCGGCGCTTTCCGCTATATCCTCAAGCAGAATCTGGATCGGGATCTGCGTTCCTACCTGGAGCAGGCTCTGGTTCAGCTGAAAAAGCGGAGCGAGACCTACAAGATCCAGGTGGACGGCCGAATCATCGATTTGCCTCTGGAACAAATTGAAAGGTTTGAAATTCAAAAGCATTGCGTGGAGATTTATCTGCGGGAGGCCCGCCCCGGCGGCAAGGACGTGATCCACCGGGTTCGCGGCTCCCTGTCGGAGATCGAAGCGGCGCTGGCGGAGCGGGGCTTCCTGCGGATCCACAAAAGCTGTCTGGTCAATATGCGGTTTCTGGTCCGGCTGTCCAGCCAGGGAGCGGAATTGGACAACGGCACGATCCTGCGGGTCAGCGAAAAGATGTACAACGACATCAAGAAAAAGTACCTGGCCTGGCGAGGGTGGCAATGATGGAATATATTTTGACAATTCTGTGGGTCGCGATTGAAAACCTGTTCTGCCTTATGCTCCTTTCCGCGTTTTTCCCCGCAAAACGAAGCCGGGCAGTCATGGGTCTGGCATATCTGTTTTATTGTGTTTTGCAAATCGTTCTTGTAAGCATCCTCCCGGATGAACTTCACCCTTTTATTGCCATTACAACTCTGCTGCTGATCAGTCTGTACCTGTTTGATGGGAAATTGATCCCCAAACTGATCATATGCGTGCTTGGGCTTCTTGTACTTGTAATCATGGATACCGTTACGGTTTATGGCGCAATGGCGGCATTGGGGCTTTCCTATGAGGAATTTGTCTTCCGGCGGCTCCTATATTCCACCGTCATTACCGCCGAAAAGCTGTTCATTCTTTTCCTTGGTTGGTATCTGTGCCGATTCCGCGCCATTCGAGAATTCCATATTCAAAGCCGGTGGATGCTCCTGGCGCTTCTCTTCCCGCTATTCAGTCTGGTTTTTTTAACGACTTTATTCCTCCAGTCCAAGAACGAAGCGGACCTCTCTATCGGTATCGTGATCCTGAGCGCCGGGCTGGCGCTGGCGAATATCGGGGTGCAGTTCACGATTTATTACATGGAAAAAGCCACCCGGAAGGAACAGGAGGACCTTCTGCTCCGCCGGCAGATGGATCTACAGGCGGAAAACATCCTGGCCCTGGAAAAGAGCTACCGGGCCCAGCGGCAGAACGTCCACGAATTCCGCCATCATTTGCAGACCCTCCAAACGCTTCTGGAGGAAAACCAGATCTCCAAGGCCCAGGAATATCTGAATACCCTGCGGGAAACCCAGGCCGTCCGGGTGTTCAGCGTCCGCTCCGGGCATTCCATTCTGGACGTGGTACTGAACGAAAAATACCAGGCTGCCCAGGAAAAGAATATTGCCATGCAGATCCAGGTCAATGACCTGTCCGCCCTTTCCCTGCCCACAGACGCCCTGGTGGTGCTGCTGTCCAATCTCCTGGACAACGCCATCGAGGCGGCGGAGCAATGTCCGGACCACCGGGAGATTCAATGCACGCTACAGCTTCAAGACAGCTTCTACTTATCCGTGAGAAACAGCTCTCACGCTGTTGCCATTGTGGATGGGCAGATTGCCACCACCAAGGCGGACAAGCTGGATCACGGATACGGCCTGATGGCTGTCCGAAAAATACTGGACGGCTGGAAGGCGGAGTATACATTCGAGTACAAGGATGGCTGGTTCCAATTTGCAGCGGAGATTCCCCTTTGAATAATTCCAACGGATCTGACCGCCCCGGCGCGAAAAGCGCTGGGGCGGTTTTCCGCTTTCGTGCCAGTTTTTTGGCAGTTGTGCCATAAAATTTGCCAAAAGGAAAGCTGCCGCTTATACTGTTGGCAGGCGACGAGAAATGAAGCATTTCTCTGCTTGGCAGAAAGCCTTCGGGCTTTCTGCCAAACGAAAAGTCTATTATGAGCAAGGAGGAATCCAACGGAAATGAAAAAGAAGAAGAAAGCGCTGCTCCTGGCGGGCGGCTGCGCGGCGCTGGCTCTGCTGCTTGTTGGGGGCTGGCTGCTCTGGCTGTTTTTACAGCCCAAGTTCCAAGAGACCCTTTCCATTCCCAAGGAGGCAAAGGTGATCCTGCACTTTTCCACCCTCACAGCCTCCGTGCGCCCGGCCTATATGCGCTCCGAACTCTATTTTTACGGCGAAGACGGCGCGGTTCTGGACGCCTATCGGGAAGAAGAGGAATGTGTTGACCATTTCATGGTCGGGGGAAAGAACGCGACCTGGTTCTTCTTTCAGGACCATACCATCCAGGTGGACAGCGAGGGGACCCACGATCTGCCCGGCGCCTCCGGCACGGGAATTTTCTGCCACCACAAAGGCGGCCCCCCTCAGACCGGCTACATTGAGGAGCTGGACACCGCCTATTGCCTGCTGAATGTGGGATTCAGTGCCAAAGAGAAGGACCCCAGCTACCTGAGCATTGTGCGCTTTGTGTCCATGGACAAGAATTATGACGTCCAGATCCAGGGCTATCTAAATAATCTCTCCTATGATCGGGAGACCAAGCAGTTTTTCTGCTTCGTCGCGAACGGGGAAAAGGGTCTGACCGACAGCGGCCTTCCGGGGTACTATGAAGGCGCGGGAAGATGCTGCTATATTCTAAACTACGACGAGGCATCCGGGGAATTTGTGTTGGACGAGGATCCGTTTATTTTTGGCGATACCCCTCCCATGGACAATATCCGTGAGACCTCCTACCTGTGCGCCGGGGATCGGATCTACTGCCTGGAGACCTTCGTTCCCACCTCGGACAGTCCCACCTACGATCTGTTTCTGACCACCTTCGATATCGCCTCCGGGGAGGTTTTGGACACAAAGACGATCCTGGAGGACGCCCCCCGGGATGAAGAATTGGGCTACTGCGTCTTCTACGGACTCAATGATACCCAACATGCCCAGCGGGGAGGAACGCTCTTTTTCTTCGCGAACCCCGAATGGGTTTTCCGGGTCCAGAACGGGGAGCAGATCTCTCAGCAGCAGATCCCCTTTGTTTTCTCCGACGCAAGCAGCATCAACTCCACCGATCTGGAGGAACCTGCCGCCACATTTCGAGATGTCGCGATCCAGGTCAACAATGACGGCGATGTATTCGTAATCGCCCAATACAAAGACAGCACGATCAAGATCTTTCGTCTGGAGGACGGCGGCGCCTACACCCAAGTCTGGGAGGGCAAGCGACCCAAGGGGCTGGGCGATGATATGTATTTGACCAGTTTTATGCTGATCGACGAGCCTTGAAAGAGTCGTGATCGTAGAGATGAAAAGAGAGTGGCCTTGATAACCAACTAGATAGAAAAACCACGGCGGCATGGCGGTCTTCCAGCCGCCCTGCCGCCGTGGAAAATGGAAGGTGAAGTTGGAATGAAGTATTATGGGACCGCATGGAAGCTGTTCCTTCGCTATGTACGGTTCTGGGCGATCACGATTTTGCTGTTTCTGGTGACCAATCTTCTCTGCGCCAGAATGTTCCTCCTGGATTTTTGGCTGAATGACTATCTGAAAAATTGCGACGCCCTGGGATTTCTGGGACTGACGCTTTTCTCGTTTTTGGGCTATGAATATCTTCTCCTTCCGGAGACCGCCCACTGTCGGGAGACGATCACCGCCATTCCCGGAGGAACCTGGAAGCTCTTTCTGGCCCAGCTGGCGGTGTTGGTTCCGCTGGCTGGGTTGTGGAGCGGAAATATCCTTGTGTGGATGCTGATGGGCTTTCCAAAATTCTCCACCGACCTTTCCAGCGGACTGTCATTGTGCTGCGCCGGCGCTGTGCTGGATCTGTTCTTCCCCTCTCTGATCGGACTGCTCCTGGGCAGCATCCTGGCTCTGCGGGTCCGGCGAAGCACCGCCTACTGCCTGCTGATGATCTTTTCCCTGCTGGCCGGCCCGGTTTTGCCCCAGATCTTCAAGGACGGAAGCTTGGGCGGCTTTTCCGTGTATACCATTTTGGACTGGTTCTCCCTGGCGACCCCTTACAGCAGCTTTCTGGCGGATGGAATGTACCTGTTCCCGCTGGAGCTCTGCCGGTGGGTCCTTGCCGGGGCGTGGCTGATGGGACTGTGCGCCCTGGGAGCCTTCTGGCTGCCAAAAGCAAAGGCGACTCGGCGCCTTGCCCTGCTGTTTGCCCTGCTGGCGGCGGGGCTGGCGGTCCGCTTTCAGTTGCGGGGTGGGGACTGCGTGATCCGCAGGGACTACCGGATGGACGGCGCGGTGATGGGAGAGGTCCGCTACCGGGATTCCCAGGAACAGCCGCCGGAGCAGGCGGCGGATTTCACAGTGAAGACCTATGATCTGGATCTAAGGATCAAAAGCAGCCTGGAGGCTGAAGCGACGCTCACCCTTTCCCAGCCGGATCTGAATGTCTACCGGTTCACCCTTTACCATGATCTGGCGCTGAAGAAGGTCACGGACGGTGGGGGCACCCCCCTGGAATACCAGCGGGAGGGGGATTATATCACCGTAAACGGATGCGGCGACGGAATGCTCATCTTCCATTACAGCGGAAGCGTGGGAAAATACTTTTGCAACGCCCAGGCGATCTGCCTGCCTGGGTATGTGCCCTATTACCCCATTCCGGGGCATATTTCGTTCTGGGACGCGGACGCACGGTGCGTCGCGGTACGGCATGACCAGATGACGGCGCTGTTTCGGGTCCGGGTGGATTCCCCGCTGACGGTATACAGTAACCTGCCTCAAACGGATGACGGCCTGTTTACCGGGGAGACTGGGGCGCTCACCCTGTACGCCGGGATCGTGGGGACTGAGCTGAAGGGAGAGAACAGGATCTACTACCCCATTTTGGATCCAGTGCGGGTGGAGAACCTAGCCGGTCTGGAGCCGGTATGGGCGGCGCTGGCCGCCCGGGTGGGAGAGACCCGGCCATTGGAGACGGCAGGAAAGCCGGTGTTTGTGCTTCCCTTTACCATCCAGAATTACGTCTCTCCTCAGGAGAATGCGGTGGTTTTGGAGGATCAGATCCTCCTGTTTCAGGTGGAGCCTGACCGGATATGCAGATCTTATCTTTTGAGTCTGCTCCCGGCCCAGGCCCAGAAAGAGCCGGTAAACAGCTTATATCTGGCGCTGGAAGGTTATTTATCGAATCCGGAGGGGCTTTTGGGACCATACAGTGATGAAAACCCACCTAAGAAGGAGGATTTTGAGATCCTCCTGACCTATGACCCCAGTTCAGCCGATGAAAACGAATTTTTCGCCTGGTCCCAAGCCTCCGATAACTTTAGATACGCCCTTGCCTACCAGGCGGAAAAGCTGGGGGAGCAAAAGGTGCTTCCCAAGGTCTACGCGTATCTGCAAGAGACGGAGTACAGCCAGGACCCGGTGGAATTTCTCTTTACTTTGGGGGAAAGAAGCGATGATTGAAGTAACGGCGCTGACAAAGCGATACGGCAAGAAAACGGCCCTGTCCGGCGCGGGCCTATCCCTGGGAAAGGGGATCTACGGCCTTCTGGGACCCAACGGCGCGGGAAAAACCACCCTGCTTCGCTGCCTGGTGGGCGTATTGCGGCCCACCGGCGGGACGATTACGATCCAAGGGGAAACCGGTTATCTTCCCCAGAAATTCGGTGTGATGGGAAGCCTGACCGCCTATGAGGCGCTGGACCTTTTCGCGGAACTGAAGGGCCTTCCCCGGGAAGCACGGCGTGAAGAGATTCTGGACAGCCTTGCCCGGGTGGGCCTGGAGGACGCGGAAAAGCGGCGGGTAAAAGCCCTGTCCGGCGGCATGGTTCGGCGCCTGGGCGTCGCGCAGGCCATTTTGGGAGATCCGGAAAACCTGATTCTGGACGAACCCACCGCCGGATTGGACCCGGAGGAGCGGCTGCGGTTTAAGAACCTGTTCGCCCAATTCCGGGGCCGGCGGACGGTGCTGATCTCCACGCACATTGTGGAGGATGTGGAGTCGCTCTGCGACCACATCATCCTCATGAACGGCGGAAGGATCCTGACGGTGGCTACCGCCGACGAATTGCGGTCCGCCGCTCAGGGGAAGGTGTATTCCGTGCCCGTTTCGGAGCGGGACAATCTTCAGAAGCCCTTCTTCCTTCTTCGGGACGAGCTGGTGGAAGGGCAGGAGCGCCTGCGGGTGCTGTCCGACGTGGAGCAGCCGGGGCAGCGGATCCCCGCCACCGTCGAGGACGGATATATGCGCTATCTCAAGGGGGCCGTGTAATGGGGCGGCGGCTGCGGATGCTGTGGCGGGTCCTGAAAAGGACGCCCGGCTGCCTGTATACGCCGCCGGCGGTAATTCTGCTGGCGATCCCTGCCTTTACAGCCATGACGGCGATGACGGAGAATCTAAGCGAGGCTTACAGCGTTCTGATCCGGTGCAGTCAGACATTCCTGCCCCTTTGCGGCCTCCTCTGGCCTGGCGGGTATCTGCTTGCCTGGGTGGAGGGAGACGGAAGGGAAGCCCTCTGGGCCTGCTCCAAAGGCCATAAGAGCCTAATAGGAGAGATGGCGCTGCTCTATGGGGGATACTGCCTGCTGATGGCCCTGGGCACGGCAGCGGCCCTGCCCTTTTTCCCCGGCGTGCTCCTGGAATTGCCCCGGGCGGCGCTGGAATGCTGCTTCGGCATGGGCACGCTGTATCTGCTGTGCGTCCTGTTTCGGAATGTGCTTTTGGGAACGATTCCGGTGGCAATGTATTTTCTGTTCTGCGGTGCCTTTTCCGGGGACCCGGAATTGGCGTCCTGGTGCCTTCTGGCCCCAAATCAACCGCCGGAGGCCGCCAACTGGCCCGTTCTCACGCTGTGCGCCCTCTTAGGGCTCTTGGCTTCCATCGCCGCTGCCCTCTTGCAGCGCAAGAAGAACTGACGGCATCTTAAACACAAGTATTGTCCGGAACATAGGTCTTGGTGATTTCCGCAACCCTGGTCATTCCCCTATCCCCCTTCCGGCATCCAAGATTCCCGCTGACGGATCGGGCGAATTTGACCAGTTTTCTGCGAACCGAAGAGTCTTGAAAGAAACGTGATTGTAGAGATGAAAAGAGAGCGGCTGATTTGCTATATTCTAATCCTGCTCCTGTGCGCCATGCTGATCCTGGCCATGTGGGCCAGCGGGGGAATCAGCTATCTGCGCTAGGATGGGTGGGAGCGGTCAATGGCCGCTCCCACGGAAAGAAAAAATCATAAACAAACGGTTACAAAAATGAGGAGGTATTACCATGAACGTGAAAAAAATATTTGCCCTGGTGCTGGCGGTTATGCTGCTGCTCTCCGCCTGCGGGCCCAGCGGCAACGCCACGACCACCACCGGCGCTCAGGATTCGACCACGGGCGCTGCCTCCGCCACGGATGCGCCCACGGAACCGCCCACGGAGGCTCCCACGGAGGGGGAGGCGGCTGACTGGTACGTTCAGACGCCCGCGGCCCCCCTCTCCTACGCCGACCTGACTACCAAGGATCTGCCCTTCTCCGGGGCTCAGTGGCTGATCTCCGGGGAGGCGGGCGCTACGATCTATGAAATCGCCGTCGAGGGCGGCGTGCTGCAGGTGCGGGACGCCCGGGGCTTCGGGGACCCGGTCCACACCGTTGCCCTGCCGGAGGAGCTGGCGACCGCCGTTGCTCTGGGCGGGGACGGCCAAGTGGGCTATGTGGCCACCGGCGCGCAGATCGCCGCCGTGGACCTAAAGACTGGGGAAGTGAAGACCCTGGTGGAGGCGGACCGGCTGCTGGACGCGGCCATGGTCAGCTATGACGTGATCTACTACGCGGCGGAAGCCGAGGGGAAAGCGACCATCTTCCGGCTTTACTTTCCCGAGGGGAAGGTGGATCTCATTTACGGGGGCATCCCCGTGTACCCGGCCAGCGAGTTCCGGCTGATCCCCCCGGAGACAACCCTGGGCAAGGTGGGCTGGACCATGATGAATCCGGAAATGATGGCCCTTCTCACCCAGGAATTTGCCAACCCGGACAGCGTTTATAAGAACACCAGCCCCAAATTCGACTTTACCGAAATATGGGGCCAGCCGGGGCAGATCGATACCTATCAGCCGACCAATTACCTGGCGCGGAGTATCTGCCAGGCCATGCAGGACCAGTCCGGCCTTCTGGCGCTGGTGCGGTGCTGGTACGACCCGGTTAAGGATGAATACACCCAGGAGCTGGGAGCCATTGACGACTGCTTCACCGGCACCGGCCTGTGGCACGACCACTACGACCCCGAGGCGGAGGCCCCCGCCGTGCCTGTGGTAAACTTTGGGGACTGGGCGGACATGGGGGTAGACCCCCTGCCCCAGACCCGGGAAGAGCTGCTGGCGGAGACGGGGGACCAGGACGCCTACACCGGCCTTCTCTACGCCGCCCCCTATGAGCGGCCCACCCTCTATGCCGGGAACCCGGGGGAGCCTTTGAAGCAGGTGCTGGCTGAGCCGGTGACCCAGTGGGAAAGCTCCCGGTACTACCTTTACGCCATCACGGAAGACGGCGCGCTGGTGCAGGTGAGCCCGGACGGCAGCGTTCGCAACACCCTCTATCGGGCCCGGTACGGCGCGCTTCGGGATGTGGACTACCAGGGCGGCATGGTGTTCCTGCTGGACGGGGACGATCTGGTGCAGCTGGACCTGACCACCATGCGGCAGCGGACCCTTCTGGAGGCCGAGGCTATGGTTGACTGCCAGTACCTGGCTGAAAATCAGGTCTATATCTGCCAGTCCAAGGGCCTGCACCAGATGCAGTACATCCTGGACCTGGAGACCCAGACCCTGGAGGAGACCGTCTTCAACTAAAGCATTGGCTCGGGGAACTCCCCGCGTCACCCACAAATCCCAAGGCCAGGGACCTGCACGGTCCCTGACCTGGAATCGCATGGGGCGTAAAGAGCATCCTTCGGGTTCTTGAAGTGATGATCGATGAATCCAGCAAGAAATGATATACTCCGCCCGGGGACCGCACAAACGGTTCCCGGGCGATTTTGTATTTTGGGCCGGCGAAAGACGCGGGGCGGGGATGATTGACACCGGATGGCGGGAATGGTATAATTATAATAATCATTATGCTTTTTCCGTCTTTTTTTGGCCCCTTTTCGGACAAAAAAGCGGACCATTTAGGATGCGGGGGTGCGGTTCGCGCGGCGGCAGGCCCCCTGGGGTGTTTTGTGCCGCGCAGGCTTGCGGAGGGAAAAATGGACCTGCATTACAACGCTTTTATCTCCTACCGGCACGCGCCGCTGGATATTCGGATCGCCTCCGAGATCCAGCGGAGCCTGGAGCGCTACCCCGTCCCTAAGGAGATTCAGAAAAAGACCGGCAAAAAGAGGATCGAACGGGTCTTCCGGGACAAGGAGGAGCTGCCCATCACCAGCGACCTGAACGACGATATCGGGGAGGCGCTGCGCTGCTCGGACTTTTTGATCGTCATCTGCTCCACCAATACCGCCTCCTCCGTGTGGGTCCGCCGGGAGATCGAGACGTTCCTGCAAAATCACGACCGCCGGCACGTCCTCACCGTGCTGGCGGACGGGGAGCCCCAGAACGTGATTCCGGACCTGCTCCGGTACGAGGACGTGGCGGTGCTGGATGGCGACGGCACGGTGCGCACCCTGCGCCGGGAGATCGAACCCCTTTCCTGCGACTATCGTCTCCGGCGGGCCCAGGCTCGGCGGGAGGAGCTGCCCCGGCTGGCCGCGGCGCTGCTGGGCTGCGCCTACGACGAGCTGCGGCAGCGGCAGCGCCGCCGCCGGGTCCGGCGGATGATCGCGGGCTTCTCCGCCGCCCTGGCACTGGTATCCGCCGTGGCGGCCTACGCCATCAACCGGGCCTATGTGATCGCCCGGCAGGCGGAGCAAATCGAGGAGGAATACCGCAGCACCTTGATCACCCAGTCCCGCTATCTGGCGGAAAAATCCGGCGAGCTGCTGGCCCAGGGGGACCGGATCGGCGCGCTGCAGGTGGCCCTGGCCGCCCTGCCGGAGGGAATAGCGGATGATTCCAGGCCCCTGGTGACCGAGGCGCTGTACGCCCTCAACAACGCAGTCTATCCATACCACGTCGCCCAGCCGGATGAATTTCTGGCAAAATGGATGCTCCAGACCGACGGGGACGGGAGCGTTCTGGACCACCGGGGGGATTGGCAGCAGGTCAGCCCCCAGGGGACCAGGTGGATGATTTCGGACACCAGCGGCCAGCTGTATATCTTCGATATGGAGACGGCGAAACGGATCGCGGTCCTCTCCCCCCAGGTAGTCCTTCCGGGCACCGCCCAGACCGGATTCCTCAGCGCCGATTTTATCAGCGAGGACCGGGTCGTGGTCTATATGGAAAGCTGCGCGGTGTGCTGGGATCTGGCATCAAGCAGCCGGGTCTGGCTGACCCGGCTGGATCAAAACGATCTGATGGGCGACTCCAGCGGCGCCTCCCAAAGCGCGGTGGCGCCGGATGGGCAGAGCCTGGTCTTCGTCCACACCGGCAGAGGCCAGTGTACCTTCTACCGGCTCTCCGCCGGCACCGGCGAGATCACCGCCGTCCTGACCGGCGAGACCCCCACCCGGGAGGCCTTCTACTGCCGCATGGCCCTGTCCCCCAGCGGGGACCGGGTGGCCCTGGGCTTCGCGGAATACGGGTTCCGCACCGGCGAGGAGGAGGACGAGCCCGCCTTGCTGATGCTGGCGGATTTTTCCGGTGGCTGCTGCTCAGTGGCGGTGGAGTATACCGACGTGGCGGCGCTGACCTTCCTATCTGACGACCAGCTCTGTGTGTTCACGGTAGACACCAGCGTGGCAGGCTACACCCACACCGATTTTGACTACGCCATCGCCTGCTATGATTTTCAAGAAGGCAGTCCGGTCTGGTCCACCTCCGGCCGGGCCGTCATCGACCGCCCCGTGGGGGACGAGGCCACGCCCACCTGCTCGGTACAGCTGTGGCAGCGGGAATTCGCGGACGGCAGCGCCGAGGAGCTGCTGGTAGCCCAGTTCGCCGGGCGGCTGCTCCTGCTCCTGCCCAGCGACGGCACCGTTCTGCGGACGGCGGACTTTGCCGCCGACATTCTCAGTGTTGATCCGTACAGTGCCGGGCAGCTGTATCTGGCCCTGCGCGACGGCCGGCTGATGGTCTATCTGCCGGTGACGGAGGTCATCGGGGAGATGGGCAGCGTCACGGGGGTCCCGCGGAGCGCCTCCTATGACCGGGAGATGGGGGCGTTCCTGCTGGCCATGGAGGACTCCCAGCGCACGGTAGTCCTGAGCAGCCAGCTGGAGGACCCCGGCATCGGGACAGTGGAGCTGAACAGTATCAGCAGCGTTGAATATGCCGTAGGCGACGGCCGGGAATACCGGATCGTGCTGGAGGACCTGCCCATCCCGGAGGGAGCGCCGGAGGGCACAATCAGAGAACAGCGGCTGCTGTTCTACCGGCCCCTGGAGCAGACGCCGGTGGCCGTCACCGACGCCCGCGGGCAGGTACTGGATCTGCTGGTGGTCCCCTCGGAGGACGGTGGGGAGATCTGCTACTACCTTTTGAAGGAGGGGGAGACGTTCCTCCTGCGGGGATGGAGCCTGGAGCGGGACCAGATGGTGCTGGAAGCGGTGCTTCCCGAGAATGGAACGCTGCCGGGGACTGTGGGAAACAAAATTCTGTACTTGACGCCATCTACCTTAGAGCTACTGGGTCCTGACGGAAAATCGGAGCGGTCCCTCTCCCTGGAAGACGATGCGACCGCCCAGGCCATCAGCCCGGACGGGAAGTATCTGGCCCTCATCACCGGCGGGGCGCTGAAGCTATTGGATCTGGAACGGTGGGCCTGGGTCCCGCTTGAAGGGGATTGGACCGCCTCCGACGACTACAGCTACACCGGGTCGCTGGCCTTCTCTCCCGACAGTGGGAAATTGGCCGTCTGGACCGACGAAGGGATCACGATTTTAGACCTTGCCGCCCGGGCCCCGGCCCAGACGGTGGAGATCGCTTGCCGGTCCTGCGGGTACAGCTTGTTCCTCAACGACCGCATTTTGCTGGTGTACGGCGACGCGGGGCATCTGACCACCTGGGATCTGGAAAGCCGGGCCGTGGTGATGGAGGACCCCAACGATGATCTCTCCAGCGGCTATGGTCTGGCGCTGGGCGACGGCTGCTTCCTGGTGGGCGCCCGGTACCCTCGGGTATATGATTTCACCGCGGACGGGCGAATCGCCCGGCGGCTGGCGGTGGATTACGCCCGCGTCAGCCCCTCCGGCTCGGAAATTCTCTGCTTCTACAACAGCTACGGGTCTGGGAGCGTCACCCAGCTCATCGCGGATACCGCCTTCCGGATCTACCCCATGTACACCCTGGACGAGCTGGTGGCGAAGGGGCAGGCGCTGCTGGACGGGCGGACCCTCACGGAGGCGGAGCGGATCGCCTACTTTATCGACGGCTGACGCCGCCGGGACACGAAAAATTGCCGTCTGCCGGGGTCCGGCAGACGGCCACTGTTTATTCCGTTATTCCGCCTGCTCCGGCTGGAACAGCCGCAGCACATTGGCATAGTCATAGTATTTGAGCAGACCGGGCCGGGCCTGGGGCAGCGAATCCAGCTCGTCCCAGGGCACCAGGCAGGCGTGGCGCTTCTGGGCCGCCCGCTTAGTGACGCAACCTCTGATCTCCTCCTCCGTCAGCTCCCGGAGGGGCAGCTGCGTCCAGCCGTGGGTGTACTGGAAGGTATTCCACCGCTGATGCTCATATTTTGCCAGCTCCCAGTAGGTCTCCTCCTTCTCCTCCGGCGCGCGGTCCTCCAGGCCCTGGGCCAGCAGCAGCTTGTTGGGAATGTCCCACACCACCGCCCGGTTGGAATTTTGAAGGTAGGTGCCGATTTCGTTCCAATTCGCGGAAAAAAGGCTGGTCTTGCTATACTGCCGGTGCAGGGTCTCCGCCCGCCGGTCGGGCTCCCGGAGGACCAGCTCCTCGAAGGTGAACTGGGCGCTGTTGCTCTGGAGGAACATCCCCCCGGCCTCCTTGGAGAGGAAGTCGATGCTGCTGGCCACCTTCTCAAACAGGGCCACCACCAGCTGGGGATGGTCGCTTCCCATCCCGTGGCGGCGGAACAGCCGCAGCAGGCGCATGGCCATGTCCAGATTGAAACGGGTGTCCTCCGTGGCGATGAGCAGCTGGTCCAGCCGCCCCAGCCGCTCCAGCAGGGCCTGAACGCAGGCCTCGGAGTCCGGCGGGGCCTCCAGCCAGGTGAAGGCCGGCTCCTGCCCCAGCTGGGGCACGTCCATGGAAAGAGCCGCCCGCTTGTGGGCCAGGTCCCGGTCCACGATCAGCGCCTCCAGCCCCCGGCCGTCCGGTGCGGCGGTGCGGAATGCGGTATTCTCCCAGGTAGACAGCAGAAATTCCCGGCTCAGAGCGCCAAAACCCAAAATCCCCAGGCCGAAGGGCCGGGCGGGCACATAGACGCCCCGCTCCCGCTCCCCCGGGGCCCGCTCCATCAACGTGCGCAGCGGCAGATGGTCCTGGAGGAAGCCCCGGATCAGTAACTGCTCCCGGGACACCAGGTAGGCGTCCAAATTGGGATAGGACAGATTTTCAAAGCGGAGAAGGTCGTTGTCCAAAAAGGCGGTGACCCGCAGGCCGGGGATGGAGGATCCCAGCTTCTCCAGCGCATCCAGGCGGGCCAGATTGTTGTTCCGGCCGTCGGGCAGGAGCAGAACATGGTATTTTTTGCCGGGCCGCAGAAACCGCTCCCAGGGCCGGGTCTCGGTCAGGGCGTCGATATTGGTCCCCTCGTCTGCCTCCTTCTGGGGCACAAAGAGGATGGCAGCCCCGCGCTCCTGGGCGCGGATCCGGTCGATCATACTCCTGGCGTCCTCCACCTCGCCGCAGACCACATAGATCTCCCGCTTCCACTGCATCCGCACCCGGTTGACCAGGGCCGCGTATGCCCGGTGGAAAAAGGCCACCAGCAGGGTCCGGATGGTGTAGACCGACATGATATAAAACAGCAAGGTGATAGCCGGATCGTCGAACCGGGTCAGGTCCGCCCCGAAGGTCATGGCCGATGGGGCCTGATAGGCGCACCGCAGCAGCAGATTCAGCATCTGTGCCGGGCTTGCCCCCTCCGGCAGCCGGGAAAAGAAGTACAGCGGGATGACAAACAGGTAGGTGTACCCCACGATGAGGAAGCTGCGCACCCGCACCGACCGCCTGCGCAGCAGCCACGTCAGCAGGGCCATCCCCGCCAAATATCCCAAAAGTATCAGCATGGTGATCCGCTCCCCTCCCCGCGCTTAAAAAGATTCCCGCGTGGGATCGTGTTGGGACCATTATAGCAGAATGCGGCGGCCTTTGCAATCGCTAAGGACGGATTGTTTCGCGCCGCCCCATTTTTCCCTTGGCAAAGGACAAATCCCGCCGTGCCGGGCAGCGGCAGCCCAATACATACGCCCCGGAGCCGTGGCTCCGGGGCGTATGCTATTGAGAAGAGAGGGAGGAAACGCTTACTTTTTGCCTGCCTTTTCCTTCTTCCAGCGAAGAATGATGGCGACGGTGCCCCAGGCGATCAGCCCGGCGGCCACAACGCCCTCGGCAATGAGGATGAAGTAGTAGTTCGGGAAAGGCAGCTGCCCGGCAACCACGCCGTGGACGATGCCGTTCATGGCGTTGGAGTTGACGGTGGTGTACAGGATGTGCTTCACCGCCTGGCGGGCATAGTACTGGGAGGCGGGATTGTTGATGTCCAGCTCCGCGTCGGTGTAATAGCCCGTGAGCTTTAGATCGCCGCCGGCCCGGATGCACTGCTCGGTGTCCATGACGCCGCCGCCGTCATAGTCGGTGATCACGGTGCCCCGGAAGCCCCACTCATTGCGAAGCACGCCGGTAATCAGATTATAGTTGCCGCCGGCCCAGGTGCAGCCGATCCGGTTGAAGGCGGACATCACCGCCATCACCGTGGGGATCTGGACCTGCTTTTCGGTGTAGGCGCCGTCCTTGTATTCCTGGACGGTGACGGTCTGGGCGCCCCGGCCCTCGATGCAGATCTGGAAGGGCTTCAGGTAGATCTCCCGGATGGCCTGCTCGTTGGCAAAGGTGGCCACATGGCTCCGGTGATCCTCCTGATCGTTCAGGGCGAAGTGCTTGATGTAGGCGTACACGCCCTTTTCGGCGCAGGCCGTGGAGGCCTGGAGGGCCATCTGGCCGGACATGAAGCCGTCCTCAGAGTAGTACTCAAAGTTCCGGCCGGCGAAAGGCGTTCGGTGGATGTTCATGGCCGGGGCGTACCAGCCGGAGATGATGCCGATATACTGGTGGTTGCCCCAGTTACCGTCGGCGGCCAGGGCATCCTCGCCCACATAGTAGCCGTGGTAATAGGCGTTCTGCCGGTCCCAGCTGGCCGCTTGGTTGGTGGCGCAGGGATAGGTGATGGAGTAGGGCTCATGGGTGATGCCGCCCTCGTTCAGGCCGGAGGGGCCGTCGTAGTCGATGGCCCGAGGCTTGCTGGCGGAGGCGGAGCTCAGGGTCTGATAGCCGCCGTTGCGGATGATATCGTGGAGCTCCTGGGGGTCCATCTGGTCGATCAGGGCGTCCCAGCCGCCCTCGGCCTCCACCTCGTCAAAGTCCCGGCCACGGTAGTCGATCAGCTCCAGATCGCCGGACTGGTTGTACTTCCCGGCCTTGGCGGCGGCGTCCTCCTCGGACATGGGGTTCATGGAGGCGCCCACACCCCGGGCCTGGATGTTGGCCTTGATCTCGTCGGAGACCTCCACCTCCCAGGTGTAGCCGTTTTTCTCGCTGAAGGGGCTCACCCGCTGGGAGTCCTGGTTGCCATGGGTCTTGGGGAAGGTGCCCGCCCAGTTTTGCCGGGTGAGGAACTGATCCCGGGCGGTCAGCTCGTCGTAATGGGCATGGTCAAACTGGTTGGTGACCGCCACGCCCACCAGAGAGGTGGCGTAAGACACGTTGTCCACGCCGCCATTTTCGGCGTAGTCATAGGTCCACTTACCCACAAAGGAGGCGTCTGCCCCGCCGAAGAGAGGCTCCTCTACCTGGGTCCCGCCATAGACCAGGAAGTTGTCCACGGCGGCGTGGGCGTTGGGAGCGGCGGTGAGCAGATAGTCCCCGGCCTCCAGAATGTAGGTCTTGGCGGCAACATCGTCATAGGAGATAAAGTCCTTCCGGTTGACGGTGACGGTGACGGTCTCGGACTCGCCGGGCTGGATGAGGCCGGTCTTTTCAAAGCCCACCAGGGACGCGGCGGCCTTCTCCACGAAATTAGCCTTGTCGTAGTCGGTGTAGGGGGCGTTCAGGTAGACCTGGACCACTTCCCGGCCCGCCACCGCGCCGGTGTTGGTCACCTTGACGGTGATCTGAATGTTGCCGTTTTCATCCATGGGGCTCATGGCGAAGTCGGACCACTGGAAGGTGGTGTAGGACAGGCCAAAGCCGAAGGGGTACTGGACCGTGGTGGCGTAGTCATAGTCGCCGGGGTTGCCCTGGTTCAGGACCTTGTCGAAATAACGGGTCTCGTAGTACTTGTAGCCCACGTAGATGCCCTCGTCGTAAAAGACGCAGGCCTCCACATCCTGGCCGCCGTTTACCATCATCATGTCGCCCATGTTCTGCATGGCGGGAGACGAGAAGGCGTCGTAGGCAAACGTGTCCACCAAATGACCGGAGGGGTTGACCTTGCCGCTGAGCACATCCGCGATGGAGCGGCAGGCGTCGCCGCCGGCGCCGGGGGCCCACAGAACGGCGGAAATATTGGGATAGTCCGCGATCCAGCCCAGCTCAAAGGCGTTGTTGGTGTTCACCACGATGATCACATTGTCAAAATTGTCGTTCAGGTACTGCACGACCTCCAGCTCCACGGAGTTGGGCTCCAGGTAGTGCTTGTCCTTGTCCGCCTCCACGTCGGTCCAGGCGCCCATATAGCGGCCCAGATCCCGGCCCTCGCCGCCGGTACGGGAGAAGAAGAAAATGGGGGTCGTGCCCTGGGCCTCGTCCTTGGCCTCCTGGGGGATGGCGGAGACGGGGGCCTCCCGGATGGTCCAGTCCTCGGCGCCGCCGTACATAATGGAGCCGGCGCCCCGGGTGTAGGTGGATTTGTTATCGGTGTAGAATTTCCAAAGGGATTCGTTGATGGAGAAGCCCTGCTCGGTCAGGGCGGTGCGCATATCGCTGGAGATGGTGCTGACGCCGGAGCCGGTGCCGCCCGCCAGGATATTGATGGAGGAGGAGGAGAACAGGCTCAGCTTGGAGCCCGCCGCCACGGGCAGACCCTTGCCGTTTTCCGTCCGATTGTACAGCAGCACGAAGCCCTCGGCGCCGGCCTGCCGGGTGTAGGCCTGTTCGGCGGCCTGGAGCGCCTGGGAATCGGTGATGTCCCGCTTATAGTAGGCGGTGCCCACACCTTCGACATTTTTGGAGGCGAACTGGGTCTCGCCGAAGATATCCCGCAGCACCAGGTCGAACATACTGGTGGTGACAACATTCAAGACGATGGAAAATACCAGCAGAATCACCAGCAGAGGGGCGACAATGGCGGTAAATACCTTCGCGCTCATTTTTTTGCCGTTTTTCTTTGCCATTATAGATTTCCCTCCAGATCAGTTTTGGGGAGGCGCGCCGCGCTGGGAGCCCACATGGGGGATGGCTTTCCACTCCAAATTGGGCAAAAACAGGGCGGCCACATCCAGATAAATGTTGAGCGACATGAAAAAGGGCCAGAGCAAAATCGCCGCGGTGAGCGTTCCCGGCCCAAGGGGGCCGATCCGCCGCCGCTCCAGGATCACCAGGAGCGCCGCGAAGACGGCGGTGAGCACATAGGAGATGAGGAAAAACGCCAGACTGAGCCAGCCGTAGGCCGCCCAGACCCGCCCGGCGTCATAGCCGAACAGCGGGCTCAGGGCGATACAGAGAAGCTGGATCAGCAGCAGGCCCACGCCCATCACCCCCAGGGGGAGGATGGAGGCAGTGAAATCAAACACGGAAAACCGCTGGGAGGCCGTGTGGCCCGGGGAAAAGAGACTCTTGACCAGGGCCCGGAAGCGGGTGAAGAAGACCGTCATATGCCCGCAGGCCCAGCGGAGCCGCTGGCGGAGCATAATGGGGATGGTGGTGGGCTGCTCGTCGAACAGCTCCGCCTCGTCGCAGTAGAGGATCTTCCGGCCCTGGGCGATCTGGTCAGCGGAGAACTCCCAGTCCTCCGTGAGAGTGACGTACTCCCAGCCCTCCGTCACCAGCTCCGCCGGAAACAGATAGCCGGTGCCGGAAATGCGGGTGCTGCACCCGCAGAGGGTGCGGCCCCGGGCCTCGTACCGGCAGGCGGCCAGAAAAAAGATCCCGTACAGGCAGGACAGGTAGTTGCTGCCGAAATTGCCGGAGTTGCGGCAGGAGGTGATCACCTCCCGGCAGCCGTTGGCCTGGAAGGCGTCGTTCATCCGGCGGATGTAGCTGGGGGTGAGGACATTGTCGGCGTTGAGGACCAGAAAACCGTCCAGCCCCGCGTCCAAGCGGTCCCGCCGGAGCTGCCGGAACAGGTAGCGGTAGGCAAAGCCCAGGGTCCGCTCCTTGGGATTGTTGTATTCGTAGACCGTGGCGCCATGGGCCCGGGCGATGGCGGCGGTGCGGTCCGTGCAATTATGGGCCACCACAAAAACCCGCAGGTTCTCCTGGGGATAGTCGTTTTTCCGAATGCTGTCCAGCAGCGCCCCGATCACCGGCTCTTCATTCCGAGCGGAGATAATGATGCCAAATCTCCCCAGCTTCTTCGCCGGAGGGTAGACCTTCCGGGTGAACATCCCCATGACGGCAAAAACCTGATAGTGAAAAAGCATCAGGAAAAAAACGCACCAGAGAACAGCGAAAACGATTACGACAATGCCCAGATAACCCATGACAGTCCATTCTTTCTACCATAGGGGCGGCAAGCCGCCCCTATGGCTGTTTTTCTAAGATTAGCCGCCCAGGTTAACGCCCTCGGCGGTGGTCTTGACCCACTGATAATCCGCGGTGGCGTCGGACAGGGTGTACTTGCCCATCCAGCCCTCGGCGTCGGGGGTACCACACCAGTAGTTCATCAGAATCCGACCGGGGGTGGAGGGCAGCGGCGTATCCGCGGAAGCCTCCACGGTGTACACGGGCTCGCCGTCCACGGTCCAGGTGATGGAATCCTCGGTCCAGATGAAGCCGTAGGTGTGGAATTCTTCGGAAGCGTCGAAGCCCAGCTCATACCAGTGTTCATGGCCGCCCTGGCCATCCACAAAGTAGTTGAACTGAACGCCGGTGGTGTCCTTGCCCAAAAATTCAATATCGATCTCGTCCCAGGGGTTGGGGTTCCCATCCAGGCCGATGTCGTAGTTGCCGGTGCAGGTAAAGAAGGTGCTGGCGGTACCCTCCACCTTGGCCGGCTTCATGCTCACGGTGTACTCGCCGTAGCCGTAGTGCAGGGCGGTACGGGCCTCACCGGCATAGTAGCCCTGCTCCACCTCGCCGTTGGCGTCGGCAATGTGCAGATGGAGCTGGCCGTCGGTGAAGGTGACCTGGTCGCCCTTCCAGAAGGTGTTGAACACGCTGCCGTTGGACCAGCCGTCGGAAGCGAACACGCTGCCGTTGGCGGGAGCGCCGTCGGCAAAGTTGACGTCCAGACCCTGAGTGGGGATCTCCTCCCCGCCCTGGCCTTCCTCGGGAACCAGGGGCGCGCCCTGGGCGGAGGTCTTGATGTACTGATAGTCTGCGGTGGCGTCGGACAGGGTGTACTTGCCCATCCAGCCCTCGGCGTCGGGGGTGCCGCACCAGTAGTTCATCAGAATCCGGCCGGGAGCGGCAGGCAGCGGGGTGTCGGCGGAAGCCTCCACGGTGTACACGGGCTGGCCGTCCACATACCAGGTGATGGCCTGCTCGGTCCAGCGGAAGCCGTACTCATGGAAGCCCTCGGAGGCGTCAAAGCCCAGCTCATACCAGTGCTCATGGCCGCCCTCGCCGTTCACAAAATAGTTGAACTGGACGCCGGTGGTGTCCTTGCCCAAGAACTCGATGTCGATCTCATCCCAGGGGTTGGGTTCGCCCTGAGCGTTGATGTCGTAGGGGCCGGTGCAGGTGAAGAAGGTGCTGGCGGTACCCTCCACCTTGGCAGGCTTCATGCTCACCACATAGTCGCCGTAGCCGTAGTACAGGTTGGTGCGGGCCTCGCCGCTGTAGTAGCCCTGATCCACCTCGCCGTTGGCGTCCCGGATGCCCAGGTGCATCTGGCCGTCGGAATAGGTCAGGCAGTCGCCCTTCCAGAAGGTGTTGAACACGCTGCCGTTGGACCAGCCGTCGGAGGCGAACACGTTCCCGGTGGGATCGGCGCCGCCGGAGAAGTCTACCAGCATGTCGCCGCCGAGGGGGGTCTCCGGCGCGTTGGTGCCGGCAGTGGTGCCCGCGGGCTCCTTACCGCCGGTGGTGGTGCCGGGCTGCTTCTCCTGGTTGCAGGCGGTCAAGGCCAGGACCAGGACCAGCGCCAGGGCCAGTGCGAAGATGCGTTTACTCATGGATGTTCACTCCTTGCTCTAAAATGGTCCGGCGCTCTGGCCGGACAGGTTGCCTGCATCATACCAAACTAGGCACTTGGGAGCAAGGGGCGTTTCCTAATCTGCTGATTTTTTTCGTAAAATGTCAATGCTTCTCCGGCGTGGGGCTCAGAAGGATGTTCAGGTGGAATACGCCGTCCTGGGCGGAGGCCGTCATTGCCCCGCCGTATTTTTGGACCAGCATCCGAATGCTGCGCATCCCGAAGCCGTGGGAGGAGGCGTCGGCCTTGGTGGTCAGGGGCAGGCCGTCCCGGAAGGTCAGGTCTCCCTGGTAGTAGTTGTCCGCCTGGATGGTCACCATGTCCCCCTGGGCCCGGACGATCAGGTTCACCACCCGCTTCTGCCGCTCCTCCACCGCCCGGACCGCCTCCAGGGCGTTGTCCACGATGTTGCCGAAGAGACAGTACAGATCCCCGTCCTCCAGGAAGGACAGCTTCTCCCCGTCTACCAGGCAGGAAAAGCGGATGCCGTTCTGCTCGCAGTAAAGGCTCTTCTCCGTCAGCAGCACGTCCAGGAGCTTGTTGCCGGTCTCCACCTTCATGTCGTAAATGTTGATGCTCTTTTCCAGGTCCCGCCACGCCTCCGGGCCCATGGGGCCACCGGCCAGAGAGGCCAGCTTATATTTGATATCATGGCATTTGATATTGATCAGCTCGATGGTGTCCTTGGACATTTCGTACTGCCACTGGCCCTGGCGGATGGCATATTGCAGGTAGGCCACCTCCTGCTCCAGGGCCCGGCTCTCAATGGTTTTGGAGGCCAGCAGCAGCACGATGCCGCAGCAGATCACGGAAAACACGTTCCCGGACTGCCGCAGTACCAAAAATTCCCACCGGTCAAACCGGTTCTCCCGGAAGGTACTCAGCCGGGCAAAGTAGATGTCCTCCACCGAGCAGAGTACCACCGTCACCGCCAGGGCCAGGGCCGTCACGGCGAACGTCCGGTAGTCGATCCCCCGGTCCGTGATCCGTTCCTCCAGCCTGCGGAGAAAGAAGAAGTACACCCCCGCCGCCCCCAGGGCCAGCAGGGCATAGTACATCAGATGGTAATAGATGTCGAACCGGTCCCCCCAGCCGTCGTAAAGGCCCATGGCGTCCCCGGCGCACCAGACAATCAGATAGAGCTTGTAGCACAGATTTTGGGCGGCATAGGCCACGCCGCACAGCAGCACCACCAGCTCCGCCGGCTCCTCCAGGCAGAAACAGACATGGCCCACGGAGCAGGCGAACAGCAGCAGGTACACCCCTGTCCGGCCCAGCACCGTGTTGCCCACCGCCGGATAGACTATGGCTGCCAGCCGAGCCACCACCAGCATCACGGTGGCGCCTGCCAGGAACCGGAGGACAAAGGAGCGCCGCCGGGCCAGGCGGTACATGGTCAGGGCGTAGAAAATATACAGCTCCCCCAAAAATTCCAGCAAGACCGACTGAAAAGCAAATCCCACATTCATTTCTGCCCACCTCCTGTTCCGGCGTACCAGTCCGTCAGCTCCGCCAGGAAGGCGGCCCGCCGGGGCCGGCTGATCTGAAGCGCCTGGCTGCCCACCAGCACGGTGCTGCCCTGGACCCGGACAATGAACCGGGGGTTGACCAGATAGCAGCTGTTGCACCGAAGGAAGCCGAAGGCCCGCAGCTCCTTTTCCACGTTGGCCAGGGCGCCGGTCATTTCGATGGTGTCGTCGATCAGGTGGTAATAGAGCCGGTGGTTCATGACCTCCACGAACATCAGCTTGTCGGTGGAGACGCGGCACAGGCCCCTCGGCAGGTTCACGGTGAAGCTCCGTTCCTCCTGCATCAGGTAGATATCCAGGGCCTTCTTGAATTTCAGGGAAAAATCGTAATAACTCACCGGCTTGAGCAGATAGCTCACCGCATCCACCTCATACCCCCGGAGGGCGTACTGGATCAAATTGGTGATGAAGATCAAGGACACGTTTTTGTCGAATTTCCGCAGGGCCAGGGCGGCGTCCATCCCGTTCATGCCGGGCATTTGGATATCCATGAACACCACGGCGTAGACGGTCTGGTAATCCCGCAAAAACGTCCGGCCGTCGGTAAACCGGACTGTGTGAAATTCCTCCCCCGTCTCACCGGCGTACCGCTCCACATAGCCCTTCAGCTTTTCCGCGGCGGCGTCCTCGTCCTCTACAATGGCGATGTTGTGCAAGGCGCCTCCTCCTTTCCCATGAACAAGCACTGATTTTTAAGTGGAACCAATATAGCATATTTCGCGTCGAGTATCAACCTTTTTTCTAAAAAATTCTACGGCCGGAGGGCGAAACTCCATGTGTAAAGCACAAAACGGCAAAACCGGCCACTTTTAAAGTGGCCGGTTCCGCTTTGAGAGAAGAAGGGGAGGTTTGATAAACAGTGTTACTTCGTTTGCTTTGCTTTCTTTTCAAGCTTCCAGCGCTTGACGATGGCGACCGTGCCCCAGACGATCAGGGCGGCGGCCAGAACGGCTTCCGCGATGAGGATGAAGTAGTAGTTGGCGAAGGGAAGCTTGCCGACGGAGATGCCGTGGACAATGCCGTTCATGGCGTTGGAGTTGACGACGGTGTAGAGGACGTGCTTCATGGCCTGGCGGGCATGGTAGGCGGAGGCATGGTCGTCGATGGCCAGCAGGGCGTCGGAACCCATGGCGGTGAGCTTCAGGTCGCCGCCGGCCCGGATGCACTGCTCGGTGTCCATATAGCCGCCGTTGTCGTAGTCCGTCAGAACGATGCCGTCAAAGCCCCACTCCTCCCGGAGGATCTTGGTGATGAGCTGGTAGTTACCGCCAGCCCAAGTGCAGCCGATCCGGTTGAAGGAGGTCATCACCGCCATGACAGCGGGAATCTGGGCCTCGGTCTTGGTGTAGGTGCCGTCCTCGGCGTTGTACTGCTGGACCATGATGGTCTGCTCGCCCCGGTCCTCCACGCAGATCTGGAAGGGCTTCATGTACAGTTCCCGGATGGCCTGCTCGTTGGAGAAGGTGGCCAAGCCGTTCCGGTAGTCCTCCTGGTCGTTCAGGGCGAAGTGCTTGATGAAGGCGTAGACGCCCTTCTCGGCGCAGCCCTTCACCGCTTCCACCGCCATCTGGCCGGACATAAAGCCGTCCTCGGAGTAGTACTCAAAGTTCCGGCCGGCGAAAGGCGTCCGGTGGATGTTCATAGCCGGGGCATACCAGCCGGAGATGATGCCGATGTACTGGTGGTTGCCCCAGTTGCCGTCGGCGGCCAGGCCATCCTCACCCACATAGTAGCCGTGGTAGTAGGCGTTCTGCCGGTCCCAGCTGGCGGCGATGTTGGCCGCACAGGGATAGGTGATGGAGTAGGGCTCGTGGGTCACGCCGCCCTCGTTCAGGCCGGAGGGGCCGTCGAAGTCGATGGCCCGGGGCTTGTTGATGGAACCGGCGCCCAGGGTCTGGTAGCCGCCGTTGCGGATCATGTCGTGGATCTCGGTGGCGGTCATCTGGTCGATCAGAGCGTCCCAGCCGCCCTCTGCCTCCACCTCGTCAAAGTCCCGACCGCGGTAGTCGATCAGCTCCAGATTGCCGGACTGGCCGAAGGGACGGTACTTCGCGGCGGCGTCCTCCTCGGACATGGGATTGAGGGACGCGCTGGTGCCCTGGGCCTTATAGGCGTTCTTCACGGCGTCGGAAACCTCCAGCTCCCAGACAAAGCCGTTCTTTTCGCTGTATGTGCTGGGGCGCTTGGAATCCTGGGTGCCGTGGGTCTTGGGGAAGGTGCCGGTCCAGTCCTGACGGGACAGGTACTTATCTCTCGGGGTGAACTCGTCGGAGGTGGCGGTATCAAACTGGTTGGTGACGGCCACACCGGCGCTGGACACAGAATAAGTCACGTTGTCCACGCCGCCGTTGTCGGCGTAGTCATAGGTCCACTTGCCCACGAAGGAGGCATCCGCCCCGCCGAAGAGGGGCTCCACCTGGGTCCCGCCGTAGACCAGGAAGTTGTCCACAGCGGCGTGGGCGTTGGGGGCGGCGGTGAGCAGATAGTCCCCGGCCTCCAGGATGTAGGTCTTGGCGGCAACATCGTCATAGGAGATAAAGTCCTTCCGGTTGACGGTGACGGTGACCGTCTCGGACTCGCCGGGCTGGATAAGGCCGGTCTTCTCAAAGCCCACCAGGGACACGGCGGACTTTTCCACAAAGTTAGCCTTGTCGTAGTCGGTGTAGGGCACGTTCAGATAGGCTTCCACGACCTCCTTGCCGGCGACAGAGCCGGTGTTCTTCACGGTGACGGAAAGCTCAATGTTGCCGTTTTCGTCCATGGGGCTCATGGCGAAGTCGGACCACTGGAAGGTGGTGTAGGACAGGCCGAAGCCGAAGGGGTACTGAACGGTGGTGGCGTAGTCATAGTCGCCGGGGTTGCCCTGGTTCAGGACCTTGTCGAAATAACGGGTCTCATAGTACTTGTAGCCCACGTAGATGCCCTCGTCATAGAACACGGCAGCGCCCACGTCCTGGCCGCCGTTCACCATCATGATCTCGCCCATGTTCTGCATGGCGGGAGACGAGAAGGCATCGTAGGCGAAGGTGTCCACCAGGTGGCCGGAGGGGTTGATCTTGCCGCTGAGCACGTCCGCGATGGAGCGGCAGGTGTCGCCGCCGGCGCCGGGAGCCCAGATCACGGCGGTGATGTGGTCATAATTGCTGACCCAGCCCAGCTCAAAGGCGTTGTTGGTGTTCACCACAATGATCACATTGTCAAAATTGTCGTTCAAATACTGGATCACGCCCAGCTCCACGGAATCGGGCTCCAGGTAGTGCTTCTCCCGGTCCGCGTCGGTAGCGGCGAAGTCGCCCATATAGCGGCCCAGATCCCGGCCCTCGCCGCCGGTGCGGGAGAAGAAGAAAATGGGGGTCGTGCCCTGGGCCTCGTCCTTGGCCTCCTGGGGAATGGCGTCGATGGGGGCCTCCCGGATGGACCAGTCCTCGGCAAAGCCGTAGTACATGGCGCCGTCGCCCCGCTTGTAGTTCTCGTGATTGTCGCTGTAAAATTTCCACAGGCTCTCATTCACGGTAAAGCCCTGCTCGGTCAGGGCGGTGCGCATATCGCTGGAGATGGTGCTGACGCCGGAGCCGGTGCCGCCGGCCAGCAGGTCCACAGAGGAAGCGGAGAACAGGCTCAGCTTAGAACCCGCCGCCACGGGCAGGCCCTTGCCGTTCCCGGCGTCGTTCTTCAGAAGCACGAAGCCTTCCGCGCCCGCCTGACGGGTGTAGGCCTGCTCCGCCTGCTGAAGCTGCTGGGAGTCGGAAACAGCCCGCGTGTAATAATTGGCGTCCACATCGTCCGCCTTGCTGGCAAGGTGAAACTCCGTCTCGCCGAAGATGTCCCGCAGCACCAGGTCATAGGTGGAAGTAGTAATGACCGACAGCGCGATGGAAAACGCCAGCAGGATCGCCAGCAGGGGCGCGACGATGGCGGTAAACACCTTCGCGCTCATTTTCTTCTTGTTCTGCTTGTCCTTTGCCAAAATAATCCCTCCATAGTTATGATTTGGGTCTTTGCTTCTCTGCTTAAAAAGGGATGGAGCCGCCGCCGTCCACGAAAAAAGCCTGTTCCCTCCGCTGTCTTCCCCGTTTTTTGAAAGGTGAAGGCCGCTTTTCCCTTCCCTTTTTCAGTCACCAAGATCATAATGGAATCGGGTGAAGGTGTCAATGCCTTTGGCATGATCTTCGTTTTTAGCGCCTAATCTTGCGTTTGACGGGGCGCCCGCAGAATCGGAGGACCTTGGTCAGGTTGTCGAAATCCGCCTGGCGATATTGGCAAATCTAACAAAAAATGAGCCCATTCCCCCAAAGGATATTGACAACTTGGGAAATGAGCGATATACTTGGATTGCTAAATCGATTTAGCAACTATATCATTTTGGAGGAATGGATCGTGAGAAAGGCAAAATGGATCGCGCTGCTGCTCATTTGCGCCATGGCGGTATCCCTGCTTGCGGGGTGCGACAACAGCGAAGCAAAGGACCCCACCTTCACAGTGGAATACATGGACGGCGACACGGTCCTGAAGACCGAGGAAGTCCAGGAAAACGGCACCGCCACCGAATGGGCCCCGGAAAAGGAGGGGCAGACCTTCGTGGGTTGGTTCGCCACCCCGTCCATGAGCGTGGAATTTGATTTCAGCAAGCCCATCACGGAAAATACCAAGGTGTTCGCCGGCTTCTCCGCGTACCAGGAGGACACCCGGACCTGGGCGCTGGTGGGCTCCGGCAAGGGGGATCTGCTGATGGCCTCCAACTGGGGCAAGGTCATCACCGACGGGCATCTTTTGGAGAAGGTGGGCGACAACACCTATTCCATCACCCTGGACCTGTACGCCGGGGATGAGTTCCAGTTCGCCATCGATTCCGAGTGGCACGACAAGCGGGGCTTCGGCTATCTGGACACCGCCAAGGACAGCGCCGGCAACGAGGTATTCAGCGGCGCCGGCGGCGTCGGGGAAACCGCCGCCAAGGGGCAGAACATCAAGGTGGCCGTGGACGGGAATTACACCCTGACTCTCCACACCCATCCCGGCGACGACTACTACAACGAGAGCGACCCCAGCTACACCGAGGCCAACAAGGAAATCTACAACCTCAACGACTTCGACCAGATCACCTGGGTGCGCAACGGCGACGCGGCGGAGCTCTCCGGCGTGACCACCACCTACTATATCAAGGGCGCGGGCATCACGCTGTGGGCGGACCTGTACAACGACGCCACCGGGTTCGTCAAGGTGGGCGCCACCCACACCCTGACGGTCTACCTCCGGGAGGGCGAGGAATTCATGTTCACCAGCCTGGTCACCGAAGACGGCGTCTCCACCGTGGGCTCCGAGTATATCCGCTTTGAGAACCTGGACGAGGCCAGCCAGGCCCTGTTCACCGGCTCCGGCAACATCGTGGCCTCCAAGGCCGGCACCTACACCTTCACCTATGACGAAGATACCAAGGTCCTGTCCGCCACCCTGGACAGCGAGGAGCCTATGGCCGAGCTGGACTACTACATCGACGGCAATTTTGACGGCCACAGCTGGAACGACACCTATTATGATCCGGCGTACCGGTTCACCTCCCTGGGCGGCGACGTCTATGAGCTGCGGGACGTGAAGCTGACCGCAAATGCCGAGTTCATCATCCAGTCCTTTGAAAAGGGCGCTACCGCCGAGGGCAAGCTGGGCTCCTATAACTACCGGTACTACCGGGGCGACGAGCGCTTCGTCGCCGCCAGCCCCGCAGACTCCAACTACAACCTGAAGGTGGCGGAGGAAGGGGTCTACAACATCACCTTCAACGCCTACGCCAAGGTCATCGAGATCACCCCGGCAGGACAGGAGGACACGGTCCACATCAAGGGCAGCTTTGTGGAAGGCTGGAAAATCCTCGATCCCGCAACCAATCTGCCCGCCGACGAATACAAGCTGACCAACAACGACGGGCTCTATGAGATCACCATGACCATCACCGAGGACATGGTGGCAAACGGCGGGACCTGGCAGGCCGGGCTGATGGTCAACACCACCACCGGCGACGACGGCGAGTGGATCGGCGTTTCCTGCCTGGGCCCGGACGGCGATGACAATGTCAACGCCCTGTTCCGGCCGGAGAGCGGCAACAACCTGACCTGCTCCACCCCGGGGACCTACCGGATCACCTTCGATCTGGCCACCAAGACCATCAATATTTACCAGGCGTAAGCCTCTATACAAAAAGCTCGGACGGCTTGTAGCCGTCCGAGCCGGTATGGTTAGCTGACTAGGAAATCGTGCCGCTCCCGGGCCTCCCGGTTGACCGCCAGGGCCACGCAGGAGAGAATCTGCCGGGCCTGCCGTTCCGCAAGCCCCTCCGGGCAGAACACCTTCCCGCACACCCCCGTCAGCAGCTCCCGCAAAATGGGCTCGGTGACAAAGACATCCCGGCCGGAAAGCGCCCGCAGATCGGCGCAGGTCTCCACAAACCGGACCTCCTGGAACGCCTCCGTCAGCTGCCGGCAAAGGATACCGTCTCGGGGGCGGGTGGAGACATAGACGCACCCCTCCGGGAATACGGCGTCCGCCTGGGCTTTCAGCCCGGGAAAGTCCAGGTTGACCTCGTAAAAAATGGGGTCGTCCACCCGGCAGTCCCCGGCGACCACGGGAATGTAGTTGCGCTCCGCCAGGGAAAGAAAGTCGGCCTTCGGCAGCCCCTTCGCCACGATGGCGTCCACGTCGTCAAACCGGTCGATGCTGAGCAGCAGCTGGGCCCGCTGGCCGGACTCCAGGAGCATCCGGGCCGTCCGGTCAAAAAAGTCATAAAAGCACAGCTTTTCAAGCTCCGATAGGCCGCCGTCCTGGAAAAATCCGATCACTTTATTCGTTTTGGTGCCGCGCAGATTCTTCGCGTACAGATTGGGCCGGTAGTTCAGCATATTGATGACCTGCCAGACCTTTTTCTTGGTCTGCTCGCTGATCCGCAGATCGTCCCGCCCGTTCAGAATGAAGGAAACGGTGGTTTTGCTTACCCCGGCGGCGTCGGCCACATCCTGTATCGTCACTTTTTTATCCATAGTAACATTATTATAATAAATTTCCCCGTTTTGTCAACGGAGAAATGCGCGAGGTGAGCGAATGATCCAGCAGGCCCTTTACCACATGCCGGAAACGGAATACGGATACGCCAAGGATGAAAAGACTGTCTGTCTCCGACTCCGCACGGCCCGGACGGACACGCCGGCAGTCGCCGTGATCTACGGGGGCAAATACGATTTTTGGGAAAAGCGGTGCCGGAAGGATATGGTTTTGACCTGCCATGACCGGCTGTTCAACTACTTTTCTGTGGAGCTCCAGCCGGAGGACGTGCGGCTGGTGTACGTTTTTGAGCTGAAGCAGGAGAGGCAAACCTTCTATTATTCCGAAGACGGGCTGACGGAAGCCTATGACTTCTCAAAGGCCTTTTACAACGCCTTTCAGATCGCCTATCTCAACGGCTGCGATATCCACCGGCCGGTGCCCTGGATGGGCAGCGCCTGCTTTTATCAGATCTTTATTGACCGCTTTTACCGGGGGGACCTGGACAAGGACGGCTCCTACATCAATTTAGAGTGGGGCCGGATCCCCAACCCAAAGAGCTTCGCCGGCGGGGACCTGAAAGGGATCCATGAAAAGCTGCCGTATTTGCGGGAGCTGGGCGTCAACGCCCTGTACCTGACGCCGATCTTCAAGTCCATCAGCAACCACAAATACGACATTCAGGACTACTTTACGGTGGATCCCATTTTTGGGACCAACGAGGATTTTGCCGCCCTGGTGGAGACCGCCCACGGTATGGGCATCCGGGTGGTCCTGGACGCCGTGTTCAACCACGTCAGCGAGCGGTGCGGCCCGTTTCAGGATGTGCTGAAAAACGGGAACCAGTCCCGGTATTTCGACTGGTTCCTCATTCACGGCGACCGGGTGGACCGGCAGGCGGTCAACTATGAATGTTTTTCCTCCTGCGCCTATATGCCCAAATGGAACACCTCCAACCCGGAGGTGCAGGACTATCTCACCGGCATTGCCGTCCACTGGATCCAAAACTATCACATCGACGGCTGGCGGCTGGACGTGTCCGACGAGGTGTCCCATCAGTTTTGGCGAAAATTCCGGCAGGCGGTGAAGGCAGCGGACCCGAACTGCGTCATCATCGGGGAAAACTGGCACAACGCCAACAGCTTTCTCCGGGGCGACCAATACGACGCGGTGATGAATTATGCCTTCACCAAGGCGTGCCTGGACTTCTTCGCCTTCGGCGCTCTGGACGCGGCGGGCTTTGCCGACCGACTCAATGGCCTTCTCATGCGGAACACCGACACCGTCAACAACATGATGCTGAACCTCTTGGACAGCCACGACACCCACCGCTTTTTCACCCAGGTGGGCGAAAACCGGGTCAAGCTGGAAAGCGCCCTGGCGGTGCTGTACCTGTTTGTGGGGGCGCCGTGTATTTACTACGGCACAGAGATCGCCCTGCCGGGCGGATACGACCCGGACTGCCGCCGCACCATGGACTGGGCCCTGGCGGAGCGTCGGGGGCCGACCTGGCGGCTTATCCAGCGCCTTGCCAAGCTCAAAAGAGAGGAGCCCGCCCTGGGCATTCCTAAGGCGAACATTTACGCGGAGGGGAACGTGTTTACCCTGGAGCGGGGAGAGATCCGCCTCAAAATCGACGGGGACTCCTTCGCCCACGTCATAGAAAGGATGGGATGACATGACCCGAAACATCTCCGCCCTGACAGCCCACGTCCTGGTTTTGGCCCTGCTGCTGGGCATTTTCGGCAGCCTCAGCCTGGGGCGGGACGAGGCCCGGGAGCAGACGAAATTTACCGGGGAGCTGGAGCGGAACGTGACCCTTCGGATCCTGGAAAACGACACCGCCAAAGAAAAGGGCTATTTCCGGGAGCTGCTGGACGCGTTTAACGAGGCCTATGCGTCCTACGGCATCGTGGCGGTGGACGCCAACATGGACCAGTACACCGACCTGGAACAGGACGGCCCCTACGGCTATGGGCCGGACGTGCTGTACCAGGCCAACGACGCCCTGATGAAGTACACCGACGGCAAGCACATCCAGCCCCTGCCGGTGGAGCAGCTGGGCTGCTACGACCAAATCTCCCCGGAGGCCTGGGACGCCTATACCGTGGAATACGGCGGGGAGGACTATATTTTCGGCGTGCCCGTCAACATTCAGGGGCCCCTGCTCTACTACCGCAAGGACCTGCTGCCGGAAAACTGGCGGGAAAATTGGGATCGGGATCAGGATAACGTGCCGGATATGGTCGAATACTGGACGGAGCTATACGCCTACTCCAAGCAGGTCCGGGAGGAGAGCGGCGGCAGCAAATTCGGGTACATGAAGTCCCTGTTCGACACCTATTTTTCCTCTGGATTTCTGTTTTCCTACGGCGGGTATGTCTTTGGGGCGGGGGGCACCGATTCCTCGGACATCGGTTTTTCGGCGGGGGACGCCTGCAAGGGTGCCTGGGTGCTGCGGCAGCTGGCCTCGATCATGAACCAGGACTGCATCGACGACACCATCACGGTTAATGCTTACAGTATGCTGGCCAACGGGACTTATTTTGCCACCATGACCACCCCCGACGTGTACACCCTGTTTATTGACGAGCTGGCGAAGGAGTATATGCGCACCGAGGGCCTTGATGAGGCCGGCGCCTACGCGAAGGCGGCGGAAAACCTGGTGGCCGCGGGCATCCCCAAGCTGCCCGCCAGCGGCGACCTGGAGGATCGGGACGGGGAGACGGTGGACAGCGTGATGATGGGCGGCATCAACGGCTACGCCATCAGCGCCTACACCAAAGCGCCCAACGCGGCGCTGGCCTTCGTGGATTTTGCCACCAGCTATGAGATGATCTCCCGGCGCAATGAGCTGCTGGGCATTGTCCCCGCCCGGGCGGATGTGGCCGCTGAGGCCGGTGGGCTCTCCGAGACCGTCAATGCCAACCTGATGGCCGGTCAGATCGCCGTGATGCCCAGCATCCGAGCGGTGGCACAGATCTGGACCCCCTGCCAGACCTTTTTCTCGGACCTGGCCAAAGACCCCTTCCGTCTGCCGGAGGAACAAAAGTATCAAACCCTGGAAGCACTGCAACGGGCCCTGGAAGCCGTGGATGAGCAGATCTACGCCGCCATCCACACCCTGAACTAGGAGGTGGAACGATGCGGGAACTGATCAAAAACGCCAACGGCCGGGTGACGGCCTCCATGCTGGTGATGGGCCTGGGGCAGCTGTGCTATAAGCAGTGGGGCAAGGGTCTCTTATATTTGGCAGTGCAGATCGGGTACATCTTTTACCTTGTCACCGTGGGTGCCCGGGATCTGTTTGGGTTCTTTACTCTGGGCAGTGTGGAATCCAATCCCTGGTACGGCATCGAGGGGGACAACTCCGTGATCATGCTCATCATGGGCGTGCTGGCCTGGATCGTTACGATCCTGTATGTGGCGGTGTACCTCTCCAATATCAAGGATGTGTACGCAACTCAAAAGCGGGTGGCCGCCGGGGGCCGCCCCGCCCGGTTCCGAGAGGAGCTGGCGGAGCTGCTGGACGGAAAATTCTATAAGACCGTGCTGTTTGTGCCGGTGGTCGGGGTGTGCGTGTTCAACATTCTGCCGGTGGTATTCATGATCCTGGTGGCCTTCACCAACTACGGCGGCGAGATCGTGCCGCCGGCGCTGGTGGACTGGGTGGGGCTGGAAAACTTCCGGAAGATCCTGGCCCTGGGGGAATTCGCCCCCACGTTCTTTAAAATCTTGGGGTGGAACTTCCTGTGGGCCCTGCTCTCCACCGCCATCAACTATTTTGGCGGCCTCAGCCTGGCGCTGCTCCTCAACAAGAAATGCGTCCGGGGCAAGGCCTTTTGGCGGGCGTTTCCCATCCTGGCCTACGCCATCCCCGGTTTCATCACCCTGCTAGGCTTCAAATTCATGTTCTCCTACGGCGGCCCCATCAATCACTACATCACCGAAGCAGGGCGCCAGGCCATCGGATTTTTGGATCTGGACGCCAAGTGGTCCGCCCGGATCATCGGGCTGCTGGTCAACGCCTGGATCAGTATTCCATCCTCCATGCTGCTGGCCACCGGCATCCTCTCCAACGCCGATCAGAGCCAGTACGAGGCCGCCCGGCTGGACGGGGCCGGGGCCTTCCAGCAGTTTCGCTATCTGACGCTGCCGTTCGTGGTCTTTTCCACCACCCCGGTGCTGATCTCCCAGTTCATTGGCAACTTCAATAACTTCGGCATCTTCTATTTCCTGCGGGGAGGACTGTACATCGACGGCTATTTCCTTGCCAGCGACACGGATCTGCTGATCAATTGGCTGTACAACCTGTCCATCGACAACAACTACTACGCCATCGGCGCGGCCATCAGTCTCATTATCTTCATCATCACATCGCTCATCTCGCTGGCGGTATATGTGGCCTCGCCGGCATATAGACAGGAGGAGACCTATCGATGAAAAAGAGAAAACCGATCCGTTGGGGGTCCATCGCCGACACGGCCATTACCTATTTGCTCCTGCTGGCGGTGGGGTTCGTGTTCTTCTTCCCCTGTCTGTGGCTGATTTTGGCCTCCTTCTCCTCCTCCGGCTCCATCTACTCCTTCCAGGGCTTCTTCCCCTCCGGGTATAGCGTGGACAGCTTCCGCAAGCTCTTCACCGACACCGCCATGTACGACTACCCCAGGTGGTTCGGAAATTCCCTGTTCATCGCCTCCATGAGCTGCCTGTTCGGAACCATGCTGACCATTCTGACGGCCTACTGTATGTCCCGGTTCCGGTTTAAAAGCCGGAAGGCCCTGATGAAGACCACCCTGGTGCTGGGGATGTTCCCCTCCTTTATGGGAATGACCGCCGTGTACCTGCTGATGACCCAGTTCAACTTTATCAACAACCACTGGGGGCTGATCCTGATCTATACCGCCGGGGCGCCCCTGGGGTACATGGTGCAAAAGGGCTTCTTCGACTCCATCCCCAACACCATCGACGAGGCCGCCCGGCTGGACGGGGCCACCAATTTTCAAGTGTTCTGCAAAATCCATCTGCCGCTGTCCATGCCCATGATCGTCTACACCGCCCTGACCTCCTTTACCTGGCCCTGGAGCGACTACATCCTGCCCAAGCTCCTTTTAAAGACCAAGGACACCTGGACGGTGGCGGTGGGGCTGATGAGCCTGGGGGAGACGGAATTTTCCCGTTTCGCCGCCGGGTCCATCTTCATCGCCGTGCCCATTGTGATATTGTACCTGTGCCTAGCCAAGCACCTGATCAGCGGCAACGTGGCCGGAGCAGTCAAGGAATAACGCGAATTAAAAAAATACTGGAGCCCGCGAATACGCGGGCTCCTTACTTTTTTCGCAGGTGGCAAAAGGGTTATTCCACCGGCCCCAGCGGCGCTTCCCTGGTGGAGTTTCTCCAAATGGGCGTGGTTTTCACATAGATGGTGTGGTAGGGACTTCCGGGATTTTCGATCCGATCCAAAAGGGTGTTGGCGGCGATCCGGCCAATGTCCGCACTGGGAATCTCCACCGTGGTCAGGGACGGCTCTAAGACCGCGGACTGGGGCGTGCCGTCAAAGCCCGCCACCATGACCTGGTCGGGGACGGACACCCCCAGCTGCTTTAGCGCCATCATGACATGGATAGCCAAAAAATCGTTGGCGCAGATCAGGGCGTCGGGCAGCTCCGGCATCTCCCGGAAGCAGCCGGCCAGCCAGGACAGGCTGGCGTACTGGGGCCCGTCCGGGTCCAGAATACACAGCCGCCGGTTGAGGGGCAGATCGGCCCGCTTCAGAGCGGTGGAAAAGCCGACCCACCGCTCCATGAAGCTGTTGCAGTGGTTAAAGTCCCCCACAAAGCCGATCCGGGTGGCGCCGGCGGCGATGACCCGCTGGGTCACGGCCAGAGTACTGGCCAAATTTTCCATGGAGATCAGGTCACAGCGTTGCAGGCTGGTGCTGGCGCCGGAGTAGGCGTCCACAAAAATAGTGGGCAGTCCCAGATCGCAGAGCATCTCCGCGTAGCTCCGGCTGAACAGCTCGATGCCCAGGATCCCGGCGGTCTGCTCCAGGGCAAAGTTGATGGGCAGCCGGTTCTGGCGCACCTCCTCGGCGGAGAGCTGGTACATCATCAGGGTATAGCCCGCCCGGCCCAGCTGCCCGGCAAAGGCGGGCAGGAAGAAGGTGCCGAAGTGATAGTCCGTGGGCATATGGCTGGTAAACAGGGCGATGTTTTGGCTCCGGGGCTCGGGTCTGGCAGGCGGCACCTCTTCCGCCAGCTGCCGGTAGCCCAGCTCCTGGGCCTTTTCCAGCACCATTCGCCGAGTGGCCTCCGGCACAGCGCCTCTGCCGTTGAAGATTTTTGAAACGGTGTTCCTGGACAGTCCGCAGGCGTCCGCGATATCCTGCATGGTGATCCGTTTGACAGCCATACGGGATCCTCCTTAATAGACAAATTCGTTGTGTTTACTATATCACAGAAAAAGGAAAAAATCAAATGTGCAAATTGTAAACTCAGCGTAAAATCAACTATAACTTTTGTACAAATTTATTGGCCAAAATTTAGTTATACTCCCGATTTTGTGCGTAACAAAAAGTTTCCGTTGACAAATTGTAAATCGCCCGTTAAAATAAAAGCAAGAAATAAGAGGAGTGTAAACAATGTAATTTACATTATGTAAATTTACTTTTAACAAAAAGAAATTTGTCGGTTTTTCGGAATGTCCATTCTGAGAAAACGATTGATTTACATTAGTTTACTTTATTGAGGAGGAACGATCACCATGGCAAGCCTGACCCTGAAAGACATCAAAAAGGTATACCCCAATACCGAACCCGTCAAGAAGCCGAAAAAGAAGAAGAACAACGACGAACCGGTGAAGGAGAAGGCCAATCTTCAGATCACCGAGGAAGGAGTCGTCGCGGTCCAGCAGTTCAGCCTGGATATCGCGGATGGCGAATTTATCGTCCTGGTCGGCCCCTCCGGCTGCGGCAAGTCCACCACATTGCGGATGATCGCCGGTCTGGAGGAGATCTCCGGCGGCGAGCTGTACATCGGCGACCGGCTGGTCAACGATGTGGCCCCCAAGGATCGGGACATCGCCATGGTCTTCCAGAACTACGCGCTGTACCCCCACATGACCGTCTACGACAACATGGCCTTCGCGCTGAAGCTCCGCCACACCCCCAAGGCGGAGATCGATAAGAAGGTCAAGGAAGCCGCCGAGATCCTGGACATCACCCAGTACCTGGGCCGGAAGCCCAAGGCCCTCTCCGGCGGTCAGCGGCAGCGTGTGGCCATCGGCCGGGCCATCGTCCGGAATCCTCAGGTGCTGCTGATGGACGAGCCCCTTTCCAACCTGGACGCCAAGCTCCGGAACCAGATGCGGGCCGAGATCATCAAGCTCCGCCATAAGATCAACACCACCTTTATTTACGTCACCCACGACCAGACCGAGGCCATGACCCTGGGCGACCGGATCGTCATCATGAAGGATGGCTTCATCCAGCAGATCGGCACCCCCCAGGAAGTCTTTGGGCATCCCTACAACCTGTTCGTGGCCGGCTTTATCGGCACGCCGCAGATGAACTTCTTCACCGGCTGCAAGCTGGTCAAGGAGAACGGCAAGTATGCCGTGGACATCCTGGGCAAGCGGATCGTCCTGTCCGAGAAGCAGCAGGCGGCCCTCTCCGCCAAGGGTCAGCAGCCCTGCGACATCACCGTGGGCGTCCGGCCGGTTCACATCCAGGCCGATTCCCAGGGCTTCACCGGCAAGGTGGACGTGTCCGAAATGATGGGCTCCGAGCTGCACCTGCACCTGAACGTCCAGGGTCTGGACGTGGTGGCCGTGATCCCCACCGTGGGTCTGGATCTGGAAGCTCACTCCACCGGCAAGGAGGTCAGCTTCTCCTTCGATCCCAGCCTGATGCACCTGTTTGACGCTCAGACCGAGAAGAACCTGATCTAACGCCTCGGAATCAAGAAAGGAGTGCAATCAAATGGCAAAGGTCAAAGGCAATTCCCCTGCCCCCGCCGCCCCGGCCAACAGTGTAAAGCCGCAGAAAACCCCCAAGAAGTGGCTGAAGCATCTGTGGGAAAACTACCCCTTCCTGGTGATGGTGTTCCCGGCGGTGCTGGTGGTGTTCCTGTTCAACTACCTGCCCATCTACGGCGTGCTCATCGCCTTCCAGGACTTCATGCCCGGCGACCCCATCTTCTCCGAGTACACCCAGTGGATCGGCTTTGGCAACTTCACCCGGTTCTTTACCGACGTGCAGTTCTGGCCCCTGATGAAGAACACCTTCCTGCTGTGCATCATCGGCTTCTTCATCGGCTTCCCCCTGCCCATCATCGTGTCGCTGATGCTCAACGCCATGAAGGGCAAGCGGATGGCCAAGGTCCTGCAAACCATCTTCAACGGGCCCCACTTCATTTCCCTGGTGGTCCTGGTCGGTATGCTGACCCTGTTCTTCGGCCGGTACGGCCTGGTCAACAACATCGTGGCCAGCCTCGGCGGCGAGCGGGTATCCTACTTCCTGGAGGCCTCCGCCTTCCGGCCCATGTACATCCTCTCCAGTAACTGGCAGGACTTCGGCTGGAGCGCCATCATTTACATCGCGGCGTTGTCCAGCGTGGACCCGGGGCAGCATGAGGCCGCCATTCTGGACGGCGCCACCCGGTTCCAGCGGGTGATCCACGTGGACCTGCCCGCCATCATGCCCATGGTCAGCGTGATGCTCATCATGTCCATCGGCGGTCTGATGGGCGTGGGCTACGAGAAGGCGCTGCTGATGCAGACCGACGGCAACCTGGCGGTCAGCGAGCTCATCGCCACCTACGTTTACAAGCAGGGCCTTACCGGCATCCCCGATCAGGCCTACGCCACCGCCATCGGCCTGTTCAACTCCATCATCAACGTGATCCTGCTGATCATCGCCAACACCACCTCGAAGAAATTCTCCGAGAACTCTCTGTGGTAAAGGAGGGCTTTGGAAATGTCGAAAAATACGCTGTCTAAGTCCCATCCCATTAAAGATGGCCTGGGCGACAAGGTATTCTACACGATCAACGCAATCGTTTTGGGCATCCTGGCCCTGATCGTCATCTATCCTCTGTACTTCATCATCATCGCCTCCATCTCCGACCCCGACGCGGTGCTGGCCGGTCAAGTGGTGCTCTACCCCGTGCAGATCACCATGTCCGGCTTCCAGAAGATTCTGGAGCGGACCGACGTGTGGCAGGGCTACCTGAACACCATCATCTACACCGTGCTGACCGTGATTCTGTCTCTGGTGGTCACCATTCCCGCCGGCTGGGCCCTCAGCCGCCCCTCCCTCCCCGGCAAGAAGCTGCTGATGGTCTACTTCATCATCCCCATGTTCTTCGGCGGCGGCCTGATCCCCTTCTACAACGTCATGAGCAGCCTGGGCCTGATCAACAATATGTGGGCCATCGTGCTGCCCTCCATCCTCTCCGTGTGGAACCTGTTCATGACCAAGACCTTCTTCGAGTCCAGCATCCCCGCCGGACTGGTGGAGGCCGCGAAAATTGACGGCGCCGGCGAATTCCGGACCTTCACTTCCCTGGTGCTGCCTCTGTCCAAGGCCATCCTGGCGGTCATGGCCCTCTACTACGCCATCGGCCAGTGGAACAGCTACTTCAACGCCATGATCTTCCTCCAGGACGAGACCAT
This sequence comes from uncultured Oscillospiraceae bacterium, assembly GCA_947600025.1. Lineage (GTDB taxonomy): Bacteria > Bacillota > Clostridia > Oscillospirales > Oscillospiraceae > Faecousia. The sequence continues at coordinate 51,956 of CANQFY010000003.1, forward strand.
GTATCCCCTGCAGCTGGTGCTGAAGGAGATCCTGATCGCCTCCGAGAGCACCATGGGCGGCAGCGGCGAGACCATTCTGGAGCAGTACCGCCTGGCCAACCAGATCAAGTACGTTTCCGTCATCGTATCCAGCGTCCCGGTGCTGATGCTCTACCCCTTCGTGCAGAAGTACTTCAACCAGGGCGTGATGATCGGCTCCCTGAAGGGCTGATCCCAAATAATCTATCAATTTTGGAGGTAACGCGACAATGAAAAAACTCATTTCCCTGCTGCTGGTATTGGTTCTGGCGCTGTCTCTGGCCGCTTGCGGCCCCCAGGGCGGCGGAACCGAGTCCACCAAGGGCGAAAGCGCCGGTGTGGAAAAGCTGGTCTCCGACTACGGCTACCAGTGGACCGACCCCAACGCCCCCATCCTGAACGAGGAAGGCGCCCAGGCCATCTCCTTCAACATCTACTCTTCCAAGAACGCCTCCGCGCTGGACTACAACGACATGAAGATCATGCAGGACCTGTATGAAAGCACCAATGTCTATGTGTCCTGGGAGAACGTGTCCGAGTCCGTCTACGGCCAGCAGAAGAACCTGATCTTCGGCAACGCCAAGGATCGGCCCGACGCCATCTACCACGCGGGCATGACCGCCGGCGAGATCATCAAGTACGCCCAGCGGCATGTGCTGCTGCCCATCAGCGACTACTTAGAGTATATGCCCAACTTCGCCAAGATCCTGGAGGAGCGGCCCGACATCAAGGCCCAGCTCACCAGCGAGGACGGCAAGATCTACTCCCTGCCCCGGGTGGAGGAAATGGGCCTGCTGCAGAGCCCCAACATCCTGTTCCTGAACAAGAACTGGGCCGCCGAGGCCATCAAGGCCGGCAAGGTTGACGGCCTGACCGAGGCCGATCTGAAGGACGGCCTGACCCTCACCGCCGCCCAGGCGGAGCAGCTCATGACTTACTTCCGGGATAACGACATGAACGGCAACGGCGACGCCGCCGACGAGCGGCCCATGAGCTTCGTTTACAACAACTGGCAGGGCAACCAGTGCGACCTGTACGGTATGTTCGGCCTGAACGACAACCTGGAGCACCGGGTGGTGGTGGACGGCAAGGTCACCTACACCGTCCAGGACGACCGCTTCAAGGAAGCCACCAACTTCATCGCCAACTGGGTCACCAACAACCTGATCGACAAGGTCTCCTTCGAGATCTCCCAGGATAACTTCCTGGCCAACGGCAAGGGCACCGAGACCTACGGCTTCTTCTACTGGTGGGAGAGCGAGACTGTGGTCTCCAACCCCGAGAACTACGTCGTCTGCGCCCCCCTGGTCGGCCCCAACGGCGACCAGACCGCCTGCGTTTCCAACAACCCCGAGATCAGCACCGGCGAAGTGGTCATCTTCGCGGACGTGCCCAATGTGGAAGTGCTGCTGACCTACTTTGACCGCTACTACGATCCGGTCATCTCCGCCCAGATCAACTACGGCCCCATCGGCATCGTGTATGAGGAAGAGCGGGACGCCAACGGCATGCTGGTTCAGAAGGAAGTGCCCGAAGGCATGACCACCGACGAGCTGCGGCTGCAGAACGCGCCTCTCGGCATCATCTACCTGTCCGACTACGCTTGGGACAACGTGGTCAACATGGAGCCCCGTGCCCAGCTCCGCCTGGAGCGGCTGGACGCCTATGTGACCCCCTACATCCCCGAAAACGTCACCCCCACCCCCAACCTGCAGTTCACTCTGGAAGAGCTGAACACCCTGAGCAACTACGAATCCAGCCTGAATGACTACATCCGCACCAACCTGATCAAGTGGCTGATGAACGGCGGCGTGTCCGACGGCGACTGGGCGACCTTCGAGAGCGAGCTCACCGGCCGGACTCATCTGGACGACATCCAGAAGGTCTATCAGGACGCCTACGACCGCTACATCGCCAGCAAGTAATTCTTGAGGAGGACGCGCATCATGAAGAAAATGAGCAGATGGATCGCGGTTCTGCTGTGCCTGGCCATGGTGCTGGCGCTGGCCGCCTGCGATCAAACCCCCGCCTCCAACGGCGAGAACACCGCCCCCGAAATTACCGGTGTACAGGATTCCAGCGTGGAAGCCGGCTCCGAATTTGACGCTCTGGCCGGCGTCACCGCCACCGACGCCGAGGACGGCGACCTGACCGGCAAGATCACCATCACCTCCATGCCCAGCCTGGACTTTAAGAACGGCAAGGCCACCCCGGAGAGCGCCGGCTCCTATGAGCTGACCTACTCCGTCACCGACGCCGCCGGCGAGACCGCCGAGGCCTACGCCACCCTGACCGTCACCCGCCAGACCGGTGAAAGCACCGTGCTCTATCAGATGGACTTCGCCACCGCCCAGCCCGACGGCCACGGTTGGGAAGCCAACGTTGCCGAGGGCGTCAACGCCACCGGCGAGCTGAAGGACGGCGCCTACGTCTTTGAGATCACCGACCCCGGCGCCGGGGACGGCGACATCCAGCTGAAGAAGGCCGGCGTGGCCCTGAAGGCCGCCGACTATGTAGTGAAGATCTGGGCCAAGTCCACCAAGGAGACCTACTGCCACATCCTGGCTCGGGACGAGAGCGTGGAAGACTGGGCCACCTTCGGCGGCGCCTACAACGAGAAGATCGGCGCGACCGTCGCGCCCCTGGAGATGCGGTTCACCGCTCCTGCCGAGGGCAGCGCCGAGCTGATCCTGAACCTGGGCAAGATCACCCCTAATCCCGATAACCCCGACGACACCACCCCCACCGACTTCACCGTGACCATCGACAAGATCGAGATCTACGAGATCACCGGCTCCCAGACCGAAGTTCCGGTCTACACCAACGATTTCTCCGCTGCCAGCATTGACGGCGCGGTCCTCTCCGCCGGCGACGGCGCCACCGGTTCCGGCAAGGACGGCGACGGCCAGGCCGTGTTCCAGATCGACACCTTCAATACCGACGGCGGCGGCGTCTGGAGCGTCAAGGCCGACCTGGGCCTGGGCGGCAACGCCATCGAAGAGGGCAGCAAGTACTACTACAAGTTCACCGTCGTGGCCGAAAACGACCAGACCGGCGAGCTGCTGGTGGAGAACGCCGACGCCTCCCTCCG
>CANQFY010000004.1 GCA_947600025.1 uncultured Oscillospiraceae bacterium
GCAATATCAGCTCCGGCCAGGTAAAGCCGGGGATGTTGGCGCAGATCACCCCCATAACGCCGTCGGCGGAGGCGGCCACCGCCACCACCGCAATGGTTCCGCCCTTGTGCCAGAGCCCCTCCCGGGCCGCCGCGCTGCTCCACCGGCCGGATTTCAGAGCCGCGGCGGAACCGGTCAGATAGTCTAGGGCCATCACCGCCACCCACACCAGGGCCATGACCCCCTTCCACCCCAATATGGTTCCCAGGGCGGAGAAGAAGGCCGCCAAGGCAACCTTCCAGCGCGTCATATGTTCACTCATAAATCTCCCTCCGTTATGCGTTGATGGATTTTGTTGGTTGCTTAAATGATTTTGGCCCATGGATTCCATCCATTCTCCCAGTGAGTTCTTGCGTACAGGAACCCGGTCATCCCCGCTGTCGAATTGACGGTCGCGATCTGCGTGATATAAATGTCGGAATATGGGAGGACGCAGACGACGCCGCCCGCTCCGGCAGGTATGTTCCGATATGTGTCGGCGTATGGATAAAGCCCGACTTCTTTCAAATCATTAAGATCCGTATACGCGAAAGTCTGGATTTCCCGGCTCATTACCGCATTTTGCTTACTCGCCGCATCCGCAGCACCGGTCTGACCCATTAGCGAAGCACTAATACGCATCCCGGCAACAGCCAGATCCACATACTGCTTATTGGCCGCGTCTGTGGCCGCCGTGGGGTTCGCCACACCGCTGAAGCGCCCGTCATTCTGGAAGGTGAAGGTGCGCCGCTGGGAGATCGTCTGGCAGTTGGTGTGCAGATTAATGGGCCCATCGTTGGCCAAATGCAGCTGCTCGTCAAAATCGGAGCCGCCCAGGGCATTCCGCAGGTTATAGGCCGCCTCGCCGCCGCCGATGATGGTCCGCCCGCCATCGCCGATCACAATGCCGGAACCGTTCTCGTCCCCCGCATACAGGGAGATGACGGAGCCCGTCCGCTTGCCGGAGTTATACTTGATTTTCCGCGCGTCGCCGCTCATGGTCAAGTCTCCGAACATAGGCGTCGATATTGTGCTATTGATACGGGTATACCCCTCTGTGGGAGCTTTCTGACCATTTAATTCGACGGCATTGTATAATGTCCAACCGTTATTTCGGGTCGTTCTGATACTACTCTCCGATAACACCTCAAAGGAATATACTGCCCATTTGTCACAACGTACCCACAATTCAACCGTTACCGGTGAATTCGCGGAATAGACCATACAGAAATCGGTCAAGGTTATTCTGTCGTTTACCAGAAGCCAGCGAAATACTGTTTTGGCCGTTGCTACCGTTTTGTCTTCCAAGGCCCTCACATGAACTTGCAGTATGCCACTGGGATTACTATCCAAGTCCATGGCAGGACGAACTAGAAATATAATCCCACTATCCTGGTAACTATTTGAAATAGACATGCTTGCAAACTTGTACCATGTATTGTCACCAGCCGTAGAAGAAAACTGTCCAACGATACATCCCCGCCGGGTCGTGTTAATTGTGATCGCCTGGGAGCCGTTAAAACGCGCAGTGCCGACGGCGTCCCCAGTGAGATGGATATCTTGTGGTAGGACTCCCGCCAGGCAGTCCCAAAAGCCGTCGGCGGTACGGTACACGTTGGTCCCCGCCGGATAGGCGTGGCCTGAACCTTCCTTAAAGGTGGCGTCGGTGGTGAAGGCGTCGGAGATGTTGTACATATAACCGGGCTCTTTGGTCTGATTCTTAAGCTGCGCAAAGGGGATGGTGCCCATGGGCAGCAGAGCCCCATTAAGGCCCTGGGAAATGCGTTTTGCCTGGTCATAGTAGTATTTGGCGTTGTCCGCGTCTTCGTTCTTCCTCGTCTGGGTGCCGCCCACGGCGTAGCTCTGAGCGGCACGGGCCATGTCCAGGGCGGACCGGGCGCTTTCCCCCGCCTCCCGGGCTTTGGCCGCGGCGTCATCAGCGGAGAGACCCGCCTGCTTTACATGCTCCGCCGCCCGGAGGACGCTGTTTTCGGCGGCCTCAGCGTGATCCTGAGCCTCTTTTCTGGCCCCCTCGATGTACTCGTAGTCCATCTCGATGGAGTCCCGCAGGGTTTGGGCCCGCTCCGCCGCCTCCTGCGCGCTGGCGGCGGATGCTTCCGTTTGGTGGACATAATCATCTAGGCTCTTAAACTCGCCGGAGCTGAGGATGGCCTCGTCCGTCACCGGATTCGCCTCCAGGAACAGGAGGAAGGACGCGGTACCTACGACGCCTCCGTTGAGCAGAATCTCCAGGATGGCGTTGGCAAGGCCGGCGGCGGCGGTCATCTGCCTAGACACCTGGACATAGACCGTTCGGCGGTCCTGGGACAGCCCCAGGACCGGGTCATAGACGCAGGTCCCATCGGGCTTACTCAACCGCAGATTCACCGCCGCCCCCGCCGGGACGGCGTAGGGCTTGTCCTTTTGAAACAATGCCACGGTCAGGACCGGGATGCCCGTGTCGTACTGGACCAGGTGTACCGGCTCCTGGGCGTATCTCCGGTCCAGGTATGCCTCCACCGGATGGAGGATGCTGTTTTCCGGGGGCTGGAGGACCTGGGCAGGCTTGGTGATGCTTTCCATTTAAATCCCTCCTTAGTGGAAGATTCCCGGGCGGGGATCCTTGGCGGGGCTTTTTTTGCTTTTCGTCATATGGCTTGCGCTCCTTTTCATACGGTATTGGGGTCAAGACGGCCTCCCTTTCACAGTTGGGCGGCCGTGGGGAAAAAGTTGCCCAGATCCGTGCCACCGGGGGGCGGGCATCCAGAATAATATCCAACCGAATTTCCGGGAAAAAGGAGCGGTTTATGCGATTTCACAAAATTTGATATCTTGCGCGAAGACTCTTGACATCTCGGGGCAGGAGTAGTATATTTTTGGAGGATTCAAACCGTACTGTACGCATCGGCAAAGGTCAATGGGGATCGGAGCGTCCGGTGGATCGTGCCTTGCCGCCGGCAAGGCGTTTTTTTCTGGCCGCGGCCCCGCAAGTCAAAAAGGAGAGAAACCATGAACCTGATTTACGACATCAAGGACAAGCCCAAGTTTGGCGAGATCGTGCTTTTCGCCATCCAGCAGCTCCTGGCCATCATGGCCGCCACCATCGCCGTCCCCGCCGTTGTCAACTCCGGCACCGGCGCGGAGCTCACCGCCTCCGCCGCCATTTTTGGCGCCGGCGTGGGTACCTTCGTCTACCTGCTGTTCACCAAGAGCGCCAGCCCCGTGTTCCTGGGCTCCTCCTTCGCCTTCATCGGCTCCATGATGAGCGCTTTTTCCGGCGCCGCCTCCATGGCCCTGGGCTACTGGGGATTGATCATCGGCGCGGTCATGGCTGGCCTGGTCTATGTGGTCCTGGCGCTGGTTGTGAAATTCGCCGGCGTCAAGTGGATCGACAAGCTGATGCCCCCCGTGATCATCGGACCCACCGTGGCCATCATCGGACTGTCCCTGGCGGGCAACGCCGTGGGCGACCTGACCAGCTCCAGCGTGGAGGGCGGCAGCGTGTATGTGGCCCTGATCTGCGGCCTGGTGACCCTGGGCGTCACCATCCTCTGCTCCACCTACGGCAAGAAGATGCTCAAGCTGGTGCCCTTCATCATCGGCATCCTGGCGGGCTACGCCTGCGCCTCCCTCTTTGCCCTCATCGGCAACCTGACGGGCAACCCCGCCCTGATCGTGATCAACTATTCCGCCTTCCAGAACATGACCTTCCTGGCCCTGCCGGACTTCACCTTCCTGAAGGGCGGCGCCCTGGGCGAGATCAGCTTCTCCTACCTAGTGACCCTGTTCTCCGCCTATGTGCCGGTGGCCTTCGTGGTCTTCGCCGAGCACCTGGCCGACCACAAGAACCTGTCCGCCATCATCGGCAAGGATCTTCTGAAAGACCCCGGCCTTACCAACACCCTCCTGGGCGACGGCGTGGGCTCCATGGCGGGCGCGCTTTTCGGCGGCTGCCCCAACACCACCTACGGCGAGTCCATCGCCTGCGTGGCCATCACCCGGAACGCCTCCGTGGTCAGCATCTGGGGCGCTGCCTGCCTGTGCATCCTGGTCAGCTTTATCAGTCCCCTGATGGCCTTCCTGCAGACCATTCCCAGCTGCGTCATGGGCGGCGTCTGCGTGGCCCTCTACGGCTTCATCGCCATGAGCGGCTTTAAAATGCTCCAGAAGGTGGACCTGAACAAGAACCGGAACCTGTTCGTGGCCTCCATCATCTTCATCACCGGCGTGGGCGGCCTGTCCGTCAGCTTCGGGCCTGTGGAAATTCGCACGGTGGCCTGCTCCCTGATCCTGGGCATCCTGGCCAACGCCATGCTCTCCAAGGAGAAGGACGAGGCCCCCGCGGAGAAAAAATAAGCGGCCCTTTATAAACGCGATTACGCCCGGCCCCCTGTTGGGGGTCGGGCGTAATCGCGTTTGCGCGGGAAATATCCTTCCTGCGGGGTCATCCTAAAGCGGCATCCGGCTTTTTTGGGCAGGCGTTCGGGTGAAAGGGCCAGGGAGTGGTCCCAATGCCGCGCCGCCAAAGTTGCCGGAAAACAGCTTAAGAAAATTCGCGCTTTGTCACTTGCCAATAGCCGATTACGGAGCCCAGCAGCGCCACCAGGCTCATCACGCTGAAAACCGCCCAGCCGGGATTGAAATAGTCGGGGGACGCCTGAATGAGCAGGAGGGGCGAGAGCAGCGGAAGATACCCAAAATGCACCCGGAGCTGGGCGTAGAGCATATTCCAGACATAGTAAAGTAGATAGGGAAACAGAATGACGAACACCTGAAGCCGGGGCAGCGTCCCCACCGCCAGGCACAGCGTCCCTGTCACCCCGCCCCACAGGAACGCCAAACCGCAGAAGGCCAGGCAGAACAGCCAGGGAGCGTGGAAGTACAGCGCGGACAGGCAGCTTCCGTTGGATACCGGCGGCAAGTCCATAATGTTCGGCGTCTCCACCGGGCAGATCAAGGCGTTGACCAGCAGATCAAACAGCGCCGTCCCGCCGACCACGGCCCCGCCGCTCAGGAATACGGCGGCATATTTCGCCCGAAAATACGCCTTTTTCCCCATGCGGGTTACAAGCTGATCGTAGACCCCGCTCCGCCGCTCCTTCAGATAGGACCAGCCGTAGGGCAGGGCCGCCAGAATGGGCCAGTAAAAATCAAAGGCCAAAGCGCCCAAGCTGAAGTAGATCAGCAGCCAGAGCATAAACAGCGAAAAGCCTCCGTGCCCGCCGGAGAACCGTTCCGGGTCTTCCTGTAAAAACCGCAAAGTATTTTCGGTCATCTCCGCCACCGTGGCGCTGTTTTGCAGGATGTTGGCGGCGGACATCAGCAGACCTGCCGCCAGGGCCAGCAGGAACATTTTACTGTGGAACGCCTTCCACAGTTCGCTTTTTAAAGTACCGCTCATTTTTCCTCCAATTTCATGACGATGGGCCGCTTCCCGCGCCGGCCCCAGTCCCTCCGGGCTGGGGCCGGACGCTGTGACCCTCTGCCGATCCGGGTATTTTATGTTTCTTTTTCACAAACCTACCCGTTCAAAACGACATCCAGCTCTTTGGGCCAGGCGGTCAGGTGGAGGACCCAGGGGTAGGTCTCAATATGCCGCCAGGTCCAGCCGCTGAAGTTGTCGGAAAACAGACCATAGGGCAGCACCAGATCATATTCCGTCCCTTTCGGGAGGCAGATGCCGTAGGCCCCCTCCAGCACCGGGTTTAGCGCTGTGAGCAGATCCCAGTCCATCCCCGCATAGGCGTCGTCGCCGTGAAGGCCCAGGCTCGTCAGCAGCACCCCCACGGCGTCGCTGTCTTCATTATACAGCGTGACCCGCACCAGGGCCAGCTTGTCTGGCCGAAACAGGGGATCAAAATCCTCCGGCGGCGTCCAGTCCGCCAGAAACTCCTGGTAGTCCACGATCTCAAAGCTGTTCACCTTGATGAAGTAGCCGAGGGCGGTCTCCCCCGAACTCAATCGGTTTTCTCCAAAGGCCAGCCGCTCCGCCATCTGGTGGTATTCCACCCCTTCCGCCTGGGAAAAGCTGTCATACCAGGCGTTCATGGTCACATACCGCCAGGTCCAAAGCCCCGCCAGCACCGCCACAGCCAGGAGGATCAGGCCCCATTTGATTCCCCGCTTCATTTTGCCACCCGCCCTTCCGTCACGGTGTAGATTTCCTCCGCCAGCCGCTCCAGGAACGCCCCGTCGTGGCTGGCTACCACTACCAGCGCCCCCCGGTCCCGCTCCCGGCGGATCAAGTCCTCGATCAGGGCCGACCCCGCCGCGTCCAGGGCGTTGGTGGGCTCGTCCAGCAGGAGCATCTCCGGCTTATCCAGGATCGCCGCCGCGATGCCCAGCCGCTGCTTCATGCCCAGGGAGTATTTCCGGTAGGCCCGCCGGTCATCCGGCTCCAGGCCCACATCCAGCAGGGCCTGCCGGGCCTCGGACGCACCCACCCGGTTCTGGATCTGGGCCAGGAGGATCAGGTTCCGCAGCCCGGTGTACTCCGGCAGGAAAGCCGGATTTTCCAGCAGCATCCCCAGGGAGGGGGGAAAGTCCAGCTCCTTCCCCAGCTCCTTGCCATCTAGCAGTACCCGGCCCGCAGTGGGCCGAATCAGCCCGGCCATCAGCCGCAGGAGCATGGTCTTGCCGGAGCCGTTGGGGCCCCGGAGACCGTAGATGGTCCCCCCGGTGAGCCGAAGATTTACATCCTTCAGGACCTCCGCGCCCCGGATGGTCTTGGAGGCGTTTTCGATTAAAATTTCCATTTTTATTCCTCCGCCGATAAAATATTTTGCTTCCGGAACCGGATCGTCCCGGCAATCGCGCTGCCCAGCAGCAGCGCCAGGTCCACAAGAATCGCCGTACCCGGCTCCACGGTGCCCCCAAAAAGGGATGTGCGGATCAAAATGGCCCCACTGCCGGGGATCCACCCCGCGTCAAAGTACAGCGATACCAGCAGCGCCCCGGAGCAGCTGAGAAATGCCAGCACCGGCTTGCAGAACAGGCACAGGGTCATCTGTGCGGCGCAGAGGGCCGCCATGGTCAGATAGGGCAGCACGATGCCGATCAGCAGGCACTGCCCCGCCGACAGAGGCCGGATCTGGGTAAAGGGAAATTCCCAGTACTGGGCCGCGGGGGTATTGGTCAGGGCCGCCTCTCCCCCGGTGGCCAGGCAGAACACCGCCGCCACCAGAAGCACGCCGGCGAAATACACCCCGCAGCTGACCAGATTCCAGAGGCATTTGGACAGGAACCATCCCCGCCGGGACCCGCAGCGGATCAGCACCTGCTGGCCCGACGCGGTCAGGTCGTTAAGCAGATAGTCCAGATTCACCAGCAGCGCCCCGCCCATGACCGCCAGAAATCCCAGGGGAAGCACGATGGCCTCACCGGAGCCGATCACCTGCGGCTCCATCCCCGCGAAGAGGTGGAATACCCAGTCCATCCAGGTGATCCCCGGCGTCCCCTTCACGACCCGCAAAAAGGACGCGCAGGCCAGGGCGAAGATGGGCAGCATCAAGAGGTATCGCTTCCGGCGCAGGCCGCACCGAAGGTCGTGGGAAAACAGCTTAAGAAAATTCACGTCTTGTCACCTGCCAATAGCCGATTGCGGAGCCCAGCAGCGCCACTAGACCCATTACGCCGAAAATTGCCCAGCCGGGATTGAAATAGTCGGGGGCCGCCTGAATGAGCAGGAGGGGCGAGAGCAGTGGAAGACTGCCAAAACTCTGCAGGATCTGGAAATAAATCATATTCCAGACATAGTAAAGAAGATAGGGAAACAGAATGACGAACACCTGGAATCGGGGCAGCGTCCCCACCGCCAGGCACAGCGTCCCCGTCACCCCGCCCCACAGGAACGCCAAGCCGCAGAAGGCCAGGCAGAACAGCCAGGGGTTGCGGAAGTACAGCATGGATAGAAAATGTCCATTGAATACCGGCGGCAAGCCCGCAATGCTCGGCAGCTCCACCGGGCAGATCAGGGCGTTGACCAGCAGATCAAACAGCGCCGTCCCGCCTACCACGGCCCCGCCGCTCAGGAATACGGCGACATATTTCGCCCGGAAATACGCCCTTTTCCCCATACGGGTCACGATCTGATCGTAGACGCCGCTCCGCCGCTCCTTCAGGTAGGACCAGCCGTAGGGCAGGGCCGCCAGAATGGGCCAGTAAAAATCAAAGGCCAGCGAGCCCAAGCTGTAGTAGATCAGCAGCCAGAGCATAAACAACGAAAAGCCCCCGTGTCCGCCGACAAACCGTTCCGGGTCTTTCTGCAAAAGCCGCAAGGTACTTTCGGTCATCTCCGCCACCGTGGCGCTGTTTTGCAGGATGTTGGCGGCGGACATCAGCAGACCCACCGCCAGGGCCAGCAGGAACATTTTATTGTGGAACGCTTTCCACAGCTCGCTTTTCAGGTTCCCCTTCATTTTTCTCCCTCCAGTCCCAGATCCACCAGGTAGGTCTGCCCCGGTGTGTATTCCTCCTCGCTTAGCAGCGCCCCGCCGATTCGGGCGCAGAGGCCGGAAAGGTCTCTCGGCGTCCCGTCGCTCCGGTTGGTCACCAGAAAGCCCAACGTGAAGGACCGCTTTTGTCCCGGTTCCAGGCGGTAGCAAAAGGTCGCATCCGGACTTTCCCCGGGGGCGCTGAAATAGCCCAGGTGCCATTCCTGATAGATGCCCTGATCTTTCGCGATGCCCCAGTCAAAATTCCAGCCCTCCATGGGCTCGGTATTGAGCTGCCGCCGGCCCCGGTCCACCACCGTCAGCAGCGCGTCCGCCTGGAACAGATAGGGGTCGTCATATTGCCCGCCGCCCCGGCCATGGGAATCGGTGTCCTTTTTGGTCCGGGCCACGGCGTCGAAGCTCTCCACCGTCACGTCCACCAGCACCACCGTCAGCTCCGGGACGAAGCCCCCGTCCGACAGAAGGAAGGACGGATACCGGTCGGACTGGTATTTGTAGATCTGTTCGGCCCCGGTTTCGTTATAGAGGGGGACGGCCTCGTTCCCAAAACCCGCCGGGTTGGGAAGGTCAGAAACATTTTCTACGATCCGTACCCCGGTGACGGTATATTCCAGCCGCCCGGACAGGAGGGTTGGGTCTGTCTCCGGGGTAACGGAAAAGGCCATGGTTCCCGCCTGATTTTGGCCGGTCCCCTTTGTGGGGTCCCCGTCTGTGGAGTCCGGAGCGCCCTGGGAACTCTGGGGCGGGGCGCTTTCCCCGGCGGCAGCGGTGGTTTCTCCGCCGCCGGACAGGGTAAGCAACCGATCCGGGACCTCCCGCCGGCAGCCCAGAGCCGAAGCCGCCAGGCACAGCGCCAGGAAGAGTAAAAGTATTTTCTTCATCATTTTTGATCCTTCCTTTTGTACAAGCTCGCGCCGGAAGGGCATTGCCCTTCCGCTGGAATAAAGATAAACCGCCGATGCATCATAAACGCATCGACGTTGCATCGATTCGGCATCCTTTTTGTAAACTTTTTGCCGCTTTCCGCCCGTCTGGACAAAATACACCCCGGAAGCTAGACGGCGGGAACCCTGTCGAACCTCCGGGGCGCGTTTCACAAATGCGTCGCAATACAAAACGAAGTGATATAATGGATTTGATTTCCCAGATACTGCCTAGCATTATAATCGCAGATGCACCTAAACCTTAAATTGTTTAATAAACTATATTAGAACTAAATCATCCTGACATGGGATAATTTAGGACAAAAACCGGGGATTGCTCCAAAAAAGGCGGCTACAATAGCAACTTATCCAAAAACCAGCCTGTTAATTTGGCTGAAATAGCACTTTACGCAGGGAGACAGTGTATGGTATATTTTAATAAAAGAATTATTAAATTAACAACAAAGGAGCGAGATCATGGAGCTTTATAAAGATAGCGCCAAGCCGGTTGCCGACCGGGTGGAAGACCTGCTCTCCCGCATGACGCTGGAGGAGAAAGCCGCCCAGCTTTGCGGGGATCTGGCCGCGTCGTTCATTCAGGACGGAAAGGTGGAGCTGGGGCTGCTGCGGAAGAAATTTCCCCACGGCCATGGCCGCTTTACCCAGTATTCTCTGGTGGGTCTGGTGGATCCCGAGCAGATCGCGGAGATATCGAATCTTGTGCAGTCGTATTTTGTCAATGAGACCCGCCTAGGGATCCCGGTGGCGCTGCAAGCGGAAAACCTCTGCGGCTATCCTTCGGCGGGCGGCACACTGTTTCCCGCGATGATCAACATGGGTTGCACCTGGGATCCGGCGCTGGCGGAAGAGATGAGCGCGGTGATCGGCCAGGAGTGCCGGGCGGTGGGCATCAGCTCCGCCATGAGCCCTGTGATCGACGTCTCCCGTGATCCCCGCTGGGGCCGTACTTATGAGACCTTTGGCGAAGATCCCTATCTGGTCAGTCAGTTTGGCATCGGTTACGTCCGGGGGATGCAGTCCAAGGGCGTGAGCTGTATCGCTAAGCATTTCCTGGGCTATGCGGAAACTCAGGGAGGCCTGAATGTGGCGGCCGCCCGGATCAATGACCGGGAGCTGTATGAGGTGTTCGCAACGCCCTTTGAGGCGGCGGATAAGGTGGCGGGACTGGGCGGCATGATGGCGAACTACGGCGAGATCGACGGCCTGCCGGTGATTATGAACCCGAAGATCGCCCGCACGCTGCTACGAGATACCATGGGCTTTGAGGGGATGCTGACCTCCGACGGCGCGGCGGTCTTGAAGCTGTACAACTACTACAAATTGTCAAAAACCTATGAGGAGGCCGGGCTGTTGGCAAAGAAGGGCGGCTGCGATACGGAGATCCCGGTGGGCGCGGCCTTCCGGCATCTGCCGGAGTATGTCCGCTCCGGCGAGTTGGATGAGGCGCTGCTGGATGAGTCCGTCCGCCGGGTCCTGAAGATCAAGTTTGACATGGGCCTGTTTGAAAATCCCTACTGTGACGCCGGCAAGGTCGCCGTTTCCATGAATAACCCTCAGAAAAATGCCCTCAGCCAAAAAATCGCGGAGCGTTCGCTGGTGCTGCTGAAAAACGACGGTACGCTGCCCCTGAAACGGGGGACAAAGCTGGCAGTGATCGGCCCTCACGGGGACAACCTGCGCTACCCGGTCAGCGGCTATACCTACCCGGCCTACATAGAAATGCTACAAGCGGGCGCTAACGGCCAAAGCACCACCTTCAATGGCATCGCGGACGAGCAGGCCAAGTCTGAGCGTCAAGGGAAGAAGATCCCCGGCCCCTTTGCGACGATGTACAGTATGTTCTCCGACGAGGACAGAAGCCGGCTGCAGGATATGCATACGGTTTTGCGGAACATGGGCGCAAAAAGTCTGCGGGAGGTTCTGTCGGCGCGGACGGAAGCGGTATATGCCAAAGGCTGCGATATTATCGCGCGCTCTACCGCGGATTTTGCCGAAGCCGTGCGCGCGGCTGAAGCGGCAGATGTCGTGGTTATGGCCCTGGGCGGCAACAGCGGTTGGGTCAACGTGACCGGCGGCGAGGGAAAGGATCGCCAGTATCTGGATCTCCCCGGCGTGCAGCAGGAATTGCTGGAGGCCGTTTGCGCGGTGGGCAAGCCTGTTGTTCTGGTGCTGTATGGTCCTGGCGTCTTTGCGGTCAACTGGGCCGAGGAGCACTGCGCCGCAATCGTGCAGGCCTTCATGCCCGGTCAGTTCGCGGGCGAGGCGGTGGCGAACGTACTGGACGGAACCGTCAATCCCGGCGGCAAGCTCACCATGTCCGTGCCCCGCAGCACCGGCCAGATCCCGATCTATTACAACCACAAGAACGGCTCCGGCTATCACAGCGGCGCGGACACAGGCTCCGGCACCAGTATCTTCTCCGGCGGCTATGTGGACGGTTCCGATCGCCCGCTGTACTGCTTTGGCCACGGTCTGAGCTACACCCGGTTTACCCTGACTGATCTGCAAGTCCCTCAGTCGGAGGTGCCGACCAACGGAAAGATCACCGTCTCCTGCGCGGTGAAAAATACCGGCGCGGTGGCGGGCGACGAGGTGGTACAGCTCTATACCAGCTTTTTCGGCGCCCATGTGACCCGCCCGAATAGGCAGCTATGCGGCTTCCGCCGGATCACGCTGGAGCCGGGGCAGGAGATGCGCGTGCGGTTCCGCCTGGATACGGCACAGCTGGGATATTACAACGAGAATATGGATTTCGTTGTGGAACCGGGAGCGCTGACGCTGATGGTCGGCACCAGTTCCGAGGATCTACCGCTGAAAACCACGGTTTCATTGACCGGCAAGCCGGAAAACGTGATGGGCAAACGCGCCTACACCTGCCCGGTGGAAGTGTGCTAAATTTAAAATACAGACCGCGGCGGCTGCCGCGGTCTGTGTTTTAGGCTATCGGAAAGGTTCAATATACCGATCTCACAGGTCTAAAGGATCCCATATAAGATGACGCCGGCCACGCCGGCGGCGGCCATAACATAGATGGGATTGGTTTTCCATTTGCGCAGTACCAGAAAGCCAAGCGTGAAGATTCCGACCGCTATGTAATCGATGCCGCCCAAATCGGCGGGCAGCGTTCTGCTTCCGTAAAAGGCCAGGATCATCAGAGAGATCCCCGCGGACGCGATCATTGCGATCACGGCGGGACGCAGGCCGCCCAGCACACCCTGGAGCATTGTCAGCTTGCGGTAGCGATAGTAGATCCCGGCCAGGGACAGAACGATGATACATGACGGGAGAATACATCCGACAGTCGCGACAATGGCGCCCGGGAGCCCGGCCAGCCGCGTGCCCACAAAGGTGGCCGCGTTGACGGCAATTGGGCCGGGGGTCATTTCCGCTATGGCCATGATATCCGCAAATTCCCGCATCGTCAACCAGGGGTGGACATCCACAACCTGGTGCTGGATCAGAGGCATGGCCGCGTAGCCGCCGCCGATGCTGAATAAGCCGATTTGAAAAAAGCTCCACAGCAGTTCAAGATAGGCCATTTGAGTCACCCTTTCTTTTTTTGGCTTCCCGCAAACAGGCGTCCACGGCGCCAACGATACCGCATACCAGAATGATCAGGATGATATTCACGTTCCAAAATCGAACGGCAGCGAAGGACAGCACCAATATAGACAGGGGAAGCAGCCGCTTTTGCTTCAAAATATCCTGGATCATGCGAATCACAACATCGCAAATAACCGCCGCTACACCGCAGAGCATCCCCGCCATAAACATACTGACAATTCGGTTATCCCGGAATGTCTGATAAAAAAGGGAGACGATCGAAATGATGATGAGCGGCGGCAGTATCGCCCCCAAAACCGTCAGCGCCGCGCCCGGAATACCGGCCACATGATACCCAACCAAAATAGAGGCGTTGACCGCAATGGCGCCGGGCGAGGATTGGGCGATAGCGGTCAGATCCATCATCTCATCCTCGCTGATCCAATGCAGCTTTTCCACAAATTTCTTCCGCATCAGCGGAATGATCACAAAGCCTCCGCCAAAGGTACAGGCGCTGAGCTGAAAAACGGATAGAAACAGCTTTGCGTATACTCTTTTGTCTTTTTTGTCTTTCAAAAGGATCCCTCCCTACAAAATACAGTATAGCACTTGCTTTTTTGTTTGGGAAATAATATAATTTAATATAAACTATAAGAAAAATCATATAAGGAGGGATCTCGTTGACACTGCGGCACATGAGGATATTCCTTTCGGTTTGCGAACACGGATACAATACGACGAGAGCGGCGGAGGCCATGCACATGACACAGCCTGCTGTCAGCCTGACGATCCGGGAGCTGGAGCAATACTACGGCGTAGCGCTGTTTGAACGGATCGGCAGAAGACTGAAGATTACGGATACGGGGAAAATGCTGCGCGAGTATGCGTCCCATATTTGCGAGCTTTTTGACGACCTGGAGAAAGGCCTGCGAAATCAGGACGCTTTGGGCACGCTGCGGGTAGGCGCCAGTGTTACTATTGGCTCCCAGTTTCTTCCAAGCTATGTAAAGACGTTTTACTGCCGGTATCCGGGAACGGAAGTAAAGGTGCTGGTTGCCCCATCGGAGCAGCTTGAGCAGATGGTTTTGTCAAACGAACTGGATTTCGCGCTGATCGAAGGCGTGCCCCACAGCGATTCCCTGATCGCGGAAGGGTACATGGAGGACCACTTGACGGTTATTTGCCCCGCAGGCGGCGATTTCCGGCAAGGACAACAGCTCAGCATCGAGGAATTGAAAGAGCAGAAATTGCTGCTTCGGGAGCATGGCAGCGGCACGCGGGAGGTGTTTGAACGCGCGGTTGAAAGCGCGGGCTTTTCCGTCAGCCCCGCCTGGGAGGCAATGAGTACAAGAGCGCTGGTCAATGCCGTGATCAGCGGCCTGGGGATCGCGGTGGTTCCGTACCGCATGGTGCGCGGCCTTGTGGAGCGTGGACTGATCGTCGAGGTCGGTGTTGAGGGGCTGAATTTTCAGCGGCGGTTTCAGCTCATCTATCACAAGAAAAAGCATCTGACAGCGTCGGCAAAGGCGTTTATGGATCTGTGCCGGAATTACGAAAAGGAGTATCCGTTGCCGGAATACGATGGACAATAAAAAAGGCCAGCGCGCGCTGGCCTTTTTATCATATAGATCGGCGTTCGGAACTTGACCGGAGGGCATGGATGGGAGCGTTTACTCATCCATATCAGGCGCTTCGATGAAAAATTTCCGGATCGCGGTGGCGGTGCCGCCGATGGCGCCGCCGAAGGGATCGTGAGGGAGGAAAACAAGCTGAATATCCTTGCAGTCGTATCCAAAGACATTCTGCTCCATGGTTCTTTGAACCAGGTTCTGGCTGCTTGGCGAGGTAAAGAGACGGGAGTCGATCACGATCGTTTTCGGGCTGATGAAATTCGCCAGATTTGCCACGCTCAAACCAATGCTCCGAATCGCCTTGCTGACCACAATGCTGGCCACCTTATCCCCAAACTCATAGGCGTTCAGAAGGTCCGTAAAGGACAATGCCTCGGGATCCGGACAAAGCTCCCGCAAAAGTGAGGGCATGCCGGCGGCCAATAGCTGCTTACACTGGCGGAGGATGGCGCTTTCACTGGCGACGGCATCCAAACAGCCCTGATTGCCGCAGACCTCGCAGACCGGCCCGTCGGGATCCCATACCATATGCCCCACCTCGCCTGCGCCGGCGGACGCGCCGCGAAGGATCTTGCCGTCTACGATCAACGCGCAGCCCAGGCCGTAGGAGACAAAGTAATAGAGCATCGGATCGCCGGAGATATCCTTGCGGAACAGCTTGCAGCCGATAGCCCTGGCACGGATGTTATTTTCAATGAGAACGGGCAAGCGAATACGGGCCTGCAAATCGGCGGCCAGATGGTGGTTGTTCCAGCTCCGGCGGAGATTGTTGTGGATGTACCCACGCTGTATATTGATAAAGCCGGGGAGACAGACGCCCACACCACGGAGCTTTTTCTCACAGCCGGGCGTCTGCGCAAGAAAATCCCGGATCCCTCCGCTTACCTGCTCCAGCATCGTGTCATAGTCCGGATCCGCCGTTGCCTGTTCACTGTTCGCCAGTACTTTTCCCCGCAGATCGGTCAGTACATAGCTTGTTTTATACGGGCCCAGCTCCACGCCCGCAAAGTAGGCGTAATCGGGGACGAAATCCAGCATAACAGGTGGCCGTCCGGGCTGCTTGGCGTCCTCTTCTTCGGGGGCAGGTAACTCGTAGAGAACGCCCGCTGTGACCAGCCTTGCTACATTTGTTGTGATAGTGGGAAGGGATAAAAAGAGCTTTTGCGCTATGTCTGTCCGGAAAACGGGGCCGTTTTCGTAGATGATCTCCCGAATTAATTGGCTGTTCCGCTGCTTTACGACAGACAGATTGCTGCCTTTTTCACTCATAACGAACCTCCGCTGGGGAATGTAGATAGTTTTATTTTAAGGGATAAATTAAAAAAAGCAATAGGGAATGGGCATAAAAAGCAAAAATATTTTAGAATTTCAGGTATCCACCGTAAGCGAACGAAGCGGGAATGGAAAAACTTGGATAATTTATTAAATCAAAAAAGAAATATGGATACTTTTCACAAAGCCCTCGATAAATTATTGTGCGAATATACGAAAACCGTCGAACTACCAGAAAAATGATTGACAAATTGAATAGAGCAAAGTATATTTAATTTACCGAGGAGCGAAAGGCTCCCATATGTTGGCATAATTAAATAAATTATTTAACAAATTGTGCCAAGTATGTAAAAACACAATATAGGAGGAAAAAACATGAAGAAGCTCATCGCGTTACTGCTGGCCCTGACCATGGTGCTCTGCCTCTTCGCCGGCTGCGTTGGCAGCAATGGCCCCGGCACCGAATCCAACAACACTACTGAGGGCGGCAAAGACTCCCCATCCACATCCGGTAATGCCTCCACCTCTGGCAATGAGGAAAAGCCCGAACCTGTCGTCTACTATGTCGGACCCAGAAGCGGCGGCCTGGCATGGAACCAGAGCAAGGAAGGCTTTGACGCCGCTGTTGCGGAGCTGGGCCTGAAGAACGCTTACTTCATCGCTCCCACCACCCCTTTCAACACCGCGGAGATCCTCGAGCTGATCCAAACCGCAATGACCAACAATGCCGACATCGTTATGGGTTCCTTCCAGGATCCGGTGGTCTACGGCGAGATCATTAAGGAAATGCAGCGCAAGGGCATCATCGTGGCGGACCTGGGCAACTGGGCCGAGGGCTGCGACATCATGGTCGCCCCCTCTTATTATGATCGCGGTATGGCTTACTGCACCGAGGTCGCTGATCTGATGGCCGAGGGCGAAGAGATGAACATTCTCTTCCTGACGACGTCTGCGGGCAGCGCCTCCAACGCCATGAAGGAAGGCGTTGACGCCTACTGCGCCGAGCATGAGAACGCTACGCTGATCGACATGCAGTTCGTAAACGGCGACGCCATCCAGGGCTCCGACGTTCTGAGTGCCGCTTTGAAGGCCTATCCTGAGATCAACACCGTCCTGGTTGCCGACGCGACCGGCGGTCTGGGCGCCGCTACCTATGTTATGGAGAACGATCTGCAGGATGATCTGTATGTGATCGTCGAGAGTAACTCCGCCGACCTAATCAACGCCACCCTCAACGGCGGCGCCGATAAGCTGGTCAACTGGGAGTACTACGACATGGGCTATATGTGCCTGAAGAATGCCATTGACTATTACTATGGCAGAGAAGTGGTAGCCGAGACTGCGCCTGACTACGTTGTCATCACCGCAGAGAACGGTGAGCAGTACGCCGCGGATCACGGTCTGGATCTGAACGGCTGATTCCGATTAAAAACGGCGGGGCAGTCCCCTTGGTCTGCCCCGCATTCTTTTAAACGATCCGGTAGTTCCCGCCAGAAAAACAGAAAAAGGAGTATTTTATGAAAGCACAAGAAGCAAAATCACCGCTGTTGGCAAAATCCATTGTCTCCCGCATCTTCTCCATTCGTGAGATGGGCACTATCATTCCTCTGATCATTTTGTACATTGTGATCGCTTTTGTAAACCCCAACTTCTTTGCGCCGGCAAACCTGATCGACGTCGTCCGAGCCACCAGCTACACCTTTATTCTGGCCGCGCCTCTGACCTGCCTGATGCTGACCGGTAACCGTGACCTGTCCGTCGGCGCCACCACCGCTCTGGGCGGCGTGGCCTGTGCTTGGGGCCTGACCAGTCTGCACTGGGGCATCATCCCCTCCATTCTGCTGGGCCTGTTTGCCGGATTGGTCGTTGGCTTGGTCAAGTGCTTTATCGTTCTGAATCTGAAGCTGCCCCCCTTCATCATCACCCTGGGCCTGCAGTACATCATCAACGGCTTCGTGCTGGTAACGACCCTCGGCAATCCCATCACCGGTTTTCCCAAGGCGTTTACCAACCTGGGTCAGGGCCGTGTATTCGGCGTGTTCTATACCATCATCTTCGCGCTGGTGCTGGGCATCGCCATTCACCTGATGCTGCGCTATACCCGTCTTGGCCGTGAGATCTACGCCACCGGCGGCAACAAGGAAACCGCCCGGCTGGCCGGTATCAACACCACCAAGGTTCTGATGATCGTCCATGTCGCCGCCTCCGTCTTCGCGGCGCTGGTCGGTATCCTGTACGCCTCCCGTTTCAATGCCGCCCAGTCCAATGCCGGCGCCGGCACCGAAATGACCATCATGGCTGCCATCATCATCGGCGGTACTTCCTTTGCCGGCGGCAGCGGCACGGTGATCGGCTCCCTGTTCGGCTGTTTGCTGTTGGCCTCTATCAATAACGGCCTGGTGCTGATGCATGTCTCCTCCTACTGGCAGAACCTGGTCTTCGGCGCGATCCTGGTCATCTCCCTGCTCCTCGATAAGATCCGTACCGACAAGAGCGGCGGTGGACTTTAAACGGCAGACCGTTTCAGAGGTGCTGTTATGAAAGAAAATGTATTGGAAATGCGCAATGTTACCAAGCGGTTTCCCGGCGTCACCGCGCTGAAAGATGTCTGCATCGATCTGCGTAAGGGGGAAATCCTCGGTATCTGCGGCGAGAACGGCGCCGGTAAAAGCACGCTGATGAAGGTGCTTTCCGGCAGTTATACCGCAAAAGAATATGAAGGCGAGATCCTGATCGATGGCAAGCCCGTGTCTTTCACCAATGTCTATGACGCCCAGAAGTGCGGTATTGAGATGGTGTATCAGGAGCTGAACATGGTTCTTGACCTGTCTGTGGCGGAGAATCTGTTCGTGGGTAATCTTCCGCTGCGAAACGGCGTGGTGAATTATAAGCAGCTTTACAGCGATGCGGAGAAATTGCTGGAGCGTATCGGCTTCGACGTGAATCCCAGAACCATCGTCCGGCTGCTGAATAGCGGCCAGATGCAAATGCTGTCCATCATGCGGGCCTGCGCGAAAAACCCGAAGATCCTGATTATGGATGAGCCGACTTCCGCCCTGACGGATCAGGAAGTGGAAACGCTGATGAAACTGCTGAACGAGCTCCGTGACAGCGGTGTTTCGGTGATCTATATCAGCCATAAAATGCAGGAGATCTATCGGATCTGCGACCGCATTACCGTGATCCGGGACGGCCAGACCATCTCCACCAATGATATTGACAAGGTGCAGGAGCAGACGCTGATCGAGGAAATGGTTGGCCGGAAGGTGGAAAATATGTACCCGAAGGAAAACCACGCAACAAAGGAAGAGGTCCTCCGGGTGGAGCATTTGAGCGTGCCCCATCCCAATATCCACGGCAAGTACATTGTTGAGGATATTGGCTTTACGCTGCATAAGGGCGAGATCCTGGGCATCGGCGGCCTGGTGGGCGCCGGCCGCAGCGAAAGTCTTGCGGCAATCTTTGGCCAGTATGTCAAGGGTGTGAAGAAAGAGGTTTGGGTAGGCGGAAAGAAAGTAAAGATCACAAAGCCGTTGGACGCGATCCGTCATGGTATCGGCTTTATCACGGAGGAGCGGAAGCTGACCGGCTATATCGGCGTTTTGTCCATCCGGGAGAATATGTCCATTGCCAGCCTGAAAAAGCTCTCCGGCCTGATCCTCATGAAGCGGCGCAAGGAACGGGAGGAGACCGACAAGCAGTTCCGTCAGCTGCGTGTGAAAGCGCCGTCCAGCGAGACCAAGCTCTTCCAGCTTTCCGGTGGTAATCAACAGAAAGTCATTCTGGGCAAGTGGCTGATCAACGAGCCGGAGATCCTTTTCATTGACGAGCCTACCAAGGGTATCGACGTAGGCACCAAGGCTGATTTCTATCAGATCATGAATGAATTGACGAGCCGCGGCGTTTCCATTGTCATGGTCTCTTCAGATATGCCGGAGCTGATCGCCATGAGCGACCGCTGCATCGTGATCTCCGAAGGCCGCATTACGGCGGAGCTGGAGGGCGAGGAGATCACCGAGACCAACGTCATGCGCGCCGCAATTCAGGGAAAAAACCAGAAGGTAGATAACTATGCTTAAATTGGATTTGCAGGCGGTCGAGGCTTTTCTTTCCCGAGAGGCGATCGACTGGGAGCTGCGGCAGCAGGAGCGTCTGCTGCAGGCTGCGTTGAAAGGGGAGGAGCCCTATCGCGACAGCCTGGGTTGGTTGCGTCCTGAAGAATGGGCATCAAATGCCGCAGTGGAGGAATTCCGGCAGCTTGCGGAGGAGATCCGCAGGGAGGCGGATGTTTTGGTGCTGATCGGCGTGGGCGGCTCCAACAATGCCGCCCGGGCCACCATCCAAGCGCTGTGCAACAGCGGCAAACCCCAGGTGTTATACGCCGGCACTTCCACTTCCGCCTATCCGCTGAATCAGGTTCTGGAACAGTGTGAGGGAAAATCGGTTTACACCGTCTGCATCGCCAAGAATTTTGAGACCCTGGAACCGGGGATTTCTTTCCGGGTCCTGCGGGAATATCTGCGGAGCCGGTATGGAGCGGATTATGCCCGGCGGATCGTAACGATCGGCACCATTGGCAGTCACTTTGATACCTTGAGCGCGGAACACGGCTTCCGGTTCCTGCCCTTTGCCACCAATATCGGCGGCCGGTTTACGGCACTCAGCAGTGTTGGCCTGCTGCCCATGGCCGTGGCGGGAGTGGATATCCGGGAAGTTGTGCGCGGCGCTGAGGATCTGCGCCGACGTCTGATTGGAGAACCGGCACAGCAGAATGTGGCGCTTCGTTACGCCGTAGTGCGCAATCTGCTTTATCAAAAGGGGTACCGCGTGGAAATGCTTTCTTCCTTTGAACCCCAGCTGCAGGGCTTTTATCGCTGGTGGCGGCAGCTCTTTGCGGAGAGCGAGGGCAAGGACGGGCGGGGCATCTATCCCACCGCATCGGAATACTCCGAAGATCTGCACTCTGTGGGCCAGTATGTCCAGGATGGCAGCCGTATCCTGTTTGAAACATTTTTGGATGTGGAGACGCCTACCGCAAGCCATACCATGCCGAAAACCGATATTGACGATCAATTCGCCTATTTGGACGGCAAGGACTTTGCCCAGATCAACCGCAGCGCCTTTGAGGCTACCTTCCAGGCCCACAGCCGGCAGGCGCCCTGTATGCGGGTATCTGTCAGCACGCTGGACGCCTACCACATGGGACAGCTTTTCTATTTCTTTGAATTTGCCTGCTACCTCTCCGGCCGTATTCTGGGTGTCAATCCCTTTGATCAGCCGGGCGTAGAGGCCTACAAGCAACTGATGTTTCAAAAACTCGGAAAATCCTAAAACATAAATCAGGAGGTCAATTACTATGCCGCTTGTACCTATGCGCGCCATTCTGGACGCGACTGAGAAATACAATTATGCCCAAGGTGCATTTAACGTCAATGCCGTTTGCCAGGCGAAGGCGGTTATCGAAGTCCATGAGATGTTCCGTTCCGCCGCGATTTTGCAGGGCGCGGATCTGGCCAATGCCTTCATGGGTGGCCGTACGGACTTCGCCAACGGCACCCTGGAGGATAAGAAAAAGGGCGCTCAGAACATCGCGAACGCCGTAAAGCAATACGGTGAGAGCAGCCCGATCCCGGTCGCGCTGCATCTGGATCACGGCAAGAATCTGGAGTCCTGCGTGGCCGCCATCTCGGGCGGTTATACCTCTGTGATGATCGACGGCTCCTCGCTGCCCTTTGACGAAAACGTGGAGTTGACCCGGGAAGTGGTAAAGTACGCCCATGAGCGGGGCGTTACCGTGGAGGGCGAGCTGGGTGTTCTGGCCGGCGTGGAGGATCACGTCTTCGCCGCCAATTCTACATACACCAATCCCATGGACGCGGTGAAATTCTTCCGGCAGACCGGCGTGGACGCTCTGGCCATCAGCTACGGCACCAAGCACGGCGCCAACAAGGGCAGGGATACCGTTATCCGCAAGGAGATCGCCATCGCCACCAAGGAGTGTATGCTCCATGAGGGTATCGAGGGAACCCTCGTCAGCCACGGTTCTTCCACCGTGCCTCAGTACATCGTCAAAGAGATCAACGCCCTGGGCGGCGATATCCACGACGCCTACGGCATCCGCAAGGAACAGCTCAAAGAAGTCTCCAAGCTGGGCATCCGCAAGATCAATGTGGATACGGATATCCGCCTGGCGGTGACCCGGAATCTGCGGGAGCTGTTCCGGGACGAGCCCAAGCTCCGGGACAGCGCCTCCATCGGCGGCATTTACGAGCTGCTGGTAACCAATCCCTCCGCCTTTGACCCCAGAGTGTTCTTCCCGCCCATCATGGACACCGTGATGTACGGCAATGTGCCGGACGCGGATGTGGCGCGGATCGTCGACTGCATCGAGCGGGGCGTGAAGGAGGTCGTCGGCACGCTGATCGTGGAATTTGACAGCGTGGGCAAGGCGCCGCTGATCGAGGCGGTCACTCTGGACGAGATGGCCGAGCGTTACCGTAAGAAGGGGATCTGAAGATGGGCAAAAATATTCTTGTCGCCCATGGAGGCGGCCCCACAGCGGTAATCAACTGCTCTTTGCAGGGCGTGGTAGAGGCTGCCCGGGCATCCAAGCAGGTGGACAAGATCTACGCCGCCCGCTTTGGGGCGGAGGGCATCCTGAAGGGCGATCTTATCGACCTGACCGGCGTACCCGCCGAAACCATTTTCCGCCTGCGGGATACCCCTGCCTCCGCCATTGGCTCCTGCCGGCGGAAGCTGGGAGAGAACGACTATCCCACCGTTTTGGAAACGCTGGAAAAATTCGACATAGACTGTTTCTTCTACAACGGCGGCAACGACTCTATGGACACCTGCCATAAGATCAACGAGCTTGCCAAGCGGGAGGGACTGGATCTGCGGGTCATCGGTATTCCCAAAACTATGGATAACGACTTGGAGCTGACAGATCACTGTCCGGGCTTTGGCTCCGCCGCCCGGTACGCCGCCCTCAGCGCCGCTGAATTGGCGCTGGACGCCTCTGGTCTGCCCATTCATGTGGTGGTGCTGGAGTTGATGGGCCGCAACGCCGGCTGGGTCACGGCGGCCAGCGCATTGGCTGCCCGGCTGACGGACTGCGAGGTTTTGACATACCTGCCCGAGCTGCCGGTGGATGAGGACAAAATGCTCTCCGACATTGCGGCGGCCTACGCCAAGGGCAAGGGCCTGCTGGTCACCGTCAGCGAGGGCCTTTGCGGTCTGGACGGCAAGCCCCTGGCGGACACCGGCATTGTGGACGGCTTCGGCCACACGGTTCCCGGCGGTACCGCCCAGCACATCTCCGACGCGATCATGCAGAAGCTGGGACTGAAATCCCGGGCGGAAAAGCCGGGCTTGCTGGGCCGGGCCAGCATCCCCTATGCGTCGGCGGTTGACCGGGAGGAAGCATACGCTGTGGGCGCATACGCCGTACAGGCGGCTCTGGCGGGGGAAAGCGGCTCTATGGTTGCGATCAACGCCCAGCGGACGCCGGAATATCACAGCTCCCTGTCGCTGGTGCCCCTTTCTGATGTGGCCAACGCGGAGAAGAAATTCCCGCTGGAGTGGATCGTGGACGGCAACAAGATCGGGGACGCGTTCTTCGATTACGCGCTGCACCTAATGGGCGGAGATCTGCCAACGTATGCCCTGCTGAGAAAGTGAGAGGACGGCTATGAAGCACATTTATCTGAATCTAAAGCGATTTGATACCCCGGTGGAGTACGGCGGCGTGAACCGCCTGGCCCCGGTGAAGGACTGGGGCGCCGCCGTGGTGCGGGGCACTCAGGACGCCTTGAAAAAGTACGATCCCGCCAAGGTGGAGTTCGTCCAATATTTGCCGGAAGCGCACCTGCTGAACGCCGTGGCGGCGCTGAATTCGGGCAGCCCGGTGCAGATCGGCAGTCAAAGCGTCTACCGGGCAGACACCGCGGTGGGCGGGAATTTCGGCGCCTTTACCACCAACCGTACCGCCAATATCGTAAAGGCCATGGGCTGTAACTCCACCCTTATCGGCCACTGCGAGGAGCGCAGCGATAAAAAGGGCATTTTGGCAGAGGCCGGTGTCACCGATACCGCCGCGGTCAATCGCCTGCTGAACCAGGAGATCCTGTGCGCCCAGAAAGCGGGCCTGACCGTGCTTTACTGCATCGGTGAGACCAGCGAGGAGCAGAAACGCTGGCAGGAGGTGCTGGGTGAGCAGTTGGACGTGGGCCTTGCCGGCGCGGACAAGAGCAAAATCGTCATCGCCTATGAACCGGTTTGGAGCATCGGTCCGGGCAAGACCCCGGCGGATAAGTCTTATATTGAAAAGATCGCCCGTTTCGTCAAGGCGCGCACCGGCGGCATGGATGTGGTATACGGCGGCGGCCTGAAGGCGGATAACGCCGCTATGCTGGCCTCCATCGAGGAGATCGACGGCGGTCTGATCGCCCTGACCCGGTTTGCCGGTGAGATCGGCTTCTACCCCGAGGAATATCTGGAGATCATTCGCCTGTATTTGGGAGAATAAAGGAGGAAACGGCATGAAATTGGAATTTGAGTACGGACACGGCAAGATGAGCGCCGAGCTGCCCGACACCACGGACGTATTCATCCCCGGCGTGACGGTGGCGGATCCACCCTGCCTGGAGCAGACCTGGGAGGCGTTGTATGCCGCGACTTTGGATAGTATCCGGCACCCTATCGGGATGCCCCCGCTGACGGAGCTCGCCCATAAGGGCAGCCGGGTGGTCTTTGTAATCCCGGACATTGTCAAGGGCGGCAATCAGCCCACCAGCCACCGCAAGGTCGCCATCCGTGCCTGCCTGGACGAGTTGTACAGCGTCGGCGTTGAGAAAAAAGACATTCTGCTGCTGTTCTCCAATGGCCTGCACCCCCGGGCAACCGTCGCGGAGATGAAGACTATTCTGGGACAGGAGCTGTTTGACGAGTTCTACTACTCCGGGCAGATCACCAGCCACGATTCCGAGGACTATGAACACCTGGAAGATCTGGGCTTTACCCCCCAGGGCGACCATGTGATCATGAATAAATACGTCTTTGACGCCGATGTGCCGATCCTCATCGGCCACACCCAGGGCAACCCCTACGGCGGCTACTCCGGCGGCTATAAGCACTGCGCCACCGGCATCAGCCACTGGCGCAGCATCGGCGCCCACCATGTGCCCCAGATCATGCACCGGCCCGACTTCGTCCCCGTGTCCACCGGCAGCGAGATGCGTCATAAATTCGACCAGCAGGGTATGTGGATGGAAGAGAAAATGGGCAAGAAGTTCTTCTGCTGTGACGCCGTGCTGGATACCAAGTCCCGTCAGATTGAGATCAACTCCGGCTGGGCCAAGGAGATGCAGCCCATTAGCTGGAAGACTGCCGATAAACGCACCTATGTCCACTGGGCGGAAAAGAAGTACGATGTGGTGGTATTCGGTATGCCCACCAATTTCCACTACGGAGACGGTATGGGCACGAACCCCATCCAGATGATGCAGGCCCTCTCCGCCCAGGTCATTCGCCATAAGCGGGTGCTGTCTGACCACTGTGTGTTTATCGTCTCCTCCATCTGCGACGGCTGGTTCCATGAGGAGCGCTGGCCGTATCTGAAGGAGCTGTACAAGATGTTCCAGCACGATTCCATGAACATCCTGCCGGATATGAACCGCTATGGTGAGTACTTTGCCACCAATGAGGAATATATCCGCAAATATCGTTTCGCCAACGCCTTCCATCCCTTCCATGGCTTCTCCATGATGAGCTGCGGCCACCTGGCCGAGGAGCACACCAGCGCCATCTACATTGTCGGCGCCCGAGAGCCGGGCATTGCCCGGAGCATGGGGCTGAAAACCCGGGCCACTTTTGAGGAAGCGCTGGCGGACGCAATGAAAAAATATGTGGGGCCGAACCCCAATATCCTGGCCCTGCCCCAGACCTTTACCACGGCTGCGGTGCATCTGTGCATGAAGGATCCGGCGCAGAACAGCCATTCCCGTGATGGCAGTGGGCATCCCTGCTGCGGCTAAAAGGAGGAGGTTACTATGGAATATAGAAAAATTTTGATTACCGCGCCGAAAACTGTGGAGTATGTTACCGACGTGTTGGATGAGACCAACATCCCCGCCGGGCATTTCCTTCTGAAAACCCTGTACTCCCAAGTGAGCGTGGGGACAGAGACCGCGATTTACCGGGGCCAGGAGGCTTGGTTCAAGCTGCCCGGTGTACCGGGGTATAGCTGCGTCGGCCAGGTGCTGGCAAAGGCGGAGGATGTGGCCGATCTGGAGGTCGGCGACCTGGTCTTCTGCCGGGGCAAACACGCTTCCTTGCAGCTTGTGAGCAAGACCTCCAATTACTGCAAGCTGCCCGAGGGGCTGGATCCCCTCTATGCCCCCATTGCCCGGCTGTTTGCCATCGCCTTTACCGGCATCCGTATGTCCAAGATTGAGCTGGGCGACGATGTGCTGGTCATCGGCCTGGGCCTGGTCGGCAATGCCGCGTCCCAGTTGGCGGCCCTCCAAGGAGCGAATGTTCTGGCTATGGATCTCAGCGACGACCGCAGAAAGCAGGCGGAGGAATGTGGCATCCGGTATACTCTCAATTCCGGAAAGCTGGAAAATCCCATGGCTGCCATCCAGGAGGTATTCCACGGCAGGAAGCCCTCCACTGTTATTGACGCCACAGGCGTGCCCAAGGTCATTGACCAGGCCATCGACTATGTGGCGCCGGATGGCCGTCTGATCCTGCTGGGCAGCCCCCGGGGTGACTGCACGGGCAATATCACCCACTTCCAGCAGCATATCCACCGCTTTATGCACCGGGTCGAGGTGGTCGGAGCCCATGAGCAGATGTCGCCCGCAAAGCAGATGCCCTATGTCAAGCACTCCTGTGAGCGCAACGAGCGTATCTGCCTGGAGCTTATCCGGGACGGCCGGCTGAAGGTGCAAAATCTGATCACAAATGTCCTGCGTCCGGAGAATGCCAAGCTCGTTTACAGTGAGATCGACAAGGGCAACCCGGATTACCTAGGCGTGGTTTTCGACTGGACAAAATAAGGAGGGGCCGGAATGGAGAAACTGAAAGTTGGGATCATCGGCACCGGCCGCGCCACCAGCATCTCCAAGGGCCATCTTTGGGGCTACCAGCACAGTGAGGGCGTGGAACTGATCGGCGTCTTTGATCTGTCCAAAGCGGCGGCGGAAGAATGGTGCGACACCTTTGGCCTTGACCGATCTCTGTGCTACGATTCCTGGGAGCGCTTGGTGGAGGACGCGGACATCGTCAGCGTCTGCACACCGAATTTCACCCACGCGGACTATATCTGCGCCTGCTTGCAGCGCAATACCAACGTGCTGTGCGAAAAGCCCGTCAGCAGTACGGTGGAGGATATTCCCAGGATCCGCGAAGCAATGGCGAACACCACCGCTTTGAGCATGGTAAACCTGAATTACCGGCAGATCCCAGGCCTCAGAATGTTGCGCGATCTGTTGTCCACCGGCGAACTGGGGCCGATCTATACCGTTCGCCACAATATGGGTGGCAGCCGGCTGGCAAACGAGGCAATCGGTTTGGAGTGGCGCTTCGTGCGCAAAATCTCCGGCTCCGGCGCACTGGGCGACTTTGGCAGCCATGCGCTGGATATTCTCTGCTACGTCACCGGCTGCGGTGTGGATTCGCTGCGGGAACTGTCCGGGAAAAAGGCCACCTTTATCCGGCAGCGGGATTGTAAGGGCGAGATGCGCCCGGTGGAAAACGACGACTGCGCTATGCTCCTGGCCGAGCTGCCCGGCGGCGGACTGTATAACCTGACAGTCAGCCGGGTGGGCAGTATGGCGAGCGTTCTGGAGATCGTGACCGCCAAGGCCATGCTCCGCTTTGAGCTGGGCAAGCCGGATCGGATCGACATCCAGCGCCGCGCCGACGGTGAGGCCTATGGCCCCTTGCAGACTGTGGTTGCCAAGGATGTATGCCCGGATTGGCATACCGCGACCTCTGCCGATGTACCGTATCTGGCCTGCGCGGAAAGCGCGGCCTGTTTTGTGAAGGTCGTCCGGGGAGATCGCCCGCTGGAGACGGGAATTGATTACGGCATCTCCATTCTGGAGGCTTTGGATCGCATTGACCGCATGACCGAACCGGACGGAGGAGAGGCATGATGAAGCTCGGCTTTATGACCAATGTTCTGGTCAAGTACGGAATGACGGATCTGGAACAGGTCGCCCGTTGGGCGAAAGAGAACGGCTTCGCCTGTATGGAGGTCGGCCCGACGTTTCCCCTGGAGCAGGGCCTGTTTGAGCGCGTGCTGTCCGCCTATGATATGGAGGTCTCCGCGCTGACCTACTGCCGTAACTTTTTAAGCTCCGACCGGGAAGAAGCGGAGCATCATTTGGAGGAGCTGAAAAAGCGGATCGTCTTTGCCGGCGCGCTGGGCATTGAAAAGATTGTCACCTCTACGGGTATTGACAAGCGGGTGCGGGAGAATATTTACGATTCCGCCGACTCAATCCGCAATACGCCGCCCCACAGTCTGGATCGGTTCACGGAGACCTTCCTGCCCATCGTGGAGCTGGCGGAAAAGCATGGGGTCAAGCTGGCCTTTGAAAACTGCCCGCTGATGGGAAACATCGCTATTTCACCGGTGATGTGGCGGGAGATCTTCCGCCGGATCGACAGTGAACAGGTGGGTCTTGCCTATGATCCGTCCCATCTGGTATGGCAGATGATCGATCCGTATGCCCATGTGCCGGAGTTTGCCGGGCACATTCTCCACGTCCACGCGAAGGATATGCATGTGGACTGGACGAGCCTGCGGGAAACCGGCTTCCTGACGGATTTCCGCTGGTGGTCGGCCCGGATTCCCGGCCACGGGGATGTGGATTGGCAGCGGCTTTTCGGGGTGCTGAAGGAGTGCGGCTTTGACGGCACCGTCAGCATTGAGCATGAGGATCCCACCTATGAGGGCACCCTGGATAAGGTGCTGGAAGGTCTCCGCGAGGCCAAAGATTTCTTGAAATCACTGCTGTAAGAAGGAGGAAGCATATGAAACTGGGAACCCATTGTGTGCTGTATGCCGCGGCTATCGCGGAGGACCTTGCGGGAACGCTGGACAAGGTTGCCGCCAGCGGCAGCCAGGGCATTGAGATCGGCGCGCGCTTTTTTGGAACCGACCGTGCCGCCGAGCTGAAAGAGCAATTGGAATGGCGACATATCGAGTTAGCCGGGCTGCATACGCTGCTGCAGATGCCGACCCTGTTTGACGGCCCGGAGACCGCACTGGAGGCCTACCGCAAGAGCGCCGAGTTTGCCCAAATCGTAGGGACAAAGAATCTGGTCTCCTCCGGCATGGTGGACTTTAACGCCCCGGATTTCGGCGATCCGCGTTTGAGCGACGCCGCGCAGCTCAAAACTCTTGCCCGGAACCTGGATCAGGTCTCCCGCGCTGTTTTCGAGGAGTACGGCGTGCGGATCAATTACCACAATCATATCTGGGAGTTCGCAAACAACGCGCTGGCGTTTGAAATCCTGTTGAACGAGACCTCTGACCTGCACTTTGGCATGGACACCGGCTGGGTGACCGTTGCAGGTTTCGATCCTGCAGCGTATATTCGGCAGTACGGCTCCCGGATCGCCTATCTCCACCTGCGGGATTACAGCAAAGCCCAGGTCGCCGTTTGCCGTTCCTTCCGGGAGCTGCAGCAGTCCGCATTCGTCAATGTGGGCGAGGGCAATATGGATCTGTACTCTCTGCTGAAAGCGGCGGAGGAAACCAACGGCGACAACGGGTGGGGGATCATTGAATATGAGTTCGGTGAAAAGGATCCGCGCCGATATGTGCAGGCTGTTGCCTACTTCCGGGGCATGTGTGACGCGTTGCGCCAGAGATAAGAGATGGAATATCTTGGATTGGCGCATCCCGCGTTTTATTGCAAGCATTACGAGGAAACGCTGCGCTTTTACACCCAGCGTCTGCATCTGCGGGTGCAGTTTGATCTTCCTCTGAAAATGGGCGGAGAGCAGATTACGGTGACGAATATTCAGATCGCGAAGGGACAGCTTTTGGAGCTGTTTCCCATGCCGTATCCGTCGGAAAATTTACCCAGCGAACGCGCGTACCACCATTTTTGCCTGCGGGTTTGGGATTTGTCGGGGATCTGTCAGGAGCTGCTGGACGCAGGATATCCCCTGCGCCATGCCCCCGCGGACGGCTCCGCCCCGCTGCATAGCGTCGAGGAGCTTACCGCGCCGGGGCTCAAGGTGCCCAATTGCGTCTACCTCTCCGACCCGGAAGGCAACGATGTGGAATTGCAGCAGCAGGGTAAGCGTATGCCCCGGGAGGCGCGGGAGCCTGATGAGCCGCGGTTCCTGTCGCATATCGGTCTGAAGCTGAATCATTTTGAGGAAACGCTGTCCTTTTATGAGTGTATCCTCGGTTTCCGGCGGCTGTTTACATTCCCTTATTCCAAGCGGCTTTTGGAGCTTCTTCACCCGACGGGCTTCACGGAGGGAATGCCTCGCGGCACCTTTCTGGAGATCGCGGAGGGACAGTACCTCGAATTTTTCAATGAGCCCTTCCTGCCGCGGCAGGTGCCGGAATACAGCTATATGCACCTGTGTGTGCTTGTTTCCGACATTGAACAGGCGGCGCGGGAGCTGGAGGAGAAGGGCGTCCGTCTATATCGTGGCCCCAAATATCTTAATCAGCCTCAGGCAAAGCCCTACCGGCCTATCCCCGGGCCGGCCCATTCCCTAAGCTTTTATATCCAGGATCCCGAAGGCAACGAGATCGAGTTTATGCAGTATACGAAGAAGTCCCTGCAATTAAGCACCTATGAAATCGCTTACGCATCATCATAGCGCTTTTGAATATGGACCCGCGCCGCGGCAAGCAGTAATCGACTTCTGGGTATGTATGGGTCTACATGCTGGCGAAACAAGGACGAATAGGAGCCAAGACTAGCAGCTACATGGTCAGCAGCTGCCCTCCTAATAAAACGACAATACCCCCTGAGATTTTTAAGCCGCAGGGGGTATTGTCGCTTCAAACGCAAATTCATTTCACACAATGCGCAGGGCTCTTATTTGCGTCCCCTGGTGACCCGCCGGGGATTCACTTGCGGCGGGTCCGCCGGGTCCAGCCCCGGCGGCCGGCAGCCCACCGGGCTGCCGGATTGAATCGTTCGAATCCCCGGCTACCAAGAACAGCACGCCGCCCGGTGGGCGGCGCATTTCCCACCCGCCGGGGATTCACTCGCTGAGGGTCCGCCGGGTCCAGCCCCGGCGGCCGGCAGCCCACCGGGCTGCCGGATTGAATTATTCGAATCCCCGGCTACCAAGAACAGCACGCCGCCCGGTGGGCGGCGTGCTGTTCTTGGTGACCCGCCGGGGATTCGAACCCCGGACCCATTGCTTAAAAGGCAATTGCTCTGCCAACTGAGCTAGCGGATCGTGGCTGGGATGGCCGGATTTGAACCGACGGATGCCAGAGTCAAAGTCTGGTGCCTTACCGCTTGGCGACATCCCAATGTGGAATCCGGCATCGGACACGGGACTTATTATAGCATGGCAGGGTTCATTTTGCAACCTCTTTTTCGGTTTTTTTGAAGGCGAATTTGGGGTTTTCCCCCATCCGGGCAACCTTCTGCCGGGAAAAAGCGGCCGGCCAAGGGGAGGTTCCCGTCCCCAAAGGGTCACCCCGCCGGGGCTCCGGCGGGGTGACGCGTTTTAGCCCGGCATATTTTCGGAGGTCACGATCTCTCCCTCCACGCCGCCGGCAAAGTAGGTGTCCAAAATCGCCCGGGCCACGCTGGCCACGGCGTTGCCGTGACCGGCCTTCTCACCGTAGACCGCGATGGCGATGGTGGGGTTGTCGATCGGCGCGTAGCAGATAAAGGCCGCGTGATCCGAGCCGACACCCAGGCCGTTCTCGGCGGTGCCGGTTTTGCCCGCTACCCGGATCCGTTCATTGAAGCCGTCAAAGGCGTCTCGCGCCGTGCCGTTGGGCTGCTGGGTCACCTGGTACATTCCCTGGGTATAGGCCTGATACGCCTCGTCAGATATTTCAAAGGTACTCAGCAGCGTGGGCCGGCTCTCCATGATCATCTCCCGGTAGTCCGGGGACACCACCCGGCTCAGGAAGGTTGCCTTGTACCGCTGGCCCCGATTGGCCAGAACGGTGGCGTAGACGCACATCTGCAGGGGGGTAAATTTGTTTTCCGACTGACCGATGGCCGCCATGATGGCGTCGGCCTGATACCAGCCGGCGTCGTCCGGATTGCTGCCGTGCAGCAGCCGTTTCGTCTCGGGATTGGCCCGGTAGCCGATCTCCTCGTACAGCTCCACGCCGGTCGCCTCCCCCAGACCCATGGCCTTGGCGGTGGCGTCGATAATGCCCCAGTCGCTGATATGGTCGCCGATCCAATAGTAGAAGTAGTTACAGGAGACCTCCAGGGCGTGAACCACGTTCACGTTCTCATGGACCGTCCCGTAGGAAGAATACTGCAAACAGTCGGCATAGAAGCCCGAGTCGATGTACCGGTCGTAGCGGCCCCGGTCCTCGATCACCGTGTTGGGCGTGATCAAGCCGCTGTCGATGGCGGCGATGGACACACAGGGCTTAAAGGTAGAGCCCGGGGGATAGGTGGCCATCAGCGCCCGGTTGAACAGGGGATCAAAGGGGGCCTGGAGCGTCTCATTATATTTTTCAAAGAAGGTACTCAAGTCGTAGGTAGGATAGCTGGCGCAGACCAGGATCTGCCCGTTGCGGGGATCGATGGCCACCACCCCGCCGCCCTCGGCGTCCTTGCCGTCGGTGGTGTTCTCGTCGGTCCGGAGGTTCTCCAGAACCGCCGCTAAGCGCTCCTCCGCCACCATCTGAAGGCTCAGATCAATGGAGATCTCCACATTGTTTCCAGCCTGGGGCACCGGGTCGTAATAGGTATTGATGACGGTACCGTCGGAGGTCACCTCGTCCCAGCGGATGCCGTCGGTGCCGTGGAGCTGTTCCTCGAAGGCCTTTTCCAGTCCATCCTTGCCCACGTCGGCGTCCATGGGGTAGCCCAGCTCCTGGTAGTACGCCCACTCTTCATCGTTCATGGCGCCCACATAGCCCAAAATATGGGCCGCGCAGTCGGTATGATACTCCCGCACCGTGGCGGCCTCCACGTTCAGGCCGGGGATGTTCATCTCCAGCACCTCCGAAAGGGTGTCGTTGTCCACGTCGGAGACGAACAGGTAGTTGGCGATGGGCACCAGCACCCGCAGACGCAGCTCGTAGCGCAGCCCGATCACCGCCCGGGCCTCCTCGTCGGTCCACTCGTCGGGCAGGTCGTAGACGGCCCGGAGCTTCTGGATCAGCAGGGGGGCGGTGATATCCGAATCGTAGCCCAGGTCATGGAGGTACGCCTGGAAATAGCCCCGCCAGGTGGTATTTTGCTGGTCCAAGGTGTACTCAAAGGGCCGGGTCTTGGTCACGGGGAAGTTCTCCGCATAGTCGATGCCCCGCTCCTGGCACAGCTTTACCATCTGGTACAGGTATTGATTGGGATTGTCCGAGTCGATGAACACAAAGTAATTGATCACCAGGTCATAGCTGGCCCGGTTGCCCACCAGCACATTGCCGTTCCGGTCCAGAATCTCCCCCCGGGCGGCCTTCACACGGGTCTCGGTAATGAAGGTATCGGCGTTATTGGTGTCTCCCTTGGTCTCGATAAACTGAATATCAAACAGCCGGGCCATGAAGAGTACCAGCACCAAACTGAACAGGGTGATCAGCACGTTCACCCGCACACGGGTCATTCTTTCCATGTTTCTCCTCCAATTCGGCTGATGGCCTTGGCGGCGGGGTACACCGCCGGAGCAGCCAGGCAGGTGAGCAGCCAGGTGACCAGAAAGCCCCCGATCCGGGGCCAAATGGTCCGTCCACTGTAAAGGCCCACGGCAAACACCAGAATCTCATAGGCCAGCAGGGAGGGCACCACGCAGACCAAGGTGGCGCTGAAGCCCTTCCGCAGAAAGGCCTGGCGAAACACCGTAGCGCCTACCCCCAGGAATGTCAGCAGCACGATCACATGATACCCCGGGGCGGAGCCGGAAAACTGATACACGCAGGACGCCGCCAGGGTGAAGACGCAGCCCCCCTCGGAACATTCCAGCACACACACCGTCAGAATCACGCAGGGCACCAGGTCGGTGGCGGCGCCGAAAAGCCGCAGGCGGCTAAAGATCACATCCTGAAGCAGGGCCGCAAAAAGCACCAGCAGGCCGTAAAGCACCCATTTCAGCAGGGCCAGCCGCTGCAGCTTGGTCAGATACAGCCGGCTGAGCAGCCCGGGGCCGGTCTTATCCGGCCGAAATTCGTACTTTCTCCGTCGCGCCATGGCTCACTCCGCCGTTTCAAAGCTGGTGAGAATGAACACCTGCTCCAGCTGCCCGAAAACCACCGCCGGGGTCAAGATCGCGTATTTTGCCACGCCGGTGTCTGAAAAGCCCGCGTCCACCACATAGCCCAGGATCAGATTTTTGGGATACATGGAGGAGCCGGAGGTGACCACCTGATCCTGGTTGCGGATCACGGCGGAGGTGGGCAGATAGTCCATCCGCATCATGTCGGCGTAGCCGCCGGTGTAGTCCCCCCGGACCATGCCGTTGTAGCCGGAAGAGGCGATGGTGGCGGAGATCTCCAGGGTGGAGTCCAGCACCGTGCGCACCCGGGAATAGTTGGGCCCCACCTCCTCGATGATGCCCACCACCTCGGAGTTGGCGGTGATGACGCACATTCCCTCTTCCACGCCGGAGGAGGCGCCTCGGTTCAGGGTAAAGCCCCCGGCCCAGTCCACCGAATCCCGGCTGATGATATAGCAGTCCAGCAAGGTATAGTCCTCGTGGAGGCTCTGCATATCCAGCAGGGCTCGGAGTCGGTCGTTTTCCCGGGAGACGGTGTCCGCGTTCCGGGCGTCCTCCCGCATCTGGGCGATCTGCTGGCGCAGGGCGGCGTTCTCCGCCTCCAGGGCCTCGTAGCGGAACATATAGCTGTAAAATTTCTCCGCCTGACGCACCAGGCTGTCCGCGCCCGCCCGAATGGGGGACAGGACGCTCTGCACCAGGATGCCGGGATAGTCCCGCCCCGTCAGGTTGGACGCCACCCCAAGTACCACCGCCAGGATCACCGCCAAAGCCAGGATCAGCCGGATCCGTCCGGTGAAAAAGTGTCTCATGCTCGGTCCTCCCAAAGCTCCGGGGCCAGCCTGCGGAGCATCCCGTAGACCCGGCACACCGGAAGTCCCATCACGTTATAGAAATCCCCGGCGATACCGGTGACGAACACCGCCCCGCCGCCCTGGATGCCGTAGGCCCCCGCCTTGTCCATGGGCTCGCCGGTGGCGAGATAATCCTCGATCTCCCAGTCCTCCAGCTCCCGGAACTGGACGGCGGTGATCTCCGTGCCGGTTTCGGTCCCCCGGTCTGAGGTCACGGTAACGCCGGTCATCACCAGATGCTCCCCGCCGGACAGGGCCCGGAGCATTTCCCGGGCCTCATTCCGGCTTTGGGGCTTTCCCAGCACCTTCCGGTCCAGTACTACCACCGTGTCCGCCGCCAGGATCACTTCTCCCGGGGCCCGGAGGGCGGCGGCGGCCTTCCTGGCGCTAAGCTTCGCCACTGCCGCCTCCGGCGGCAGGGAAAAGTCCATTATTTCGTCGATATCCGCCGGGCGAACGCTGAAGTCCATCCCCAGCAGGTGCAATAGCTGCCGCCGCCGGGGTGAGGCGGAGGCCAAAATCAGTTGTGTCATATCGCTTCCCCCTTCCGGGTGGGGCTTTAGTCCACACCCCGCAGATACAGTCCCCGGGTGCTTCCCCCCGGGTCGAAAGCGGCGGGGCTCTCCAGGGCCTGGAGCACCTGGTCCACTTCCCGGCTGTTTTCCGTGGTGAATAGCAGCCGGACAGCCCACAGGCCCAGACGGTTCAGATCCTCCTGCCGGTCCAGCAGGTTGAGCTTCCGGCCGTTGTACAAAACTGAGCGGCAGGTGTCCCCGTCCCGCAGCACGGGAAACTCCGCCCCGGTCTTGTCCATCAGCTTGGTAGGGGCCAGCTCGCAGGTACACGCCCCGGTGCGGCCCCGGATCAGGCAGTTTTCCGTCACCATCAGGGGCAGCCGCCCATAGGCCAAGATCTCGCAGTCTAGGGGCTTGCTCACGTCCCGAATCTGGGGCAGGGTCATTTCAAAGCTCAAGGTGGCGGAGCGCAGCTCCAGCCGGGCGATTTGATTGACGGCGGCGGAATTGTACAGATTCAGCCCGAAGTCCCCCCGGATCCCCATGCCGCACTCCCTTGCCGGGAGCAGCAGACCGGGATTCCCCGCCAGCACCTCCCGCACCCCCAGAGCCCGCAGGTCCAGCATGGCCTGGCGGAGCTTGGGCAGCTCCGGATCGTGGGCGATCCGGGGCAGCACAGCGCAGACCCGGGCCCGGGCCAGCAAATTCCGGCACCAGGCGGGGTCCTGCCGCAGCAGGTGGATGGGCACATACAGCACCGACAGCGGCGTGCGGAGCAGCCGGTCCGTGGCCTGCTCCCGGGTGGTGATCTGAACGTTCACCGCCGGATGGCTCCTGGGCCCGGCCACATGGCGGATCTGGGGGGGCTTTCCCAGCCGGGGCGGCTCCCGCCGGGCCCGGAGGGCGGTGAGCTGATTCAGGGCGTCCCGCCGCAGGCCGTTGATCGCGGCGGCGGAGAGGGTATAGCCCGGCTCCACCTCTGCCTGGACGTCCAGGCATTGATAGGGGGTGCCCCCGGTTTTGGACAGCCGGGCAGCCAGGGCCTCCGGGGTCAAAAGGACGTTCCGAGCGGGCTCGCCTCTGGGCCCGTCCACCCGGCAGACCCGTCCCTCCGGGTCCGCCACGGTCAGGCGGCTGCCCAGGCCGGTCACCGAGGCCGCCATCCGCACCCCCACCCGGGGGGTCTCTCCGGCCTCGTAGGTCTGGCGGGCCTCTTTCATCCAGGGGGCCTCTCCCCCCGGCTCCTGACGGGTGCCGAACATCTCCGGCCCGATCCTTCCGGTGTAATAGCCGTCGGTAAAGCCCTGGCGGTTGAAGGCGGCCAAGAGCTTGTCCATCATTTCCCGGGTGACGGCCTTGCCGTCCAGAGCCTGGCGGTACACCTGAGTCACCGCCGCCACATACTCGGGCCGCTTCATCCGGCCCTCCAGCTTAATAGAGGTCACGCCGAAGGCCGCCAGCTCCCCTAAGTAGGTGACCAGGCAGTTGTCCTTCAGGCTCAGGGGGTACTTGTCCTCCCAGCGGCCATAGCCGTAGCTCTGGCGGCAGGGCTGGGCGCACCGGCCCCGGTTGCCGGACCGCCCCCCAATGACGGCGGACAGATAGCACGCTCCGGAATAGCACATGCACAGCGCCCCGTGGGCGAAAACCTCGATCTCAATGGGGGAGTTTTGGCAGATATAGCTGATCTCCTCCCGGCTCAGCTCCCGGCTGAGGACCACCCGCTTCATGCCCCAGGCGGCGCACATCTGCACCCCCGGCAGGGAATGAATGGTCATCTGGGTGGAGCCGTGGATGGGGATGTCCGGGGCGATCCGGCGGCAAAACTCCGCCACCCCCAGGTCCTGGACAATAAAGGCGTCCACCCCGCTGAGGGCGGCCTGGCGGATCAGCTCCGCCGCCTGGTCCAGCTCCCGGTCGGAGGTCAGGATGTTCAGCGCCAGGTGGACGGCCACCCCCCGGATGTGGCAGTAGCGCACCGCCTCGGTGACGGTCTGGGGGGTAAAATTTTTCGCGCCCTGGCGGGCGTTCAGGGTCTCATAGCCCAGATACACGGCGTCCGCGCCGTTCTGCACCGCCGCCCGGAGGGCCTCCATGGACCCAGCCGGCGCCAAAAGTTCCAGCATAGCAAGTCTCTCCAATGGATATTTGACTTATTATAGCATATTTTCCGGGCAGAGGCTACCCTGTCCGGAAAATTTAATGGAATATTCACAGGCGACGCCCTATTCGCCGGTCCCGCTTCCCCGGCTGTCCAGGTAGATCATCAGCACGGCGACGTCCGCCGGGCTGACGCCGGAGATCCGCCCGGCCTGGCCCAGGGACAACGGGCGGATCCGGGCCAGCTTCTCCCGGGCCTCCAGCCGCAGGCCCTGGATGGCGGAATAGTCGATGTCTTGGGGCAGGGCCCGGGCCTCCTCCCGGCGGAACTGCTCCACCTGCTTTTCCTGCCGGGTAAGATACCCCGCGTATTTCGTCTCGATCTGCACCGCCTCCCGAATTTCCGGGGCCAGGTCCGGCCGGTCCGGGTCGAAGGGAGCCAGGTCGTCATAGTCCACCTGGGGCCGCCGGAGCAGCTCCGCCAGCCGGGCGGAGCCGGTCACCGGGGCGGAACCCCGCTGCCGCAGCATCTCGTTGAGTTCTATGCTCTCCGCCACGCCGGTCCCCTCCAGGCGGCGGACCTCCCGCTCCACCGCCCGGTATTTTTCCGCCACCGCCTGGCGCCGGGCCTCATCCACCAGGCCGATCTTCGCCCCCAGGTCGGTGAGCCGCCGGTCGGCGTTGTCCTGCCGGTGGAGCAGCCGGTACTCCGACCGGCTGGTCATGATCCGGTAGGGCTCCTCGGTGCCCTTGGTCACCAGATCGTCGATGAGGATGCCGATATAGCCCATGTCCCGGGTGATGATCACGGGCTCCTTCCCCTGGACGCTTCTCGCGGCGTTCACCCCCGCCAGCAGCCCCTGGACGGCGGCCTCCTCATAGCCGGAGGTGCCGTTGAACTGCCCCGCGCCGAAAAGGCCGGGGACAGTCTTACATTCCAGGGTCGCGGCCAGCTGGGTGGGGTCTAAACATTCGTATTCAATGGCGTAGGCCGGGCGCATCATTTCCGCCCGTTCCAGACCGGGGATGGTGTGGAGCATCCGCAGCTGCACGTCCTCCGGCAGGCTGCTGGACAGGCCCTGGATATACAGCTCCTCCGTGTCCAGCCCGCAGGGCTCCACAAA
This sequence comes from uncultured Oscillospiraceae bacterium, assembly GCA_947600025.1. Taxonomy (GTDB): domain Bacteria; phylum Bacillota; class Clostridia; order Oscillospirales; family Oscillospiraceae; genus Faecousia. The sequence continues at coordinate 38,860 of CANQFY010000004.1, forward strand.
GAGCTGGTGGCGGGTCTTGTCTGGGAAGCGGACCAGCTTCGTCTCGATGCTGGGGCAGTACCGGGGCCCTACCCCCTGGATGGTGCCGTCAAAAAGGGGGGAGCGGTGAAGATTTTCCCGGATGACGGCGTGGGTTTCCTCGTTGGTGTAGGTCAGGTAGCACTTTTCCCGGTTTTCCGGGGGCCGCGCCGTCCGGAAGGAGAAGCCGGGGCACTGATCGTCCCCCGGCTGGGGCTCCATTTTGGAAAAGTCCACGCTTCGCCGGTTCACTCTTGGTGGCGTGCCGGTCTTGAACCGCCGAAGCCGCAACCCCAGGGCCCGGAGACTGTCCGCCAGGCCCGTGGCCGGGTGCATCCCGTCGGGGCCGGAGGGGTAGACACAGTCGCCGGTGATCACCGTGCTGTCTAAGTAGGTCCCGGTGGCCAGCACCACCGCCCGGGCCCGGTACTCCGCCCCCAGGCGGGTCCGTAGGCCCCAGATCCGGCCGTTTTCCGTCAGAAGTTCCGTGACCATGGCCTGCTTTAAGTCCAGATGCTCCTGGAGCTCCAGGACGTGCTTCATATACTGCTGGTATTTCCGCCGGTCCGCCTGGGCCCGGAGGGAGTGGACGGCGGGGCCCTTCCCCAGGTTCAGCATCCGGTACTGGATGCAGCAGGCGTCGGCGGCCAGGCCCATCTCGCCCCCCAGGGCGTCCAGCTCCCGGACCAGGTGGCCCTTGCCGGAACCGCCGATGGCGGGGTTGCAGGGCATATTCCCCACGGCGTCCAGGTTGACGGTGAAAATCACGGTGCGGCAGCCCAGCCGGGCGGCGGCCAGGGCGGCCTCGATGCCGGCGTGGCCGGCCCCCACCACCGCCACGTCGTATTCCCCGGCGAAATAGGTCATGCCTCCGCCTCCAGGGGCCGGGCCACGATCTGGCAGCGGTGGATGGGGACCCCCTGGGCCAGGAATTTTTCCTCGTACCCGGTCAAAATGCCCACCGGGCCGTTTGCGTGGAGATCATCCGTGACGTTTTGCACCTCCAGGCCCAATGCGGCGCACTCCTCCAAGGTGAAGGCGAACAGGGGGGCGTTGTCGGTTTTGAAGAGAACCTCCCCGCCGGGGGTCAGGGCCTGGGCGTAGAGCCGGAGGAAGCTCCGGTGGGTCAGGCGGCGCTTGGCGTTTTTTTTCCGGGGCCAGGGGTCGGGAAAATTGAGGTAGATCCGGTCCATCTCCCCGGGGGCGAAGCACGCGGAAAGATTTGCCACGTCCATGTCCACGAAAAAGACGTTTTTCAGCCCGGCGTCCCGGGCCTTCTCCATGGCCATGACCATGGCCTCCCGGCACCGCTCCACGGCGATCACCAGCGCCTCCGGATGGGCCGCCGCCAGCTCCACGGTGAATTTGCCCTTCCCGCAGCCCAGCTCCACCCACAGCCCAGCGCAGCCGGGCAGCAAGGACCGCCAGGCCCCCCGCTTGCCGGCGGGGTCGGCCACCTGCCAGGCGGCGCAGGCGGCCATCCGGGGCTCCAGATTGGGCTTTTTCCTCATTCTCATAACCATTCCTCCAAAGGGGCGTTTTTGGTATTATATCAAAACCGGGGTTCCCTGTCAATCGCGCCAAAATGGCCCAATTTGACCCTAAAATATGGGTCCCCTGCCGGGGACCGGGTTTGACATTCCATTTTTGCCGTGGTAAAATAGCTGTGTATAAGTTGCTTTTTTCCGCGCAAACGGCGGAAAACGAAAAGGAGGGATCAGGGGCCATGAAGGTGCTTCTTCACATCTGCTGCGCGCCCTGCGCCAATATGTGTATCGACGTGCTCCGGGGGGACGGGGCGGAGCTGACCGGCTTCTGGTACAATCCCAATATCCACCTCTTTACCGAGTACCGGGCCCGGCGCAACTGCCTGCGGGAATACGCCCAGACCGTGGAGCTGCCTCTTTTGGAGCGGAACGACTACGGCCTGCGGCCCTTCGTCCGGGCGGTAGCGGCGGACATTCCGGGCCGCTGCGCCGTGTGCTACGAGATGCGGCTTTTCGAGGCCGCCCGGCAGGCCAAGGAGGGGGGCTTCGACGCCTTCACCTCGTCCCTGTTCATCAGTCCCTATCAAAATCACGACCTGCTCCGGGAGACCGCCCAGCGGGCGGCGGAGGCGGCGGGTGTGCCCTTTCTCTACCGCGACTTCCGCCCCTACTTCCGGGAGGGGCAGGCCCGGGCCCGGGAGCTGGGGATGTATATCCAAAAGTACTGCGGCTGCGTCTTCTCCGAGGAGGAGCGCTACCTGAAAAAGAGCAAGATCATTCCGTAGGAGGGACTATGACGCAAATGCGATATGCCGTGCCCTGCCTGTTCGGCCTGGAGGGCCTGGCGGCGGAGGAGCTGCGGCGGCTGGAGATGGAAAACGTGCAGGCGGAAAACGGGCGGGTCCTGTTTTCCGGCGGACCCGCGGCCCTGCCCCGGGTCCTGACCTGGCTGCGCACGGGAGAGCGGGTGCTGATCGTGCTGGCGGAGTTTCCCGCCACCACCTTCGAGGAGCTGTTCCAGGGGGTATGCCGGGCGCCCCTGGCGGAGTTCATCCCCCGGGACGGGGCCTTCCCGGTGAAGGGCTCCTGCCTGGACAGCAGGCTCATGAGCGTGCCGGACTGCCAGGCCATCATCAAAAAGGCGGCGGCCAAGACCCTGGGAGCGGCCTACGGGCTCAATTGGCTCCCCGAGACCGGCGCCACCTTCCAGCTGCAATTCGCCCTGTTCCACGACCGGGCCACCCTCTATTTGGACGCCACCGGCCCGGGCCTGCATAAGCGTGGCTACCGGGCCGTGGGCAACGAGGCGCCCCTGCGGGAGACCCTGGCGGCGGCGCTGGTGCTGCTGTCCCGCTACCGGGGGCGGGAGACCTTTTTTGACCCCTTCTGCGGCTCTGGCACCATTCCCATCGAGGCGGCTCTCATCGCCAAAAATCAGGCCCCCGGCCTGCGGCGGCACTTTGCCGCCGAGTCCTTCCCCTGGCTGCCGGAGAATATCTGGCGGCAGGCCCGGGAGGAGGCCCGGGACCGGGAATTTCACGGGCAGTACCGCATCCTGGGGTCGGACATCGACGAAAACGCGGTGAGCCTGGCCGCCGCCAACGCCCGGAAGGCGGGGGTGGGGGACCTGATCGAATTCCGCCGGGGGGACGCCACCCGGGAGCCCCTGCCGGACCAGGCGGGCATCCTCATTGCCAACCCGCCCTACGGGGAACGGATGATGGAGCGGCAGAGTGCCCAGCGGCTCTACGCCGCCTTGGGCCGCCATCTCCGGGGGCAGGAGGACTGGCGGCTGTATCTGCTGGCGGCGGAGCCGGAATTTGAGCATTATTTCGGCCGCCGGGCGGACAAAAAACGAAAGCTCTACAACGGACGCATCCAGTGCAACTGCTATATGTATCTGCCCGGACAGAAAAAAGGGGGCCGGAAATGAAGGATCTTTTTATCATCAACCCCGCCGCCGGAAAGCGGGACCGGACGGAAGAATACCGGGAAATGATCCAAAGCTCCTGGGGAAAGCGGGGGCTACCCTATGAAATCGCCGTGTCCCAGGGCCCCGGGGACTGCCGGGACCTGGCCCGCCGGGCGGGGAAAAGCGGGGAGGAGTACCGGATCTTCGCCATGGGCGGGGACGGGACCCTCAACGAGGTGGCCGCCGGGGCGGCGGGCTTTCCCAACGTGGCCGTGACCCATTTCGCCGGGGGCAGCGGCAACGATTTCGTTCGCATTTTTGGGGACAGCATGACCTTCGACAGCCTGGAGCCCTATCTCGACTGCCAGGAGTCGGTGCTGGACATGATCCAATGCAACGGCCAGCTGGCCATCAACACCTGCTCCGTGGGCCTGGACGCCCGGATCGGCACCCAGATCGGGGAGTATAAGCGCCTGCCCCTGGTCACGGGCTCCGGGGCGTACATCCTGTCCATTTTGGTCAATCTGTGCCGGGGCATCTCCGAGCCCTACACCGTGGAGGTCAACGGCCAGGTGTTTCAGGGGAAGCAGACCATGATCACCGCCTGCAACGGCCAGTTTTACGGCGGGGGGTTCCATCCCGTGCCGGAGGCGGACCCCACCGACGGGATGCTGGACGTGGTGATCGTGAAAGACGTGCCGCTGTGGCGGGTGCCCATGGTCATCGGCAAGTACAAGGCCGGCCAGTATGCCCAGCTGCCCGATCTGATCACCCATGTGGTGACGGACCGGCTGACGGTGCGCTGCTCCAAGATCAACAGCGTGAGCTTAGACGGGGAGCTGCTGCGGACCGACACCCTGGATATTCGGATCGCCCAGGAGAAGCTGCGCTATTTCTATCCCCGGACCGCGTCCATGCGAATCGCCCCCCGGCAGGCCCTGGCCGGAACAGCAGGATAAAAGGCCGGGACGCGTCAGCGTCCCGGCCCCGGTATCATAGGGGCAATATCTCGGGCGTCCCCCGGCCCGGCCCCCTTGGGGATGGTGATGGTCAGCACGATCTGGCTGTCCGTCTCCCGCCGCTCGGACACCGCCGGGATCCCGGAGCGCTGGATCCGGGCCAGGGACTGGCTCAGACCGTTGAGGAAGGCCCCCAGGTTGGCCCTGGGCGGCTGGGCGGGCTTGGCCTCCAGGAGTGCGGCGATGTATTTTTCCGTCCGGGCCACGCTCATGCCCTCCCGGGCGATAACTTCCAGGGCCTTCAGCTTTTCCGGCTCCCCGGGCAGCCGCAGCAGGGCCCGGGCATGGCGCTCGGTGAGGTTCGCGGCCCGGAGGGCGTCCAGCACCTGCTGGGAGTGGCGCAGAACCCGCAGCTTGTTGGCCACGGCGCTCTGGCTCTTGCCCAGGAGCTTGGCGGCCTGCTCCTGGCTCAGGTCCCAGGTCTCCATGAGCTTGGCGATGCCCCGGGCCTCCTCCACGAAGTCCAGATCCTGACGCTGGAGGTTCTCCACCAGGGCCGCCATGCCGGACTCCTGGCTGTCCATGCTCATGACGATGCAGGGGATCTCCGTCAGGCCGGCCATCTGTCCGGCCCGGAGGCGGCGCTCCCCGGCGATCAGCTCATAGGCCGTCCCCACCCGGCGCACGGACAGGGGCTGCAAAATTCCGTGGCGGCGGATGCTCTCCGCCAACTCCCGGAGGGCGTCCTCCCGGAACCGCTCCCGGGGCTGGGCCGGGTTGGGACGGATGGCCTTGGCCGGCAGGAACACCACCCGTCCGGTTTCCATATAGGTTTTCAGCTTTTGGCACTGCATGACCGTTCCCCCTTGGTATAGACTGGGCCCATTGTACCCCAAAGGGAGGGACAAAAGCCCACGAACCAGCGCCCCCTTAAAAAAAGCGGCAAGCGCCGTTATACCCCCGCCCCTTCCGGCTGCGTGGCCCCGGTGAGCCGGGCGGCCAGGGCCCGCATGGCGGCGGGATCCGCCTTCAGCACCTTCCGATCGTAGGTCAGCAGGCCGTTGATCTCGTCCTCCACGTCGCTAAGCTGGGTGTAGATGGCACCGCACAGACCCTTGGGGATGGCGGGCTCGATCCGCTGGCGGTAGAGGGTAAGCAGCTCCGTCATATACTGCTCCTGGGTCCGGCAGGTTCGATAGCCGTAGGCGTCCTCTGTGTTTGCCATGTGGCCCGGGGTGGGCAGGGTGTAGCCCCCAAACTCGCTGAGGACCAGGGGCCGCTTGCTCTTCCGCAGCTGCCCCCAGGGGCCGAAGTAAATGTGCCGGCTGTTCACATCCGTCTGTCCCCACCGGAACCAGCCCGAGGCGGTGTCGATGATCCGGCTGCCGTCCAGGGCCTTCAGCCGCCGGTAGGCCTCCGTGGAGCGGAACTGGCCCCAGCCCTCGTTGAAGATCGTCCAGTAGAGGATGCAGGGGTGGTTGCGCAGCTGCCGTACCGTGGCCTCCATGCTCCGGTAAAAGGCCTCCCGGCCCTTGGGGTCCCGGTGAAGGCCCCCGTCGGGCCGCACCTGAAAGCCCACCGTGGGCAGGGCCGTGTCCCGAAGATAGCGGTACTCCCCATTATTCACCATGTCCTGGAAAACCACCATCCCCAGCAGGTCGCACTGGTAGTAAAATTCCTCCGGCTCCACTTTGATGTGCTTGCGCAAGGTGTTAAATCCCAAATCTTTCATGGCCTGAATGTCCTGGGCGTAGCACTTAGGGTCGGGGGCTGTCAAAAGGCCGTCGGGCCAGTACCCCTGGTCCAGCAGGCCGTGGAAAAAGTAGGGCTTTCCGTTGAGGCAGATCCTGGGGATCCCCGCCACCTGCCGGATGTCCACGGTTCGCAGGGCGAAGTAGCTCTCCACCCGGTCCTCCCCCATTTCCAGGGTGAATTCATAGAGCCAGGGGTCCTCCGGGCTCCACAGTCGGGGGTTCTCCGGCGCGATCACCGCCCGGCCCCTTTCCAGGGGGAACACCTGGCCGTTATCCAGAATCACCCGTCCGGGGATCGTGGGCTGCCCCGTGTCGATCACCGCCTGGCGGCAGTCGGTTTGGATCTCCAGCCGATTAATGTAGGTCTCCGGCACCGATTCCAGCCACACGGACTGGTAGATCCCGGAGACGGGGGTGTACCACATGCCGCCCCGCTTTTTGGGCTCTACCTGCTTGCCGTAGGGCTGGGAAAGGTCCCGCAGATCGTCCCGGACCCGGAGGAGCAGCTCCGCCTCCCCATCCGGGAGAAAGGGGGTGATGTCGAAGGTCATGGCCTCGTAGCCCCCCAGGTGGCGCCCCGCGTGGACGCTATTTACGAAGCAATCCAGCTCCTGGTCCGCCGCGCCGATGTGGAGCAGCACCCTACCCCGGAAAAAGCCCGCCGGGAGCGCCAGGCGCCGCCGGTAGAATAAGTAGCTTCCCTCGGGGAAGTGCTCCCCCACGCCGGAAAGAGCGCTCTCCGGGCAGAAGGGAACCAGAATTGACCGGTCGAACCGCTCCGGCGTCTCCTTGTCGGGGGAAACGGCAAATTCCCAGGGGCCGTTCAGGCACAGGAAGCTGTCCCGCCGCAGCTGGGGGCGGGGATAGATCTGCCAGGGGGTGCCGGAGAGGGTCTCGCCCTGGCGGGTATAGAGCTGGGTAAGCATGGCGCGCCTCCTTTCACGGTGCTTGGTTCTTTCGCAGAAGGTTCAGGATCCGGTCCGTGACCGGCCGGAACAGGGCATAAAGGCCGTACCCCAGCAGCCCGCCGGTTCCGTTGGTGATCAGGTCCGTGATATCCGAGGACCGGCCGCCGCTGAGAAGGGGCTGGAGCAGCTCGATCCCCAGGCTCATCAGGAGGCAAAGCAGCACGGTCTCGGCGCATCTTGCCTTCCCGTTCCGGGTCAGCGGATACAGAAAGCCGAAGGGCACGGTCATCAGGATGTTCAGCGCGATCTGCCGGAGATAATCCCCCCTCCCCAGGGACACATCGATAAACGGCACCAGATTCATGGGGGTATAGGGGTGGTCCAGCACGAAGAGGAGCGACGAAATGACGGGCATCAGGGTAAAATAAAGCACGAATGAGAGATACACATACATCAGCGTGTGAACCAGCAGCCTGTCCCAACCCTTTTTCCGCCATCTTGGGAAAAAGGCAAAGGCATACAGCAGCGCCAGCGCGATAAAATCGATCAGGTAGTTCATAGGAGCCCTTCTTTTCCAAGCTTTCCGTTTATAAACTAAAGTATAATCGTCGCCTCGCGGCTATTATAGCACACTTTGCCGCCGGAGGAAAGTAAAAATACACGGTTCTTTCACATTCCATCCGCCAAAAGTACGAATAACGCAGGAAAAATATGGGATAATCCGACAGGATGTGATTTTTTATACGGAATACTAAAAAAGTTGTTGCAATTCCGGTCACAATATGTTAATATTTTGAATGGGGGATGAGGACATGCGCAAGCCGTCCCACTTGGGGTTCAAGCTATTGATTCTTGCCGCCTGCGCCGCGGCGTTGGGGGTTTGGGCTCTCTTGTTCGGCTTTTGCCCGATCCGCGCGGTCACCGGCGTCATCTGCCCCAGCTGCGGTATGAGCCGGGCCTGGCTGGCGGCGCTGCGGCTGGATCTGAGGGCGGCGTTTTTCTATCACCCCATGTTTTGGATCGTTCCGGTGGTCGCCGTGATTTGGATTTTCGATTTTCAGCCGCTGCCGTCCAAGCGGGCCAACGCATGGCTCCTGGCCGCCCTGGGCATTGGGTTCGCGGCGTGCTATTTTGTCCGGCTGGCAGTGTTTTTGCACGGTGATCTCACCATATAAAACCAATCGCAAGGAGGAAAATGATATGTTCTGTAAAAACTGCGGTAATCCCATGGACCCCAACGCGGCGGTCTGTGTCCGGTGCGGCTACGCCAAAGGTGCCGGCGCTTCCTACTGCCCCAACTGCGGCACTCCCACTGCGCCCGGCGCGGCGGTCTGCCTGAAGTGCGGCGCCGCCGTGACCACCGCCGTCCCCGGTGACAAGAGCAAGCTGGCCGCCGGCCTGCTGGGCATTTTCCTGGGCAGCCTGGGCATCCACAACTTCTACCTGGGCTACACCGGCAAAGCGGTGGCCCAGCTGCTGATCACCGTGCTGACCTGTGGCGTCTGCGCCATCGTCAGCGAGGTCTGGGGCCTGATCGAGGGCATCATGATCCTCACCGGCCAGATCGACAAAGACGCCAATGGTATGGCCCTGACGGACTAACTTCCGTCCATACCGTTTCAAAAAATCTGTCATAAAAGCTGGGGCCAGGCGCGTCGCCTGACCCCAGCTTTTTATTCGGGCCGCCCCGGCATCTCCCCATCCTTCAGGAAGCCCGGAGGCAGGCGAAAATAGGAGTTAAAATGCTCTTGACCGCCCATGGCGTATTTATAGGTCTGCTCCCCGTGGCACAGGTCAATGCAGCGGATGGAGGTATTTGCCTCCAGATACTTGATTGCCTCCACCAGCATGACCAGGCCCGGCGAATAGAATTTGAAATCATCATCGATGGACAATCGGGGAACCACCACGCTCAAGCCGTCGTTGGAGAGGAAGCCCGCGAAATAGGCCGCGCCCACCCCGTCCACGGTCAGGAGAAACAGCATATGGGGCCCGTTGTTTTTCAGCGCCTTCTCCAGCGGATCGTGGTGGTGGGCCGCGTAGCTGTGCAGCCAATCCTCCCGGATGCCGTCCCGCAGGCGCTTCCGCTTCACATGGATCCGCAGCGCCTCCTGCCACAGCGCCGGCTCAAAGGGCTCCGTCTGGCAGACGGTGAGTCCGATGGTTTTTTGGTCCCGGCTCAGCCGGTTATAGGCGGTCCGCAAATTCTGCCGGACACTTTTGCTCAGTCCCGCATGGTAGGCCTCATACCCCTCGGGAAAGGGGAGCCGGACGCAGGGCACGGTGTCGGTGGGCGGGTTGACGGTTTTCAGGAACCGGCCAAAAGCGCTTTTTTCATTGACACGCCGAAGGGTAAAAGGCGCGTTTAACGCCTGGGACAGGAGGGAAAGCCCCTGGGCAAAATCCTCGTCGGCGCAGTCCCCGGCGTAGATCGGGTCCAGATACCCCGCCAGACAGAAATCCGGGAACAGATAGTATTCGCAGTGGGGAAATCCGGGCTTTTTCCACAGGGGGAAGATCATGATCGTCCGCCCGTCCTTCCGGATCTCATAGAAAACCGGCGTCAGCGCGAAGCGGAGGTGGGAAAACCGGTAGTCTCCGGCCACCGTGTTGCAAAAGGCGTAGGACTGATAGGGAGAAAGAAGGGGATTTCCGGCGTAGAGTTCCTCCCAAGCCGTCTGAAGCTCCGCGATTTTGGTGTGTTTGACACAGGAATACATTGCTTGCCCTCCGGTTTTCTCCTCGCGGCGGCGGAACGCTCCGCCCGGCGGTCTATCTGGCCGGGCGGCGGTACTGCCATTGCGCCGCAAAGGCATAAGTCATCATGTACATTTCAAAATCCCCGCTGCCGGTGTGCCGCTGGATGTGCCGGGCCTCCTGCTGGGCGTCGAAAACGTAGGTCGTGCCGTCGATATTGGCCTCCACCCAGCCGTGTTCCGTGGCGTAGGAGAAGACAAGCCCGCTGACGCACCAGGCGTCAACGCCCAGCCCCCGGGCCAGGGCGCAGAAAGCGCCGGCGTAATTGTAGCAGTTGCCCCGGTGTTTGGTCAGCATGGTCTTGGCGGCGTCGATCTCCCAGCCGGTCTCCCCGAAGCCATGGAGGGGGCTGCTCAGATAGGGCAGGTCCCGGACATAGAGATAGGCCTTCCGCATAATGGTATCCCTGTCCGCCCCCGGGTCCTCCGCCATCCAGCCGGCCAGAAGGCCGGACACCAATTCGTCCAGCTCCTCGTCTCCGCTGGTGTAGCGGCCGTCGGGCAGAAAATGGAAGTCCCCCTGATCCGCGTCCCGGAGCAGCTGCCCGGATTCATCGGCGCAGTACAGGTTCCCGCCCATGAGGAAAAAGCCCGGCTCCCACGTCTGATCCAAAAACGCTTCCACCAGTTCCTCGCCCTCGGGGTCCGGGGTATGGGGAACGGCGGCGTCCAAAAGCTCCGCGGCATCCGCCCGGCTCAGCGACAGGTCCGGGTAGGGGACCGCGCCCTCCACCACGGCCATTTCGTCCCCGCCCCGGGACAGCAGGTCATTCATCAGCGCCGCAAACTCCCCACGGGTGACGGTTTCCGTCTCCGGCGCCTCCACGCCGCCGGGGAAGCACTCGGACAGCACCTGGCCCACGGTCTCCCCGGTCACGGCGTGATCTCCCTCGGGCATTTCGGGCAGATGGTCCTCCCCGCCGGGCACCACCAGCGCCGTCAAAGCCGCCGCCAAATCATCCGCCGTCAGCGGGTCGTCGGGGCGGATGGCGCCGTTTTGATCGGGGAACAGGTAGGCGGCGTGGCTGGTCAGATCTGGGTAGAGCCGGGCCGTAAAGGTCCGGTCGGCCCAGATCTCCAAGCCCCTCAGCTCCGTCAAATGGCCGTTCTGGTCCTCCCAGCCGGCAAAGACCAGGCCGGGGATGGATACCTCCGGCGTCCTCTCAAGGGGCTCCTTCTCGGGAACCGTCTGGGTGCCAACGGTCGTTCCGTCCGCCAAAAAGCGGACCTGGAACATCGTCACCGGCGGGGCGGTGGTTTCCACCGGAGCGCTTTCCGCTTCGCCGCCTTGCAGGAGGCCGGCCAGGAAAAGGATCCCGGCGATCAGGAGCAGGACGGCGCCCGTGTTGCTGTGCAGTTTCTCTTTATACATGGCTGCTTCTCCGGGAAAAGGGACTTACACCGTCTCGGACCGGGCGGGATAGAGGTAATACCGGGTGAAGGTCTCCCGGGTGCTGTCCGGCAGATCCTTCACCGTCTGGAATCCCGCCTTTTCAAACTCTTCCCCGTACACCGGATGGTAGTAGATCACCCAAATATCCCGGTTCCGCGTCTTCTGGCTTTCGATCAGCTTCTCCACCACCGCGCGGAACACCGGCCGCCCGAAGGGATTGTAGAAATAAAACACGTCGTAGTCCCCGTAGCCGTCAAATTCCGCCGCGTTGGCTTGAATGCAGGCCACGTCCAGCTTCAGCTTTTCCATGTTCCGCTTGGCAATGCCCAGAAGATGCTCGTCCAGGTCCAGCCCCGCCACCTTGCGGTAGCCGCTCTCCTTGGCGCAGCGCATGCACATTCCCTTGCCGCAGCCCACGTCCAGAAAAGCCGACTCCTCGGGCCGCACGGGGACCTCCAAAAGCATCTTCTTCATGGCGCCAGGGTCGGTCATGCTGTACCCGTGAAATTCCTCCACCTGTCTGTGTTCGTCGCCCACATAAAACAGGCTGAAATCCAGGCCGTGGAGCTTCTCGTCCACATATTGGCCGAAAAATTTGACCCATCGCCGGGCCCGGAC
>CANQFY010000005.1 GCA_947600025.1 uncultured Oscillospiraceae bacterium
CTCCGTTATAATATCCGTCAGCTCCGGGTCCGCCCCGGTGGGATCGAAAAGCAGCAGCGCCTCCCGGGAAATCGACGCTCCCAGCAGGCGAACCATGGTTTTCCCGGTTTTTTCCGACAGCTTCCAGTGGATCTGCCGGACGGCGTCTCCGGGCACATACTCCCGGATGGCGTAGAACTCTCCCGGATCGTCCCCGGGCACCGTGCGGGAATCGGTCTGCCGCTCCGGGCCCCGCCGCTCCGCCGGAAGAAAAATCAGTTCCGGAGCAAAGAGGACCGGGGGCGCCGCCGTCTCTCCCGTCCACGTCAGTTCCACCCGTCTTCTGACCAGACCAAATAGATCCTCCACCTCGCCGGAGAGGACTTGCAGCTCCATACTTCCGCAGTGGCGACCGCGCAGGGTAAAGGGAAGGCTCCTCTCCCCTTTCGGCGGCAAGGTCACCGTTTCCACGCCGGAGCGGGTTTCCCCCGTGTGCAGGTTCCGGCACCGCCATTGGACCCGCAATCTTAGAACGGGAACCATGCCGCCGTTTTTCACGATCAGGCGGCACTCAACGGCCTTTCCCTTTTCCAGCGTCTGGGGAAGCGGGCCCTGAACGGCGAGCCTTCCCCCGCCCAGCAGGGCCAGCATCCCCACCAGTGGCAGCGCCAAGTAGCAAAGGAGCAGGGTCAGCGTCCCCGGGTTATTTTCAAACAGATACGCCGCTCCCGCCGCCGCCAGCAGGGCAGCCCAAGCCCACCGTCTGGCCCTCATTGGCCTTCGTAGGGGGCTTCCACCCGCGCCAATACCCCCTCCAGCGCCGTCCGGGCGTCCATCCGGGCAGTGCGAGCTTTGGGACTCAGCAGAATCCGGTGTCCGCACACATCCGTGAAAATCTCCCGCACATCCTGGGGGATCACATAGCCCCGGCCCCGAAGGCAGGCGCAGGCCCTCGCCATCCGGCTCAAGGCCAGTGCGCCCCGGGGGCTGATCCCCAGTTCGATCCATGGATCCTCCCGGGATGCCATGGCCAGACGGGTGATGTAGGCCAAAATCTCCTCGTGGATCGTGACCGCCGCCGCCCTGCGCTGCATATCCAGCACCGCTTCCCGGTCCGCCACCGCCGCCACCGTGTCCATGGGTTCGGCGGTCTGGCGGTCTCGGAGGATGTCCATCTGGGCGTCAAAATCCGGGTAGCCCAGGGTCAGCCGGATCAAAAACCGGTCCAACTGGGCCTGGGGCAGCAATTGGGTCCCTGCGGCCCCCACATGGTTCTCTGTGGCGAACACCATGAAGCACCTGGACAAGGGGTGAACATGGCCATCCACCGTCACCTGCCGTTCCTCCATGGCCTCCAGCAGGGCGGACTGGGTCTTGCTGGAGGTGCGGTTGATCTCGTCCGCCAGCAGCAGGTCCGCGTCGTTCACCGCCCCGGGCATATAGCGGAAGGAGCCGCTCTGCCGGTCGTAGACGGAAAAGCCCACGATATCCGAGGGCAGCACATCCGGGGTACACTGCACCCGCCGGTACCGCAGCCCCAGGGCCTTGCTCAGGGCCACCACCAGGCTGGTCTTCCCCACCCCCGGCACATCGTCCAGCAGCACATGGCCCCCGGAGAGCACCGCCATCATCACCTTTTCCACCACCGGGGCTTTGCCCCGGATCACCTGCTCCACCTGGCGCAAAATTCTCTGAATCTGCTCGTCCATACGCGACTCCTCAAAAAGTACTTTTTTCAAATCATACACGATTTACATGGTTTTTTCAACCCCCTAGGGGGGTTGAAAGCCGCGGCCGGTTGCTATATAATAGAAAAACACGAATTTGAAGGAGCGCCGCCATGAATCCCATGTCCTCTGTCAAGCGGGCCTGCATCTGTGCGCTGTGCATCGCGCTGTGCTATGTGCTGCCTACCGCTTTTCACGCCCTCGCCCTGGGCGCCGCCCTGTCCCCCATGCACATCCCCGTGCTGCTGTGCGGGATGCTCTGCGGCGGCTGGTACGGCCTGTTCTGCGGGCTGGCGGGGCCGGTGCTGTCCTGCGCCCTGTCTGGGATGCCCTCCCCGGCCCAGCTGATCTCCATGGTGCCGGAGCTGTGCGTCTATGGGCTGGTCAGCGGGCTGATCCTCCAATACCTCCGCACCGGCCGGGCCATGCTGGACCGGTACGCGGCGCTCCTTGCCGCCATGCTTTTAGGCCGGATCGCCGGAGGCGTCGCCAGCGCCCTGGTCTATCTGGGGGCCGGGCAGGGCTACTCGGTGGCCATCTGGGCGGGAAGCTACCTGGCGGGGACCCTCCCCGGCGCGGTGGTCCAGCTGATTTTGCTCCCGGCGCTGGCGCTGGTTTTGGAAAAGGCGGGGGCAGTGCCCCCCAGATATCCGAAGGAGACGAACACGCAGCATGGATAAGAAGGAGATCGCCGCGTTTTTTGACCGCTGCGCCCCCTGGTGGGACGCGGATATGGTGCGCCCCGAGCCGGTCATCACCCAAATTCTAAGCAACGCCGGGGTCCGACCGGGCATCCAGGTGCTGGACGTGGCCTGCGGCACCGGGGTGCTGTTCCCGGACTATCGGAGCCGGCAGGTCGCCGCCGTCACCGGCATCGACCTGTCGGAAAAGATGGCCCAGATCGCGCAGCGCAAATTCCCCTGGGCGAAGGTGGTCTGCGGGGACGTGGAGACCGCCACATTCGATCATCCTTTTGACCTAGTGATGGTCTACAACGCCTTCCCCCATTTCCCGGACCCGGCCCATCTGATCCAGGTGCTGGCCGGTCTGGTGCTTCCCGGCGGGCGGCTCAGTGTGGCCCACAGCATGAGTCGGTCCGCGCTGGCCCAGCACCATGCGGGCCGGGCCAGCGCGGTATCCATCGACCTGATCGACGAAAAGACTCTGGCGGAATTGATGGCGCCCTGGTTCGATGTGGATGTTGTGATCTCCGACGAAAAAATGTACCAGGTCTGCGGCACCAAAAAATGAGGCCCTCCGATTATTATATAAATTAGGAAAATAAAGGTAGACACACGGAGAAACCATGTGTCTACCTTTGTTTTATTCCGCAACAAAGCGCCAGAGCCGGTCCTGGTCCTCCTGGGAGGCGTAGCCGATGCCGACACGCTTGGCGGTTTTGACGGAGCAGCGAAAGCCGTCATCCTCCACCCAGAGATCGTCGCCGTCCACAGCGCTGGCGCGGTTGAAATCCAGGCCAATGCCCAGGGCCTTGGTCAGCCTTCCCGGCCCCTCGGCCCCCTGGCAGGCCCGGATTAGCACCGCCTCCGGCGCCCCCTCCTCCCCGGTCACCAGGTTCAGCAGGTTGTGGATGCCGTAGCAGAGGTAGACGTACACCGTCCCTGCCGGGGCGTAGAGCACCTCATTCCGCTTGGTGCGGCCGTGATGGGCGTGGCAGGCGGTGTCCTTCTCTCCGCAGTAAGCCTCGGTCTGGGTGATCCGCAGCCGTTTCTCCCCCTCGGGCGTTCGATGGACCAGCACCTTGCCCACCAGGTCCCGGGCCACCTCCAGACAGGGGCGGTGAAAAAAGTCGTAACCTAGGCGCATGCCTTTTCCTCCTTTTGATTCAAATTCAACGGAAATTTTTCTCCGGGCTCTGGAAATCCGTCCCGGCCTGTGCTATACTAATTTATTATAGACGGTTCCCCGGAACCGGCGGAAAGGAAGGGAGTCCCATGAACCAGGAAGAAAATTGGCA
Organism: uncultured Oscillospiraceae bacterium; assembly: GCA_947600025.1. Lineage (GTDB taxonomy): Bacteria > Bacillota > Clostridia > Oscillospirales > Oscillospiraceae > Faecousia. The sequence goes on from CANQFY010000005.1 coordinate 3,685, forward strand.
GCATGATTCCGGCGCTCAGGAGGATATGACGCTGGTATCCATCGATCCCCGTCTCCTTCGCCGGGCCGCGGCCATGAACCAGTCCCGGGGCGCTTCCCGGCCCGAGGACCCGGCCCAGCTGTGCCAAATGGGGCTCCGGCTCCTCTACGGCCTGGGAGGGTCCCAGCAGGACCCGGCAGCAGGGATCGCCTATCTCACCCGAGCGGCGGAGGGCGGGGACGCCTTTGCCCAGTATAGCCTGGGAATGTGCTATCTGGAGGGCAACGGGATTGCCAAGGATCCGGAACAAGCTCTCCGCCTGTTTACCCAGGCGGCGGAACAGGGCAGCCCCCACGCTCTGACCCAGCTGGGCCGGTGCTGGGAGTTTGGACAGGGCGTTCCCCAAGACCCCAGGCGCGCAGTGGAATTTTACCGCAAATCGGCGGAGCTGAACTTTGCCCCCGCTCTGTGCAGCCTTGGAAATTGTTACTTCTGCGGTGTGGGCGTGCCTCAGGATCTGGCGGTGGGCGCCCAGTTCTTCCGCCAGGCGGCACAAATGGGCAATCTCCGGGCCATCTATTTATTGGGTCGGTGCTATGAGCTGGGCAGCGGCGTGGAAAGGGACTCAGAAAAGGCCGCTTCCCTATTTCGCCGGGTCCACGACGTGGGCCTGCCCATCGGCACCTGCGCCCTGGGCGTGTGCTATGAGCTGGGCAACGGCGTGCCCATGGACAAGGCGGAGGCCCTGCGCCTCTACCGCCAGGCGGCGGAAAAGGACTATCCCCCCGCCCAGTGCAACCTGGGCTTCTGCTACCTCCAGGGCATCGGGACGCCCCGGAACCCCAAGGAGGCCATCCCCTGGTTTGAAAAAGCAGCGGAACAGGGCTTCCCCCGGGCCATGCACCTGCTGGGCAAGTGCTATGAATCGGGTCTTGGGGTGCCAGTGGACCGGGAGCGGGCCTTTGCCTACTATCAGCAGGCCCACCGGAAGGATTATCTGCCCGCCACCTGCTCGCTGGGACTTTGCTATGAGCTGGGCCGGGGCACCGCCATGGACAAGGTGCAGGCCGCCGAGCTGTACCGCCAGGCGGCGGAAAGAGGGGACCCCCAAGCCCAGAGCTTTTTGGGCTGCTTCTACTACTGGGGGGTCGCGTTCCCCCGAGACTACGGCAAGGCGGCGGCGTGGTTCCAAAAATCAGCGGAGCAGGGCTTCCCCCGGGGCCAGTACTACTTAGGGGAGTGCTTCCAGCGGGGCGTAGGGGTCGCCAGGGACCCGGAAAGGGGCGCGGGCCTCTACCGTGCCGCCCTAGAGGGCGGCTATACCGAGGCCGCCGCCAGCCTGGGGGCCTGCTACGAGGCCGGCATCGGCGTGGAGCAGGACTGGGAAAAGGCCATCGGGCTCTACCGCCGGGGTGCCCAGGCCGGAAGCGCCCGGGCCCAGTGCAGCCTGGCCATGTGCTATTTTACCGGCCGGGGTGTGGAACGGGATCCGGCCTCCGCGTTTTTGTGGTTTGCCAAGGCGGCGGAGCAGGGACTGTCCCGGGCGGAATACTATCTGGGAAAGTGCTATGAGGGCGGCGTCGGCGTCACGGCGGACCGGAAAAAGGCCCTGGAATACTACCGCCGGGCGGCAAAGCAGGGCTACCCCGCGGAAAAGGAGATCCAGGCGCTCTCCCCCTCTGCCCCGGAACCAAAGAAAAAATTCCGCTGGCCCTGGGAAAAAGAAGAAAAATAGCGCTTTAGAGTTATGTAAACCGGTCCCGGCAGGGGCCGGTTTTTATGCCTGGCGGAGAAATTCCTCCAGCCGCCGAAGGGCCCCGTCCAACGCCGCCGGGTCCTGGGGTACCCCCGGCTCCGGGTAGTAGCTTTTCACCGTCAGCACGCCGGAGGCCCGGTCGAACACCGGCTCAACCCTGCCCATAAACACATCCCCATGGAGTACCGGCAGGACATAGTAGCCGTACTTCCGCTTTTCCTGGGGGGTGTAGATCTCCCATCGGTAGGAAAAGCCGAACAGCGCTTCGATGAGCCGCCGGTCCCAGAGCAGGCTGTCCAGCGGTGCGATCAGCTCGCACCGGGGCCGGAATCGCGCCCCGGAACGAATGGAATCCAACAGCGCCCGGTCCTCCGCCAGGCAGTAGAGGCGAAGCCCCTCCACCTCCAGCGGCAACAGCGCCCCCTCCTCCGTCAATTCCCCGAAAATGGCGGACCGCTCCTTTGCCTGAAGCCCAGGGATCCCCAGCCAGGCATCGGAACCCCGGTCCCACAGCAGGCCCACGGCGCCGACCCGCCGCCGGACCCGCCACTTTCGATGGGCGTGATCCGCCGGGAGGGGATCCGGCTGGGCGAGAAGGAACGCCGGGATGCAGTTTTCGGCCAGGTCGTAGTATTTAAGGTTCCCCTTTTTGTGGTGGATGGCCAGCTCCCCGGTAAAATACAGGTGCTCCAGTGCCGCCCGGGCAATGGTGGTGCTGCTCCAATACCAGTCCACCTTCTCCGCGATCTCAAAGTCCCCGGCGCAGAGAGGTCCCCGCCGGGCGATCTCCGATAGAATTTGGGGCCGGACCGCCCGGAGCCGCTCCCGGCTCCGCTCAGAATCCAAATGTGCCGCCCGCTCCCGGGCAAAATAGGGCCAGTCCTCCACTGGGATGATCGAGAGATTCTTGTCGAAATAGTCAACCGCCTTCCGATCCCGGTACAGTAGCTCCCAGAGCTGCCGCCGGGTAAAGCCCTTCACCCGGGCGTGGAAGGTCAGGTCCGGGCTTCGCCCGCAGATATCGATGGGGTCGAACTGGACGCACCTAGCCTGGCGAAGAAAGGCCAGCGCCCCCGCCTTTCCGGAGAATCGATAGGCCCCCAGCAGACCGTGCTTGCGCAGCAGAAACCGGCGGGCTTCCCTTTTTGTCAGAGTTTCCATTGCGGCCGCTCCTTATCGAACATTTTTTCTATTATAGCCCATCCCGCCTCAAAAATCAACCCGCCGGAAGGTTTTTCTTCCGGCGGACATTGTTTTCATTCGGTTTCCGCCAGCGCCTCGCAGTACAGGCACCGGTATGCCCCTTCCCGGTCCCGGCGGAACCGCTGGGGAAGCTCCTGCTCCACCTGGCAGATACAACGGTGGTTCCGGCACCGCAGGTCCGATATCGCCTCTCCTTCCGGCACCTCCTGGGCAGGCTTCTCCCCCGGAATGCCCAGCAGCCGGAGGATCAGGGCCATCCGCATGAATTTGCCGTTGAGGGCCTGCTCAAAATAGCAGGCTCTCGGGTCGCTGTCCACCAGGACGCTGATCTCGTTGACCCGGGGCAGCGGATGGAGGATGCACAGATCCGGCTTGGCGTTTTCCAGCTTGTCCACCGTCAGGATGTAGCTGTCCTTCAAGCGCTCATACTCCTCCATACTGGCAAAGCGCTCCCGCTGGACTCTCGTCATATACAGGACGTCCAGACCCGGCATGGCGTTTTCCAAATCCCGGTTTTCTTCATAGGGGATGCCCCCCTGCTCTAAATCCCGGCGGACGTACTCCGGCAGCCGCAGCTCCTCCGGGCTGATCAGGACGAATTTCACCCCTTCATATCGGGACATGGCCCCAATCAGGGAGTGGACCGTCCGGCCGTATTTCAAGTCCCCGCACAGGCCAATGGTCAGGTGGTCGAACCGACCCTTCCGGCGGCGGATGGTCAGCAGATCCGCCAGGGTCTGGGTGGGGTGGTTGTGGCCCCCGTCCCCGGCGTTGATGATGGGAATTTTGGCGTTGATGGCCGCCACCAGCGGCGCCCCCTCCAGGGGATGGCGCATGGCAATGATATCCGCGTAACATTCTACCACCCGGGCGGTGTCCGCCACGCTCTCCCCTTTAGCGGCGGAGGAGCTGTTGGCCTGGGAGAAGCCCAGCACCTGGCCCCCCAGCTCATACATGGCCGCTTCGAAGCTGAGCCTGGTCCGGGTGGAGGGCTCAAAAAACAGGGTCGCCAGCTTTTTCCCCTGGCAAAGATGGCTGTAAGCCTCCGGCCGGGCAACGATATCCAGGGCGGTATCCGTTAATTTTTGGAGATCCTCGGGGCTCAGATCCCGAATGTCGATGAGATCCTTCATGCCTGGACCTCCATCCAGCTCTCGTCGGCGGGATCATCCCGGAAGGCCAGCAACCGGCGCACATCCTGGGGGGCGATGTAGCCCTCCTGGGCCGCCACCTGGGCGATGCAGTCGAAATCCGTCAGGCTGGTGTTCTCAATTTGGGCCTCCCGCAGCCGGGTCAGGCCCTTGGCCATGCCGTAGGTGAAGATGGACACGATGCCCAGCACCTCCGCGCCGGCCTCTCGCAGGACCTGGACCACCTCCAGCACGCTGCCGCCGGTGGAGATCAGGTCCTCCACCACCACCACCTTCTGGCCCGGCAGGAGCTTGCCCTCGATCTGATTTTTCCGGCCGTGATCCTTGGCTCCGGACCGGACATAGCCCATAGGCAGGCCCAGAAGATGGCCCGTGATGGCGGCGTGGGCAATGCCGGCGGTGGAGGTGCCCATCAGGACCTCCGCCTGGGGATATTTTTCCCGAATGATGGACGCCAGTCCCTCCTCCACCCGAGTGCGGACCTGGGGGGCGGTGAGGGTCAGGCGGTTGTCGCAGTAGACCGGGCTTTTAATGCCGCTGGCCCAGGTGAAGGGCTCGTCCGGCCGGAAAAAAACGGCCCCAATGCGCAGCAGGTCCCGGGCAATGGCTTGTTTCAGCGCTTCCATATGCTCCTCCTTCATTTAATCCACAAAATCCGCCACGCAGCGGCGGTACGCTTCCACCGGGTCCGGGGCGGCGGTGATGGGGCGGCCCACCACGATATAGTCGCTGCCCAGCTCCCTGGCCTTGGCGGGGGTGGTGACCCGGATCTGATCCCCCACGTCCCCGCCGGCGAACCGGACCCCGGGGGTGACGGTCAGAAATTCCTTCCCGCAGACTGTGTGGACCTTCCCCGCCTCCAGGGGCGAGCAGACCACCCCGTCCAGGCCGGCGGCCTTAGCGTTGGCGGCGTAGTGGAGGACCACCTGCTCCAGAGGCTCTCGGATCAACAGCTCCTCCTCCATTCGCTCCTGGCCTGTGGAGGTCAGCTGGGTCACGGCGATCAGCATGGGCCGGGTGCCGTCGGGCCGGGTCAGGCCCTCCAGAGCCGCCTCCATCATGGCCCGGGTACCGGCGGCGTGGAGGTTGCACAGATCCACGTCCAGGCTGGACAGCACCGCCATGGCCTTCTTCACGGTGTTGGGGATGTCGTGGAGCTTCAGGTCCAGGAACAGCTTGTGCCCCCGCTCCTTTAGCTCCCGTACAATGGCGGGGCCCTCGGCGTAGTAGAGCTCCATGCCGATCTTCAAAAAGGGCCGTTCCTGAGAAAACCGGTCCAGAAATTCCAGGGTCTGCTTTCGCCCGGCGAAGTCGCAGGCGATGATCACGTCTTTACCCATTTAATGCGCGCCTCCGATCAGTTCCGACAAATTCTCTACCCCGTACTTTTCCATGGCCCGGGGCAGCTCCTCCACGATTTTTTTGCTGGCGAAGGGATCCGTCAGGTTGGCGGCGCCCACCTCCACGGCGGTGGCTCCCGCCAGCATCAGCTCCAGCACATCCTCCGCCGTACTGACGCCGCCCATGCCCACAATGGGAATGGACACCGCCTCATAGACCTGGTAGATCATCCGCACCGCCACCGGCTTCACCGCCGGGCCGGACAGGCCCCCGGTGCCGTTGGACAGCACCGGGCGGCGGCGCTTGAGATCGATCCGCATGGCAAGCAGGGTGTTGATCAGGCTGACACCGTCGGCCCCCGCCTCCTGGCAGGCCCGGGCAATGGCGGCGATATCCGTCACATTGGGGGACAGCTTCATGAGGATGGGCCGCTTGGTGGCCCGGCGCACCGCTTGGGTGACCTGGGCGGCCATAGCGGGGTCCGCGCCGAAGCTCATGCCGCCGCCGTGGACGTTGGGGCAGCTGATATTGACCTCCAGCCAGCCGATACCGGGCTGGTCCTCCAAACGGCTGGCCACCTCGGCGTATTCCGCCACGGAAAAACCGCTGATATTGGCCATCACCTGTTTATGAAATACCTGCCGCAGCTTAGGAAGCTCCTGCTGGATCACCGCCTCCACCCCGGGGTTTTGCAGGCCCACGGAATTGAGCATCCCGGCGGCGGTCTCCGCGATCCGGGGGGTGGGATTGCCGAACCTTGGCTCCAAGGTGGTGCCTTTAAAGCTAAAGGAGCCCAGGCAGTTGATATCATACAAGGCGGCAAACTCCTGGCCATAGCCGAAGGTGCCGCTGGCGGGGATAATGGGGTTGTCCAGCTCCACGCCGCAGAGGGTCACTTTGGTATTTACCATAAGATCTCGCCCCTTTCCAGCACCGGCCCGTCCTTGCAGATCCGCTTGGAGCCGCTTTTCGTCTGGCAGGTGCAGCCCATACAGGCCCCGAAGCCACAGCCCATCCGCTCCTCCAGGCTGAACTGGCCCTCCCCCACCGCAACGGCGTTCACGGCCCGGAGCATGGGCATGGGGCCGCAAGCGTAGAGATAGGTATATTCCAACTCCGGCAGGGGCTGGGTGACCAGGCCCTTCTGCCCGGCGGTGCCGTCGTCGGTCATCAGGATCACCTTGGCTCCCAAGGCGCCAAATTCCTGGGTGTAAAACACATCCGCTTGATTTTGAAAGCCCAGCACCACAGTGCAGTCCTTCCCCGCCGCTATCAGCCGCTCGCACAGGCCGTACAGGGGCGGCACGCCCACGCCGCCGCCGATCAACAGCGGGTGAGACCCGGATTTTTCCAGATCGTAGCCGTTTCCCAGGCCCGTCAGCAGATCCAGCGTCTGACCCGGCGCCATGCGGCTCAGATCCCCGGTGCCCGCCCCCACGACTTTGTAAATCAGGGTCAGAGTTTTATCATCCCAGTCGCAGACGGAGATGGGACGGCGGAGAAACCGCCCGGGGAGCTGAATATTGACGAATTGCCCCGGATTTTGAATGGCCGCCGTGGGACCGGATAGGACCATCCGGTATACCTGCCGGGCCAGGGGCCGATTTTCCAGGATCGTGTAGATCGCCTGCTCCATGGTCCCTCCTTACCCGTCGATGGTGGAGATGCCCAGGGTGGTCTCCTCCAGCACATCCAGCAGCACCCGGACTGTATCCAGAGAGGTGAAGACGTTGACATTGTTCTCCACGGCGCACTGGCGGATCTCGTGGCCGTCGGACAAAACGTCCGATTGGCGCACATCCCGGGTGTTGATGACGTAGGTCACATAGCCACCCCGGATGGCCTCCAAAATCTCGTCGCTGCCGTCCTTCAATTTAAGCAGCACATGGGTGCGGATGCCGTTGGCCTTCAGCATTTTGCCGGTGCCCTCGGTGGCCATGATGTTAAAGCCCATATTGTAGAACCGGCGGATCAGAGGCAGGGCCTCCTGCTTGTCCTGGTCGGCGATGGTGGCGAAGACCGTGCCGTAGTTCATCATGCTCATGCCCGAGGCCTGGAGGGCCTTGAACAGGGCCCGGGTCAGGGTCTTGTCGTAGCCAATGGCCTCGCCGGTGGACTTCATTTCCGGGGACAGATAGGTGTCCAAACCGTTGAGCTTGGAGAAGGAGAAGGCCGGGACCTTGACGTACCAGCGCTTTTTCTCCTCCGGGTACAGGGCGAAGATGCCCTGTTCCTTCAGGGATTTGCCCAAAATCACCAGGGTGGCGATATCCGCCAGAGAGTAGCCCGTGGATTTGGACAGGAAGGGTACCGTCCGGGAGGACCGGGGGTTGACCTCGATGATATACACCCGGTTCTGCCGGTCCACGATAAACTGAATGTTGTACAATCCCACGATGCCGATGCCCAGGCCCAGCTGCTTGGCGTAGCTGAGGATGGTGCCCTTGACCTCCTGGGACACGCTGAAGGTGGGATAGACGCTGATGGAGTCGCCGCTGTGGATGCCGGTCCGCTCCACCAGCTCCATGATGCCGGGCACGAACACGTCCACTCCGTCGCAGATGGCATCCACCTCCAGCTCCTTGCCGATGATATACTTGTCCACCAGCACGGGCTTGTCCTCGTCGATCTCCACGGCGGTTTTCAGGTAGTGGCGCAGCTGCTCCTCGTCGGCCACGATCTGCATAGCCCGGCCGCCCAAAACGAAGGAGGGACGCACCAGCACGGGGTAGCCGATCTCCTGAGCGGCCTGGACCCCGTCCTCGATATTGGTGACGGCCCGGCCCATGGGCTGGGGAATGCCCAGCTTCTTCAGGACCTTTTCAAAGGCGTCCCGGTTCTCCGCCCGTTCGATGGCGTCGCAGTCGGTGCCGATGATCTTCACGCCCCGCCGACGCAGGGGCTCCGCCAGATTGATGGCGGTCTGGCCGCCCAGGGAGGCGATGACCCCCTCCGGCTTTTCCAGCAGGAGGATGTTCATCACGTCCTCCACAAACAGCGGCTCAAAATAGAGCTTGTCGGAGCAGGTGTAGTCGGTGGAGACGGTCTCCGGGTTGTTGTTGATGATGATGGCCTCGTAACCCGCCGCCTTGATGGTCTTCACCGCATGGACGGTGGAGTAGTCGAACTCCACACCCTGGCCGATGCGGATGGGCCCGGAGCCCAGCACCACAATCTTCTTTTTTTCAGAGATGACGGACTCGTTTTCCGTCTCATAGGTGGAGTAAAAATAGGGAACATAGCTGTCAAATTCGGAGGCGCAGGTGTCGATCATCTTGTAAATCGGCAGCATATTCTCCTTCCGCCGAAGCTCGTAGACCTCCAGCTCCGTCCAGCCCCAGAGGTGGGCGATGGCGGCGTCGCAGAAGCCCATGCGCTTGGCGTCGTACAGAACCTCCAAATCTCCGGGGGCCTTCCGGACCTTGGCCTCCATGGCGACGATGTTGCGGATCTTCTCCAAAAACAGCATGTCGATTTTGGTGATGTCGCAGATCCGGCCAATGTCCTCTCCCCGGCGCATCAGGGCGGCGATGGCGAAAAGCCGGTCATCCCGCCCCTCGGCAATGTAGGAAAGGAGCCGATCCTCGTCCCAGGTGTCGAATTTCTTCATATACAGGTGATCCACGCCGATCTCCAGAGAGCGGATCGCCTTCAAAAGACTCTCCTCCAGGGTCCTGCCCACGCTCATCACCTCGCCGGTGGCCTTCATCTGGGTGGAGAGGCGGTTGTCGGCGGTGGCGAATTTATCGAAGGGGAACCGGGGCATTTTGGTCACCACATAGTCCAGGGCCGGCTCAAAGGAGGCGGGGGTGTTGGCCAGGCGGATCTCGTCCAGCGTCATGCCCACGGCGATCTTGGCGGAGACCCGGGCGATGGGGTAGCCGCTGGCCTTGGAGGCCAGGGCCGAGGACCGGGACACCCGGGGGTTGACCTCGATGACGTAATATTGGAAGGACAGGGGGTCCAGGGCAAACTGAACGTTGCAGCCGCCCTCGATCTTCAGCGCTCGGATGATCCGCAGGGCGCTGTCCCGGAGCATGTGGTACTCCTTATTGGTCAGGGTCTGGGAGGGGCACACCACCACCGAATCGCCGGTGTGGATGCCCACCGGGTCCACATTTTCCATATTGCAGATGGTGATGGCGGTGTCGTTGGCGTCCCGCATCACCTCGTATTCAATTTCCTTGTAGCCCCGGATGCTCTTCTCCACCAGCACCTGGTGGACCGGGGAGAGCTTTAAGCCGTTTTTCAGCAGAGTCCGGCACTCCTCCTCGTTGTCCGCGAAGCCGCCGCCGGTGCCGCCCAGGGTAAAGGCCGGCCGCAGCACCACCGGATAGCCGATCCGGGCCGCCACCTGGACGCCCTCCTCAATCGTGGAGCAGATGTCGGAGGGCAGCACCGGCTCCCCCAGCTCCATGCACAGAGCTTTAAACTGCTCCCGGTCCTCCGCCTGCTCGATACTTCTGCTTCTGGTGCCCAGCAGCTCGGCGCGGCACTCCCGCAGAACGCCCTTCTTCTCCAGCTGCATCGCCAGATTCAGCCCGGTCTGGCCGCCGATGCCGGGCACGATGGCGTCGGGCCGCTCGTAGCGGATGATCTTGGCCACATATTCCAGGGTCAGGGGCTCCATGTACACCTTGTCCGCCACGGAGGTGTCCGTCATGATGGTGGCGGGGTTGGAGTTGCACAGGACCACCTCATAGCCCTCCTCCTTCAGCGCCAGACAGGCCTGGGTCCCGGCGTAGTCAAACTCCGCCGCCTGGCCGATGACGATGGGGCCGGAGCCGATCACCAGGATCTTTTTTAAATCAGTTCTTTTCGGCATGGCGCTTCTCCTCTTTCATCATGGCAATGAAGCGGTCAAAAAGGTAGCCGCTGTCCTGGGGTCCGGGGGCGCTCTCCGGGTGGTACTGGACGCTAAACACCCGGTCCCGGAGGCACTCCACCCCCTCCACGGTATCGTCCAGAATATTCAAATGGGTCAGCGTCAGGTCCGTCTTTTCCAGGCTCGCCGGATCCACGGCGTAGCTGTGGTTCTGGGAGGTAATCTCGATTTTTCCGGTGCGCAGATCCTTGACCGGGTGGTTGCCGCCCCGGTGTCCAAATTTCAGCTTATAGGTCTTCGCGCCGTAGGCCAGGGAAATGATCTGGTGGCCCAGGCAAATGCCGAAAGTGGGGTACTTCCCCCGAAGCTTCCGCACCAGCTCGATGACGCAGCCCACGTCCTCCGGATTTCCCGGGCCGTTGGACAGGAAAACCCCGTCAGGCCGCATCCGCTCCACCTCCTGGGCGGTGATGTTGTAGGGCACGATGGTCACGTTGCAGCCCCGGGCGTTGAGAGATCGGATAATATTTAATTTAATTCCACAGTCCACCGCCACCACATTGTACTGGGCGTTGGCGGTACGGGAGTACCAACGCTTCGCGCAACTGACCTGGCTGACCACATCCCGGGGGATCTGGGTCTCCTCCAAGATTCGCAGCGCCTCCTCTTTAGGGGTGTCGATCCCGGTCAGCAGGGCCTTCCGGCTGCCGTAGTCCCGGATGCTCCGGGCCAGCTTTCGGGTATCGATGCCGGAGATGCCGGGGATTCGGTACTCATCCAGCACTTCCCCCAGTGTTTTGGTGTAGCGGAAGTTGGAGGGAAAGTCGTTGTACTCCCGCACCGCCAGGGCCCCAATGGTGGGGACTCTGGTTTCGTAGTCCTCGTCGGCCACCCCGTAGTTTCCAATGAGGGGGTAGGTCATCACCACCATCTGGCAGGTATAGGAGGGGTCGGAGACGATCTCCTGATAGCCTACCATGGAAGTGTTGAACACGATCTCGCACACCCGGTCTCCCGGGGCGCCGAAGCCGACGCCGGGATATTCGCTCCCGTCCTCCAAGACGATCTTCCGGTCTAACTTAGCCATACGATTTTTCCTCCTTGAATGGTGGCCAGGCACTTGCCGTATACCTTCCAGCCGGCGAATGGGGTGCTGCGCCCCAAGCTGGCGAACTGCTTGGGATCGATCTCATATGGGCTGTCCAAATCCCAGACGCAGTAGTCGCCCTGGGTGTCCAGGCCGAAGCGCCGCCTGGGCGCGGCGGTCAGGGCGTCCAGAACCCGTTCCAGGGGCACCAGCCCCGGCAGGACCAGCCAGGTAAACAGCACCGGGAAGGCAGTTTCCAGCCCCACGACGCCCATCAGGCTCCCCTTTAATCCCCTGGACTTCTCCTCGGCGCTGTGGGGGGCGTGGTCCGTGGCGATGATGTCCACCGTGCCGTCCCCCAGACCCTCCACCAGCGCCTCCCGATCCGCCCGGTCCCGGAGAGGGGGATTCATTTTGAAGCGGCCGTTCTCCTCCAGATCGTCCTGGCACAGCGTCAGGTAGTGGGGCGCGGTCTCGCAGGTCACGTCCACTCCGCTTTTCTTGGCCTGGCGGATCAGCTCCAAGCTCTGCCGGGTGGAGACGTGGCAGACGTGGTAGGCGCAGCCGGTCTTAGCCGCCAGCTCCAGGTCCCGGGCGATGGGGCCCCACTCGCTCTCCGAGCAGATGCCGGGGTGATTGTGGGCGGCGGCGTAAGCGCCCTCATGGATGTAGCCGCCCCGGAGCAGGGCGTTGTCCTCGCAGTGGGCGACAATGATCTTGCCAAGGGCCTTGGCGCGCTCCATGGCCTGGCGCATTTGCTCCCGGCTCTGAACGCCCTTGCCATCGTCGGAAAAGCCCACCACATAGGGGGCCATGGCCTCCATGTCCGAGAGGGTCTCGCCTCTTTCCCCTTTTGTGATGGCCCCGTAGGGATGGACCCCGATCACCGCGTCCCGCCGGATGGCGGACAGCTCCCGCTCCAGATTTTCCAGGCAGTCCGGCACAGGATCCAGATTGGGCATGGCGCACACATCGGTGTACCCGCCCCGGGCCGCCGCCCGGGTCCCGGTGGCAATGGTCTCCTTATAAGAAAAACCCGGCTCTCGCAAATGCACATGCACATCGCAAAAGCCGGGAAAAACAAAACTACGGGCGAGGTCCAACCGCGCCCCCAAAATACCAACACTGCCAGCGGGAAATTCCCTGCCAAACTGGCTGGAAAGACCACGGAATCGCTGAAAAACCATCGACAGATCCTGCATAGCCCCTCCCTGGAACCCGCCGCCTTTTGGGCGGTTGTACTCATTGCGGCACATTATAACACTTTGCGGCGGGGCTGTCAAGATAAAAAAGTTATTTCCAAGTCCAAGAAAATGGCAGAGCCTCCAAAAATACCGGCGCTTTTCTCCCTTTTTCCGGCAAAATCCCCCTTTTTGCGGAAAACGCTCCGCAAAAAAAGCGGAGCGTTTTTTCCTATTCGTCTGGCAGCCGGGCCAAAAGGACGGGGCCGTTCGTTTTCAGCCATTCCCGCCGGGCAGGATAGTCGGGAAGAGCCGCCGCCACCTCCCGCCAGAAGGCCGGGGAATGGTTCATCTGCTTTCGGTGGCACAGCTCATGGACTACCACATAGTCCAGCACCTCCGGCGGGGCCAGCGCCAGCAGGCAGTTGAAGCTGAGATTCCCCGCCGCGGAGCAGCTGCCCCACCTGGTTCGCTGGCAGCGCAGGGTGATTTTCCCATAGGAGACCCCCAGTTTCGCCGCGAAATGCGCCGTCCGCTGCCGCAGCACCGGCTCCAGCGCCCCGCGGAGATTGGAAAGCTCCTCCTTGGTCAGCTTGCCTGCCTGGGCAGCCAGCTGGTTCTGTCGCCGCGCCTGGGCCAGATGGGCCCGGATCCAGCCGGCCTTCTCCAGAACAAAGGCCTGGATCCGCGCCCGGCTCATTTTCAGCGGCGCCCGCACGATCACCTGTCCCGAAGGGGTAATCTCCAGGGCCAGGGTCCGGCGGCGGCTGCGCACCAGAGTGTATTCCGGCAACGCCGTCACAGCTTGGGGCAAAGCTTTGCCACCACCTGGCCGATGTACATGGTGTGGGGCGCTTCCGTCTTGTAAAAGCTTTTCACCACCTGCTCCGGCATGGCGGCTATTTCCAGATCCTGGCGGTAGATCTTCCGGCAGAGCAGAGTCGTCTCCGCCTCCCGGAAGGTCACCCCCTGCTCCAAAAATTCCGGGGTCAGCCCAGATTTCGCCACCTTGTCCCCGTCCCGGCCGGAGAGGGTCCCCAGCAGCGCCAGGGCCTGGCGGCAGCTCTCGGGGTAAAAGCTAAGGGTGAAGTACTCGCTCTTTTCCATAAAATCGTGGGTATACCGGATGGGCTTGACGTACACCGTGGCCACATCCATCCCCCACAGGGTCCCCAGGCCGCCCCAGCTGACGGTCATGGTGTTGAATTTTTCCCGATCTCCGGCGGTGAGCAGGGCCCACTTCCGGTTAAAAACGCCAAAGGCGTCCACGTTCCACTCCATGGCTTACCCCTTTCCGGCGTAGCGGGCCATGAGCTCCGCGATGGAGATGCCCTGGGGACAGACGACCTCGCAGCTGTGGCAGGCGAGACAATCCTGGGGTCCGGTTCCCTCGGGAGCGGGGGTATTTTCGTTACGGCTCTTGAAGATCTGGGGAATGGGCAGACCCTGGGGGCACCGGGCGGTGCAGTAGCCGCATCCGGTGCAGGGCACCTTGTTTACACGGATCATTTCCTGGGCAATGGCGTCCAGTGCTTCCCGCTCCCGGTCATTCAGGGGCTTTTCCGTCTGGAAGGTGGCGATGTTTTCCTTGAGCTGCTCCATGTTGGACATGCCGGAGAGGATCATGCCCACGCCGTCCACGCTCTGGAGGAACCGGAAGGCCCATTCGGGGGCGGTGGCCCCGGGGCGCAGGGCATTCAGCGCCGCCATGTCCTCCTCCGGCAGCTTGGCGAGCCTGCCGCCCCGCACCGGCTCCATGACCCAGACGGGAAGGCCGTACTCCCGGATCAGCTCCACCTTGGCCTTGGCGTTCTGCAGCGTCCAGTCTAAGTAGTTCAGCTGGATCTGGACAAACTCCAAATCCTTGCCATAGGCCTCCAGGAACCGGCGGATGGTGGCCCGGCTGCCGTGGGTAGAGAAGCCCAGATGGCGAATCCGGCCGGCCCTTTTCTGCTCCATCAGATAGTCGAAAATGCCGTACTGGGGGTCCAGATAGCCCTCCACATTCCGCTCGGTGACGTTGTGGAACAGGTAGAAGTCAAAATAGTCCACCTGGCATTTTTCCAGCTGCTTTTCAAAGATCTCCCTTACCCTTGCCATGTTCTCCGGGGCGAAGCCGGGAAATTTGGTGGCCAGATAAAAGCTGTCCCGGGGGTAGGCCGACAGCGCCTTGCCGATGGCCAGCTCGGAATTGCCGCCATGGTAGCCCCAGGCGGTGTCGAAATAGTTGATCCCCTGCGCCCGGGCGTAGGCCACCATTTCCTCGACCTGCTCCTGGTTGATTTGGTCTTCCTTGCCGTCCACAGTGGGCAGGCGCATACAGCCCAGGCCCAGCGCGGAGAGGCGAAGCCCCTGAAATTCCTTGTAAATCAATACCATAGCCTCCCAACTTTTTGTATTTTTTCCAAAATAGACGTATCCGCCGGGCAGAAGGTCAGCTGATCAATCTCCGCCGGGGTGAGAAACCGCAGATCGTTGTGTTCCAGGGCCGTCAGCTTTCCCTCCCGGATGACAGCCTCGTACACCGTCAGTTCCACGGTCAGATCCGGATAGCGGTGGAGAACCTGGGCATAAACCGGCCCCACCTCCACCGTGACGGCCAGCTCCTCTTGACATTCTCGGATCAGGGCCTGCTCGCCGGTCTCCCCAGGCTCCCGCTTGCCTCCGGGAAACTCCCACAGGAGTCCCCTAGCCTTGTGAGCAGGACGCTGGCACGCCAGAAAACGGTCCCCCTCCCAAATCAGGGCGGCGGAGACCCGGGTAACGCAATCCATATGATCCTTCCTTTCTAAATATAAGTATACCGGCATTGGGCGAAAATGTCAAGCCAGGGGCGGAGGCAGGAATTTTCAGTTGATTTGCGCCATGCGCTGTGGTAAAATAGGAACCGGGAGGGATGCTTATGGCCGGAACGGACCAGGTATTGGAATACAAATGTCCATGCTGCGGCGCCGGACTGAAATTCAGCCAGGACGGGCAGAACATGGCCTGCGATTACTGCGGCAATACCTTTGAGATCGAAGCGGTTAAGGCCTATAACGCCACCCTCGCCCCGGATGAATTTGTCTGGGACAACACTGACACCGCCTCTTGGAGCGAGGCCGAGGCCCAGACCATGCACACCTTCCAGTGTCCGGCCTGCGGCGGCGTACTGATGACCGACGAGCATACCGCCGCCACCTTCTGTCCCTACTGCGAGAATCCGGCGATCATTCCGGGCCGCCTCTCCGGAGGTTGGAAGCCGGAGGGGGTCATTCCCTTCCAGACCTCCAAGGAGGACGCCCAGGCCGCCTTTTTAAAGCTGTGTAAGAGCAAGCCCCTGCTTCCCAAGTTTTTTACCCAGGAGCAGCGGATCGAGAAAATTACCGGCATCTATGTTCCCTACTGGCTCTACAACTGCAACAGCAATTTCCGGGGCCGGTACAGCGCCACCCATACCCACGTCTGGTCGGACGCCAAGTACAACTACACCCGCACCGACCACTACTTACTGACCCGGGGCGCCTCCGCCGTCTTCGAGGGAATCCCCATGGACGCTTCCAGCAAGCTGGACGATGGGCTGATGGAGTCCATCGAGCCCTTTGACTACACCGCCTCGGTGCCCTTTGAGACGGCCTACCTCTCCGGCTTTCTGGCGGACAAATACGATGTGGAGTCCCAGCTGGGCCAGGAGCGGGTCCGCCAGCGGGTAGGGGCCTCCATGGAGGATCTGCTGGCCCCCACCTTTCTGGGCTTTGCAACCGTGGTCCCCACGGGCAGGCAGCTCCGGGTGGACCACAGCCGGGCAAAGTACGTCCTGCTGCCGGTGTGGATGCTCCACACGAAATACAAGGACAAGACCTACGTTTTCGCCATGAACGGCCAGACCGGAAAGATGACCGGCACCTTCCCCGTCTGTCCCAAGCGGACCGCCGCCTGGTTTGCCGCCGTCTGCGGCGGCGTGGCGGCACTGGCCGTCCTAGTACAATGGCTGCTGTGGCTGTAAAGGGGCGGACCATGAAAAGAGCTTGGATGATTCCTCTGCTGCTTCTGTTCCTGCTGGGCTTGGCGCCCTGCGCAAAGGCTCAGGCCCCCCGGATCGTGGACGAGGCAGGGCTGCTGAGTGGGGAAGAAGAGCAGGTTTTGGAGACCCGTGCGGGAGAGCTTTCGGAAAAATATGGCATGGACGTGGTCATTCTCACGGTTTACAGCCTGGACGGGCAGGACAGCGAATCCTATGCCGACGATTACTACGACAGCCACGGCTACGGCCTGGGAGGCGATAACAGCGGCGTGCTGCTGCTTCTTTCTATGGAGTACCGGGACTGGGCCATCAGCACCTGCGGCGAGGCAATTTTCGCCCTGACGGACTACGGGATCCAGGACGTTTTCTCCCAGATTGCCCCGTATCTATCTGAGGATGAATACTACGACGCTTTTAGCGCCTATCTGGACGCCCTGGAACCCTATTTTGACGCCTACGCCCAGGGTTCGCCCATTGACGGCGACGCCCCGGATTACCACGGACCCGGCTCCTACGAATCCGGCACCCAGGAGGAAACGGTCTACGCCCCTAAAAAGGCCCCTGTTCTCCGGTTCCTGCTGGTGGGGCTTGCGGTTGGCACGGCCGCCGGAGGGATCACGGTAGCGGTGATGGCGAGCCAGATGAATACCGCCAGACATCAGCACGGCGCCGAAAGTTACGTCCAGCCGGGGAGCTATCAGCTCTACGAAAACCAGACCATTTTCCTCCACAGCCACGTCACCCGGACGGCCCGGGCAGAGTCCAACGGCGGCGGGGGAAGCGGCGGCGGCGGCAGCTCGACGCATCACAGCTCCGGCGGGCAGAGCCACGGCGGCGGACACGGTAAATTCTAAAAATTCATGATAAAGGAGAACGAATTATGGGACTGATCAAAGCGGCACTGGGCGGAGTGTCCTCCGTTCTGGCGGATCAATGGCGGGAGTATTTCTACTGCGACGCCCTAACGGAAAACGTGCTGGCGGCCAAGGGTCAAAAGCGGACCACCGGCCGCAGCAGCAATACCAAAGGCTCGGAGAACATCATCACCAACGGCTCCGTGATCGCGGTCAACGAGGGTCAGTGCATGATGATCGTGGAGCAGGGCCAGATTGTGGAATTCACCGCCGAGCCCGGCGAATTCACCTGGAATTCTTCCACGGAGCCCACCATTTTCTACGGCGGCCTGGGCCAGGGGATCAAGGGCAGCTGGGAGACCCTGAAGCGCCGCTTCACCTTCGGCGCGGACACCGCCAAGGACCAGCGGGTGTACTATTTCAACCTGAAGGAGCTGGTGGGCAACAAGTACGGGACCCCCTCCCCCGTGCCCTTCCGGGTAGTAGACGCCAACATCGGCCTGGACATGGACATCGGCATCCGGTGCAACGGGGAGTATTCCTACAAGATCACGGACCCCATGTTGTTCTACAAAAACGTCTGCGGCAACATTCAGGAGGTCTACACCCGGGACCGGTTCGACAGCCAGCTGAAATCCGAATTTCTGACGGCCCTCCAGCCTGCCTTCGCCAAGATCTCCGCGCAGGGCATCCGCTACTCCGCCCTGCCGGGCCACGCCATGGAGCTGGCGGAGGCCATGAACACGGTCCTGTCTGAAAAGTGGAGCGGTCTCAGGGGCATTTCCGTGGTGTCCGTGGGGGTCAACTCCGTCACCGCCTCTCCCGAGGACGAGGCCGCCATCAAGGAGCTCCAGCGCAATGCGGTCTTCCGCGATCCCAACATGGCCGCCGCCCACATGGTGGGGGCCCAGGCCGCCGCTATGCAGGAGGCCGCCAAAAACAAGAACGGGGCCTTTACCGGTTTCCTGGGCATGGGCATGGCCCAGCAGGCCGGCGGGCTCAACGCCAACGCCCTGTTCCAGATGGGCCAGCGGCAGCCGCAACAGACGCCCCCCGCTCCTCCCGCCCAGGAGACCTGGAAATGTTCCTGTGGCGCGGAGAATACCGGCAATTTCTGCACGGAGTGCGGCGCCAAGAAGCCCGCCGTGGGCTGGACCTGCGAAAAATGCGGCGCAATAAACAAGGGCAAGTTCTGCGCCCAGTGCGGGGCCAAAAAGCCCGCCGGCGCCCCCCTCTACCGCTGCGACAAGTGCGGCTGGGAGCCGGAGGACCCCAAGCATCCACCGAAGTTCTGCCCGGAATGCGGCGACCCCTTTGACGATCAGGACATTCGCTCTTAAATCGTGCCCCAAATTCCAGCAAGGGAAGCGACAAACGCCGTTATGAACATTCAAATTGCCTCCCCCGCCGACCTCTCCCTCCTTGCCCAGCTGGACCGGCACATTTCCCCAGCAGAGTTGGAGCGGGCCATTTCCCTGAGCCGGGTCTACTGCCTCCGGGATGGGGATCGTCTGGCGGGCTGGCTGCGCTACAATCTGTTTTGGGACAACACGCCCTTCCTGAACCTCCTTTTTCTGGCGGAGAACTGCCGGGGCCACGGCTACGGCAGGGAATTGCTCCGCTACTGGGAGGCGGAGATGGCCCGCATGGGCTTCCGATTGGTCCTGACTTCCACCCAGTCCGATGAGTACGCCCAGCATTTTTACCGCCACATGGGCTACCAGGCTGTCGGCGGCTTTACCCTACCGGGGGATGTCTACGAGTTGATTTTTGTAAAGGAAATCGGAACCGGCATGGCTTAGGCCATGCCGGTTCATGATCTCTATGGTTTACATAACGAAAATCCAGCGTTTTGCTCAATTTCTTCTGGTGGTCAGCTTTTGGGCCAAAGCCGTCATTTCCGCCCGGTCCGGGAAGGGCTCCAGGGCGGCCACCGCCTCCCGGGTCAGCTTTTCCACCATCTCCTGGCAGGCATCCTGGCCATAGAGCCGGAGGAAGGTGTTTTTCTCCCCGTCCACCCCGGTGGCCTTGCCCAGCTCCTGCTCCGAGCCGATAGCGTCCAGCAGATCGTCCCGAATTTGGAAGGCCAGGCCCAGCTTTTCGGCAAAGGTCCCGGCGGCGGAAAGCGCCTGCTCTCCCCCGCCTCCGGCCAGCACGCCCATCTGGCAGGCCGCACGGATCAGGGCACCGGTCTTCCGGCTCTGGATGGCCAGCACTTCCTCTTCCGTGCAAGCCCGCTCCTGGCTCTTCATGTCCAGCGCCTGGCCCCCCACCATGCCCCGGGGGCCGGCGCACCCGGCCAGGAGCGCCACCGCCTGCAACCGGACCTCGGCGGGCAGCGGCGCGGCGGCGATCTGGGAGAACGCCTCCGTCAGCAGTCCGTCCCCCGCCAGAACGGCCATGGCCTCCCCGAAGACCTTGTGATTGGTGGGGCGGCCCCGGCGGAGGTCGTCGTCGTCCATGCAGGGCAGATCGTCATGGATCAGACTGTAAGTATGGACCATTTCGATCGCCGCTGCCAAGGGCAGGGCCTTTTCCCAGTCCCCGCCGCACATCCGGCAAAATTCCAGCACAAAAATCGGCCGCAACCGCTTCCCCCCGGCGTTCAGGCTGTAAGCCATGGCCCGGTACAGCTCCCTTTGGGGAAGCTCCTCCCCCGCCCGGCAGGCCTCCGCCAGATAGCGCTCCACGGCCTGCCGGTAGGCGCTCTCAAGGCTGGTCTTCATCAAAGGGGACCTCCTGGGGGGTGCCGTCCTCGGTGGTGAGGATCTTTTTCACCTGCATTTCCGCCTCATCCAGGAGTTTGCCGCAGCTTCTCACCAGGCCGGTGCCCTCCTGAAACAGCGCCAGGGACTCCTCCAGCGCTACGTCCCCCCGCTCCATAGCCCGGACGATCTGCTCCAGGCGCTGCATTTTCTCTTCAAAGGTCTTGCTTTCCATGTTCAGACTCCTTTCGCTCCGTCACCCGGGTAGTTAACTGCCCATCTCTGACGGTGATCGTCAACAGATCTCCCGGCGCGGCCTGTCCGACAGACCGAAGCACCGCTCCCGTGTCCGTGCGCACCATCGCGTAGCCCCGGGACAGCACCCGCAGAGGGCTCATGGCGTCCAATTTGGCGGTGAGCGCCACAAAACGCTGCCGTTTGGCGGCCAGGGCCCTGCTCTGGGCGGCGGTAAGGCGGCTCCGCAGCAGCGCCAGGGCCTGCCGCCGCTGGGCCAGGTAGGCGTCGGGACTTTGCAGGGCCGGACTGTCCGACAGCATCTTATAGTGCCGGCGTGCGGCCTTGATCTGCCGGGACAGGGCCGTGGCCATGGCGGCGGCCATGGAATCCAGGGTCTGCCGCAGGGCGTCCTGATCCGGCACCGCCAGCTCCGCCGCGTTGCTGGGGGTGGCGGCCCGAAGGTCGGCCACGAAGTCGGAAATGGTCACATCCGGCTCATGGCCCACGGCGGAGATCACCGGGATCCGGGAATCATAGATTGCCCGGGCCACTACCTCCTCATTAAATGCCCACAGATCCTCCATGGACCCGCCGCCCCGGCCCACGATCAGCAGATCCGCCAGCTGGAACCGGTTGGCATAGCGAATGGCAGCGGCAATCTCCCCGGGGGCCTCCGCCCCCTGGACCCGCACCGGCAGCAGCCGCACCCGGGTCAGGGGGTAGCGCTTCCGCAGGATCCGAAGCATATCGTGGACCGCCGCCCCGGCGGAACTGGTGACAATGCCGATGGTGCCGGGGTATTGGGGGATGGGCTTTTTATGGGCCGGGTCGAACAGGCCCTGGGCCGCCAGCTTGGCCTTGAGCTGCTCAAAAGCGGCGTACAGATCCCCTACGCCGTCGGGGGTCAGGGCGGTGCAGTAGAGCTGATAGGCCCCGTCCCGGGGATAGACGGCGATCCGGCCCATGGCAATGACCTTCATGCCGTTTTCCGGGCGGAACCGAAGCCGGAGGGCGTTTCCCTTGAACATGACGCATTTCAGTGCTCCGCCCTCGTCCTTCAATGTAAAATAGTGATGGCCGGAGGGGTAGCACTTGTAGTTGCTCAACTCTCCCCGCACCGCCAGGGCCGCCAGATTCTCATCGCTGTCCAGCTTGGCCCGGAGATATTCATTGACCTGTGTAACGGATAAGATCTTCGCCATATCATCCCTCCAAAGCCCGATGGGCCAGCACCGCCACGCCCAGGGCGTTGTCCGTGGAGAACCGGGGCGGCGCGAACAGGCCCCCCAGAGGGGCCAGGGTCTCCCGCAGCAGGGAGTTGGAGGCCACGCCGCCGGAAAACAGCACCGGCAGGCCCGGCATTTCCTTTAGGGCCGCCTCTGTGGCCCGCAGCACCACTCCGGCTACGGACCGCAGGGCGTAGCCGGCAATCTCCTCCGGGGCATGATCCCGGGAATAGTCCCGGACCTTGTTTTCCAATCCCGAGAAGGAAAATTCCAGCCCTCGGATTTTAATCTGAAAGGCGTCCTTCCCCTCCCCGCCCCGGCTCAGCTCGTCTAAGGCCCTTCCCGCCGGGAATGGCAGGGAAAGCAGTTGCCCTGTCCGGTCGATCAGCTGCCCGGCGGAGATGTCCGTGGTGCCGCCGATCCGGCGGCAGGCCACGTTCCGGCCCTCCGGCCGGCAATACAGCAGCTCCGTGGTGCCGCCGGACAGGTGCCAGGCCAAAAAAGGCCCGTCCAGCAGTTCCATCCGCCCGGCGGCCCAGGCCGCCGCCGCCAGATGGCCCTGCTGATGGGAGACCTCAATCAGCGGCACCCCCAACGCCTTGGCAAGCACCGCGCCGTGGCTGTACCCCACCAGAAAGCAGGGCATATAGCTGCCCTCCACCGCCCGGGGGCGGGTACTGACGCCTACCGCCTGAACAGAGCCCGGCGGAACCTGGGAAAAAAGCCTGCCGGCAAGCTCCGGCAGGCTCCTGGTATGGTGAAACACCGCGTCGCTCTGCCGCAGGCCCAGCGCGCCCGCCGCCACCGGCAGTAATTGAGAGGCGTTCTCCCCCCGCTCCCCGTCGAACCAGGCCAGGGAGGTGGTATAGTTGCTGGTGTCGAAGCCCAGAACGGTCATTTCGGCTCCCCCCGGCTCCGGTCCCAGGTCCCCAGGATGCCGTTGACAAAGGCGCCGGTGTCCTTCCCGTCGTAGAGCTTGGCCAGCCGGACGGCCTCGGAAATGGCCGCGTTTTTGGGCACATCCTCCACATACGCCGCTTCATACATGGCCAGCATCAAAATGGCTCTGGTCACCCGGGAGATTCGGCTCACGTCCCAGCCAATGGACAGGGCTTGGATCTGCTGCCGCAGCTCCTCCCGGTAGGCATACACCCCCGCCACCACCCGCCGGATGTAGGCCATCTGGGTCGGATCTGGGCGCTCCTCATAAACCGGGCACTCCTGGGCCAGGGTCTCATAGTACCCCGGGGCAAACAGCGTTTCCAGGGCAGTCTCCGGCTCCGCGCCGGTGAAGCTCTGGCCGTAGATCATATGGACCGCCAGTTCCCTGGCGTTGGCTCTCGTCATGGGCTTACTTCCGGAGGATGCCGCCCACGTTGACGTTCACGGCGGCAACGGTGACGCCCGCCATGGATTCCAGGGCGCTGGTAACGGCCTCCTGCACAGCCTTGGCAACGTCGATGACGCTCTGGCCGTAGACCACGGAAATGGTGCAGTCGATGTAGACCTCGTCCTCGGGCCCGATGGTGATCTTCAGATTCTTGCCCACGGTTTTCTTATTGATCTCCCCGGGCTTGACATTGAAGCCGGCGGCACCGTCCACCTCGGCGGCGGCCTGGGCCACAATGGCGGCGATCACATCCTCGGAGATCATCACGCTCCCATTTTCCTGGTACTGCTGGATGTAGGACTTGGACTGCTTGTTCTCTGCCATAAGGGTACCTCCAAAACAATATCACGCCAAGCATGAATTTTCTTTTATTGTAACACAAATCCAAAAAATTACAACCGGAGATTTGCTTTTTTCCGGAAAATCGGCCCCGGAAATTCCGGGGCCGAGAGACTTTATACGCAGGGGGGCCAGAGGGAATGGTCCCAATCCCGTCCGGACAGGGCGTCCAGCCGCTCCTGGTCGGTCATCAGCCGGGTCCAGCCGTGAGCCGGGCCGGGGGTGGCGTCGATATGCCGCCAGTAGCCGCCCATATCCACGATCAGCCAGTAGTGGCTGTGATTCGTGACCCAGATCATCTGGGTGGTGTACCCCTTCTTGGTCATGACCTCCTGGAGGGTCCTGGCGTGGACGTAGCAGTTGCCGATATAGTGGGTCAGGCCGTACCAAACCGGATCCCCCGCGCCGGAATTGGAATTGTAGTCCACATGATTCTGGACGTAGAGCTTAATGGAGATGGGATCGTCGGCGCAGGCGGCGGCCATTTGGTCCACCAGCGCCTGGGTATCCGCCATGGTGTGGTTGACCTCCACCCGGCGGTTGTAGGTGGTGACGTTGCCGGAGGAATCCTCCGCCCGGTAGACCACATAGTAGGTGCCCATCTGGGTAAGGTCCACGCCGCTGTCGTCATAGGTATAGCTCACCGCCCCGTCCCGGGAGTCGGAGGCCGTAACAAACAGCGTGTAGTCCGGCGGGGTATTCAGCGCCACCTCCATGGTCGAAACCCCGGAGAAGGTGGGCCCTTCCATGTCCTCCACCACCCGCAAGGTGGTTTCGGCAAGGGTCTCGTTGCCGAAGGAATCCACAGCGCGGACTGTAACGGTCTGTCTGCCCAGGGTGTTCACATCCAGCTCCGTCATCAGCTCCACGGAAACGACTCCGGAAGGATCCTCCGCGCTCACCAGAAAATCGGACAGCTCCGCGCTGCCGCCGGGATAGATGGCCTTCTCCTGGAGGGTCACCTCCGGGCCCAGCGTGTCCTGGATGGTCACCACGCAGCTCTGGGGCAGCCCTTCGCTGACGCCGGTGACGGTGTACTGCCCCACCGGGGAGGAATTGAGCATATCGATGACGTCCTGGGAGATCCGCTGGGCGTCGCGCTGGGGGTCCAGCACCAGATCGTCGGCGCTGACCGTCTGACCGTATTCCAGGAAGAATTGGTCCTTCATCCAGATATAGGACACCGTGCAGTTCCCGGTGATCCGGTTTCCGTAGGGATCCGCCACCGTCACCGTTATCGTGCTGTCTTCATTGGAGTCGGGGATCTGGAACGCGGGCATGGAGACTTCCACGCCGGACAGATCGAAGCAGTCCGTCACAAAATCCTCAGGATCGACCTTTTCATCCACGGAAATCACCAAATTCTGAAACTCCGCGGTAGGCGCCGTGGTGTCCCGAATGGTAAGGGTGACCGTCTCCTGCTTCAGGCCCTGCCGCAAAACGACGCTCTGCCGGCCCACCTGGGACAGATCAATCTGACTGAGATTCGTTACAAACTCAGCCTGACCCGCCCCGCCGTATTTGGTGAGAAAAGCGCCGGCCGGCAGCTCCGTCTGCCCCAGCTCAATGGTCACATCCTGAAATTTGGCCTGGGTGTAGTCATAGCAGGCATACCAGACCCATCCGGCCGCCAGGAGTACCGCCAGGGCGGCGCAAAGGATCCGTTTCCATCCCAGGCCGATGAAAAACGCCTTCAGCCGCGCCAGCTTCTCCGCCATAGCGAGAGTCATGATTTGTTTTTCTTTTTTAACAGCTGTTTCCGTTTCCAAGACGGCAGCCCCCCTTTTTTCAGGGTTTCCATACGGATGTTATTTTATCATGGTTCTTGTCGAAATGCAACGAAATTTTTCCAAATAAAGGCATTTCCCCCGTCCAGGTCTGGCCGGGGGAAAAACTCAGGGAACTTCCACCACATGGATGTCGCTGATTGTGAAATCGGACTGGTTGAGCACAATGTCGGTAATCACCGCCACGTCTGTCTGCTGCAAGCCTCCCTCCGGAGCGGCCACCGCCACGGAAATGCCGCCTTCGCTGATGTAGGCCACGCAGTCGGCATAGCCCTTGGCAATGACCAGGCTTTCGATCTGGGCCTCATCCAAGGCTGTCTGGACGATGTCCTCCAGCTGGGTGCCCACCTGGGAATCCTTGCCGCCCTCGCTGTATGCCATGGCTTCCTGCAAAAGGCTTACAGCGCTGTCCCTGGCCTGCTGCCGGGACAACCGCACAGCGGCAAAATATTCGGCCTGGGTCGTGGTCTGATTCTCCGTCTCACCGCTCATCACCAAGGTGTCCGAGGATAGGAGCTTCGCCGCGTCCAGGGTGTCCTCCAGGTTCACGGCTGCTTCCTCGCTGCTGTAACGCCAGTTGAGGTAGATCCCGGCGCACACCGTCACCAGCACCGCCGCCGCGATGAAATTCTTCTTCCAAGTTTTCATACAAATGCCTCCAATCATTTCATTTTCAGTACGGAGATCCGATCCGTCCCCAGGCCTGTGGCCATAGACACCGCCTCCACGATGGCGAGCCGGATCCTGGGGTCGTCGGCTCCCTGGCAGACCACCACAGCCCCCCGGTAGGTAGCGGGCAGCACCTGCCGCACCAGACCGGTCTGGCCCCGCTGGCCGTCCGTCACCGTGACCGTGTCCCGGTTTTGGGCGGAGTCGGAGAGGTTTTCGTCATACTGGTACAGCGTCTCCTCCCCCGCCTCCAAGGTCAGCAGCACCTCCACCTTTCCCGCGCCCTGGATCTGGCTTAGGATCCGGGAAAGCTCCTGGGCAACGTCCCATTCCGGTTCCGGTTGGGTCTCCTGGACCGTGGCTGCGGACTCCGTCCTGCCAGGTATCGCCATGAGCAACAGGCCCAGCGCCAGGATCAGGATCGCGAATTTGTACTTTCCCAGAAAAGCAAGGATCTTTTTCAGTTCCACTGCTGCGCCTCCTTTGGAATCCCCAGCTCCCTGGTGAGAATGTCGGCAAGCTGCGCTTTTGCATAGGGGGAGATCCTTCCGGCCAAGCGCACCTGGGCAATCGCCGGCGGAGCATCCTTTGTCAGCGTCACCTCCACAGTCAGCTCCGCCCCCAGGGAAGCGGCTTTGTCCAAGATATATGCTTCCACCCGCTGCTTTATTCCGGCCCGGAGAGCCTGGGCAGCGTCGGATTCACCCTGGGCCGCCGCTTGGGAGGCCTCCCAGGCAATATCCTGGGAGAAAACCTGAAGGCTTCCCATTCGCAAGGCCGTCAGGGGATGAAGCACCGTCACCGCCAGAAACACGCCGCACAGCAGCTTTCCCACGGCGGCGGGGGTGCCCTCCTTTCCCAGCAGGCTCTTGAGAATGGCGCAGAGGATCGCAGCGGCGGTGACCCGCAGCAGATAGGGTCCCAGTGCGTCCACTATTCCACTCCTTTCAAAAAGCAGACCGTGCTGATGAGCAGCAGCAGGCACATGGTCCCGGTCATGGCCAGGAGCATCCCCATGCCCGCGGAAAAATCCTGGATCAGCCCGGCGGTCTCCTTGGTGCCGAAAACGGCGCAGGCCGCCGCCGTCAGCTTCAGCATCAAATACTGCACGCCGATCCGAAGGAAGGGGCCCAGGCAGATGGCCAGGATCGCCAGCAGCCCGTAGACCCCGGCGGCGCTGCGCATTACTCCCGCGCTGACCAGGATGGTCTCCGAGGCGTCCGAAAGCAGGCCTCCCACCACCGGCACCATGCCGGAGATGGTGAGCTTCGCCGCCTTCACCGCGGCGGCGTCGGCGGTGCCGCTGACCACCTTGGTAATGCCCATGTATCCGGTAAACACATAAAGTACCAGCTTCAGACTCCAGGTCATCAGCCATTTCAGGAAATCCCGGAGCTTTTTCAGCATATCCTCCCCCACCGCGCTGTTGGCCACCCCCAGGCAAAGGAACAGATACAGCATGGGCACCGTCACCTTGGAGATCAGGGTGCCCAGCACGGCGTCAAACACCGCCGTGCCGGTGTACAGCGCCGCCGAGGCGGTCCCGCCCCCTTGAGCCGCCAGGGCGGCGGTCATCACCGGAAGCAGCAGCTTTCCGTATTCGCTCATCTCCGTTACCGTCTGGCTTCCCAGCCGGATCAGGGCTCCGGAGGGCCGCAGCAGCAGCGTTCCCACCGCCAGGGCCCCAGCCAGCCCCACCGTCTGCTTGGGACACCCCGGGATGGCGCCTGCCAGGGAGGTGATCAGCGCCGCCGCCATCAGGGCCAGGCAAATCCCCGCCGCCTCCGCCACCGCCGGCTGGATCTCCGGCAGTACCGCCTTTAGAACCTCCAAAAGCCCTTCCCCGAAACGCTCCTGGGCCTGGGGCATCAGCGCCTGGGCATCCGGCGGCGGCGTGGGGGCGGTGTAGTCCAGGGCTCTGACCGGGGCCACCATCAGCGGCAGGATCAAAAGCAGGATCAGCAGCTTTCTCATACTTCCCCCAAAATCTTTTCGATCAGTCCCAGCAGCTCCTCCAAAAGCGGCAGGGAGATCCACAGCACCGCCGCCGCCGCCAGAATTTGCAGGGCCTTCCCCAGGGCGGCGTTGCCGGCGTCGCCGCAGATCAGTCCCGCGATCTGGGCCACCAAACTGATGCCCACAGCCTTGAGCAGCACCCCCAGCAGGGCTTCGTCCAGCTGTGCCGCCTGCTGTAACCGCCGAAAAAAAACCATCACCGGGGCCAGATACGTCATGGCGGCGGTCAGCACCATGCACCCCGCCAGGACGGACAGCAGCAGCGCTACGTCCTTTCCCTGCTTCGCCAGGGCCAGACCCAGCACCGCCGCGATCAGAGTCCCCGCCGCCCCCTTCCAAAACAGCTCCGTCAAAATTGGAACAGCTCCTTTACCAGTTCAAACAGCTCGGCGATTTTCTGGGTCAGCATCATCAGCACCACCACCAGCCCCGCCAGGGTGGTCATGGTGGCCTGTTCCTCCCGCCCGGAACGGGAGAGTACCTGATTGAGGACGGACACAATGATTCCGATGGCGGCGATTTTGAAAATCAGATCGATTTCCATAGGCTAAAGAAGCAAAATGGCCAGGGCCGCCCCAGCGCACAGCCCCAGAGTCTGATAGCTGCGCAGACGGCTCTCCCGATTGTGGGACAGGGCTTCCAGGCATCCCCGGCAGCTCTGCCGGGCCCCGTCCAGCCCCTGAAGCTGCCCGGGCAAATCGAAGCGGCCCAGCGTCTGGCCCAGCTCCCCCAAAATTCGTTTTGCCTGGTTCGGCAGCTCCGGCAGGGCCGCCACGGCCTCCTCCATGCACTTCCCCGCCTCCGGCTGAGACTGGCTCTGAAGCTGCTCTGCCAGGGTGGCGAAGACTTGTCCCACCGGGCCGGTCAACTCTTCGGATGTCTGACGGCACAGCTCCGGCAGGGGCGTCAGCCGGTACTGCAGTTCGCAGGCCATGTAATCCAGCCCCCGGATCAGCTGGGCCAAAGCGCTTTCCTCCCTTCGGTGGGCGGCGGCCAGGGAAAAGCCAAACCCGCCGCAGGCCAGGACGATCAGCATCGCTCCCAACAGCTTTCCGTTCATCATTCCATCCTTTCCATCCGCCAGGACTTGTCCGGCTGTAAAATCAAAACCTTCTCAAAGATCCGGCTCTCCGCCAGGGGCCGGTAGACGGTCCTTCGCAGCAAATCCTCCCGGCTTTTGGCATGGGCAGTGGCCAGCAGATCCACGCCGCACCATCCAGCCCGGAGCAGTGCCTGGCAATCCCCCTCTCCTGTGATCTCGTCTAAGGCTACACAGCTTGGTCCCATGGTGCGGATCGCCATTTCCAGGCCGTGGGCCTTTCCACAGCCGGTAAGCACATCGGTACGGGGGCCGGGCGGGAAGCAGTCGCTCCCATCCGCTCGAGGAAACAGCTCTCCCCGCTGGTCTACCACCGTCACGCTTCCCCCCTGCTGGGAGCGCTGGCGAATGAGGTCCCGCAAAAGGGTCGTCTTCCCGCTTCCGGGCCTTCCCAGGATCAGCACGGAGCCGCTTGTCCCCGCCCCCTGGGCAATGCCGGGAAAGTCCCTGGCCACCCGCAGGCACAGACTGCTGACCTCTCGCACCCCCGTCACGCTTCCGTCCGCCTGGACAGTCATTTCCCCACAGAGTCCCACCCGGTGGCCGCCGGGGGCGGTGAGATAGCCCTGGGCGGCGGAGGCGGAGGACCAGGGAGAAAACCTGCTGGCAGCGTTGACCACATAGCGCAGATCCTCCTGCCGGACCGTCTCCGGCAAAAACCGGGAATCCCGCCGCAAAATCAGCTCTGGCGGACGCCCCAGCCGCAGACGCAGCTCCTGAAGCTCCTCCCGTCCCAGATCGTCCACCTTCTGCCGCAGACTGGGCGGCAGTAAATTTAAGTAGGCTTGCCAAGCGCACCGCATTTGCATCACTCCCGGAAAAAACGTATGCGGGCATGTCCCCAGGTATGAATCCGGCCGCCGGCTTCTGGCGCCGCGCCCATAAAAATACCGCCCTCCATTCCGAAGGGCGGAAGATTATTGATGGGTGCGAGAACTCAACTGCCAACCTTCTTATTTTGGTGCGCTCTGCACCGCAGAAACGATACCGAGCGAGCCCAACAGATATATCGATTACCACCAGGCCGGCGCACGTCTTGCCCGCGGCGGCCCGCCGCCCCCCGCAGGGGTCAGGGGAGCACTTTCAGCGGTGTGCTGCACTAAAATACAGATGTAGGCAGGAGCATTTCTGCCCCAGAAGGGTCACCCCAAGTCGTTTAGATCCTTAGGATTCTTCTTTTGGGAGCGGGTTTTGTACCACATGGGGATCCGGCGGAGGAGATAGACGGCCAGATAGAGGGCGGTGGGGATGTTGGCCTGGGCCCACTCCTGAAAAAGGACACGCAGCGGCGTAAAATACACGATCTGGCAGGAGAGGAAAAAGGTGATTCCCGGCAGGATCAGGCCCTTCCACCACTCCTCCTTCCCCGACCAAATAAACTGGGGAATGATCAGCGCCAGCGGCGCCAATTCAATGAAGCGTAAAATCTTTAGCATTTCGCGGCCCTCCTTACAGGTCCTGAATGTTCATTTTTTCGACGGTGTTTTTCTTCCGGATCAGCCAGCGGCAGGCAAAGTAGAGTACCACCAGGGGGACCGTCGGGACATTGTACAGCAGCAGATTTTGCAGCAGCTGTCCAAAAAAGCCGGCGCTGCCCGGGATGAGCGCGGAGGGCCAGCCATTGAGGAAGGACAGCGCCACGCTCAGCGCCGGAAGGATCCAACCCAAGCAGCGGTTTTTCCGGGTGGACAGCAGGAACTGTACCAGCATGGTCAGGCCATAGACGCCCAAAATCAGGGGCTGCCTTGCGGCGTTCTCAGCCAGAAGCGCGGCATACATGGGATCGACATTAGCGGTAGTGAAAAACAGCATCAAGAGCCCTCCTTCTTGGAATTTTTGTAGGCGACGATTAAGAGCTTTGCCGTGTCAAAATCCAGCCGCTCCTCCAGGGCCAGCCGCTTGATCAGGCTGACAAAGTGGTCCCGGTTATTCTCCTCCCCCATTTGGATTTTCTGGATCAGCCGGTCTAAGCGCAGCCGCACCGTGGGATAGCTGACGCCATACTGGGACGCCATCTCCTTCAGCGACCCGGAGGACAGTAGGAACCACTTGATAAACGACAGGTCCTCCTCCTCCAGCTCGGACATCCAATCGGGGATCACTGAGATCGCCATTTGATCGCCTCCTTTAATTAAATTAAGTATATCATTTAATTTTATTAAAGTCAATACCAAATTAAAAATAAATAAAATTTAACCGCGGCAGGATCTCTCCTGCCGCGACCTTTATTCTTCTTCGGGAAAATCCTCCTCGGGCGGCAGGGCGTCCGCTCTTCCGCCCCGCATGGCTGCCCACTGTTCCTTGGTGACCAGGATAGTCCGGGGTTTGCTGCCCTGGAAGGGACCCACGATTCCCTTCTCCTCCATCTCGTCCACGATCCGGGCGGCCCGGGCGTAGCCCAGCTTCAGCCGCCGCTGGAGCATGGAGACCGAGGCCTGGCCTGTCTCCAAGATCACATCCACCGCCGCCGGCAGCATCTCGTCTCCGGAAAGCTCCTCTTCCGTGGGCTCGGGCTCCTGGGCGGCGTTCTTGCCGCCGGTCTGGGCGGCCTTC
Organism: uncultured Oscillospiraceae bacterium; assembly: GCA_947600025.1. Classification (GTDB taxonomy): domain Bacteria; phylum Bacillota; class Clostridia; order Oscillospirales; family Oscillospiraceae; genus Faecousia. The sequence continues at coordinate 35,086 of CANQFY010000005.1, forward strand.
TTCTCAATCTCGTCCATGACATCCTGGTTGTAGTCCGTGACGTAATTGGTCTTGACGAACTCCGCCACCGTCTCCACCTCCTGGTCACTGACGAAGCAGCCCTGGACCCGGCGGGGCTTGCCGTTGCCGATAGGGGCGAAGAGCATATCGCCCTTGCCCACCAGCTTCTCCGCCCCCTGGGTGTCCAGGATGATCCGGGACTCCATAGCGGAGGCCACGGCGAAAGCGATCCGGGAGGGAATGTTGGCCTTCATCAGACCGGTGATCACGTCGGCGGAGGGTCGCTGGGTGGCGATGATCAGATGGATCCCCGCCGCCCGGCCCATCTGGGCGATGCGGCAGATGGATTCCTCCACTTCCTTGGCGGCCACCAGCATCAGATCCGCCAGCTCGTCGATGATCACCACCACCTTGGGCAGCTTTTCCCCCTCCATCTCCTGGCTCTCGATGATGCTGTTGTAGGAGTCCAGATCCCGAACGCCGGCGTCGGACATGGCCCGGTAGCGGCGCATCATCTCCGTCACCGCCCACTGGAGCGACCCGGCGGCCTTCTTGGGATCGGTGACCACGGGGATCAGCAGATGGGGGATCCCGTTGTAGATCCCCAACTCCACCATTTTCGGGTCCACCATGATCAGCCGCACGTCCTCGGGGCTGGCCTTATAGAGCAGGGAGATGATGATGGAATTCATGCACACGGACTTGCCGGAGCCGGTGGTACCGGCGATGAGCATATGGGGAAGCCGGGCGATATTGCCCACGATGCAGCTGCCGCCGATGTCCTTGCCCACGGCAAAGGTGGCCTTGGACTTGGCCCGGGCAAATTCCTGGGAGGCAATGACTTCCCGGAGGGTCACGGTGGTCACCGTCTGATTGGGCACCTCGATGCCGACGACGGAGATCTTCCCCGGCACAGCGGCAATCCGCACGCCGGAGGCCCCCAGATTCAGTGCAATGTCGTCAGCGGCGGAGGTCAGCTTGTTCAGGCGGACGCCCTTTTCCAGCTCCACCTCATAGCGGGTGACGCTGGGGCCTCGGGTGACGTTGATGATGTGGGCCTCGATCTTGAAGCTGGCCAGGGTCTCGTTCAGACGGCGAGAGTTTTCCCGCATCTCCGCGGTACCGTCCGCCGCCCCCTCGGCGGGGGCTTTCAGTAGCTCGATGGGCGGAAACTTGTATTCCGGTTTCTGCTCCTCCGCCTGCTGGGCAATCTCCTGGGAAACCTGCGCGGCGGCGGCCTTGGTGTCCTTCACGGTCACCTTGACCTGCTTGGGCGCGGCGGGAGCGGGCGTTTCCTTGACCGGGGACTTTTCCAACACCGGAGCGGGAGGAATAGGCGCGTCGATATCAAAGGGCGGCATTTCCTCCGGATAATCCGGCTCGGACTCCTCCTTTGTCTCCAGCCGCTCTAAAACCGGTTCCGGGACGGGCTTCTCCTCCGTCACCGGCGGGGAAAGCAGCTCGTTTTCATCCTCCTGGGAAGCGGTCACCCGAACGGCGGCTGCCGCCACCGGGGATTCCACATCGGCGTCGATCTGACGAAGCATTTCGCTGGCCTTGGCATCCAGGGGACGGCGCTCCGCCGGTTTGGCTTTGGGCGGCTCCTTCTTGGGTGGTGCCGGCGGGGCAGGCTGCTGTGCCTGTTGGGCCTGCTGAGCCCGGCGCTGCTGGGCATACTCGATCCGCTTGGCGGCAATGTGATTGACCACCACAGCCGCCGGTTCGATCAGCTCCTCCTCATCCTCCTCCTGGTCCTCCCATTCCGCCCGGGGGCGGTTCCGAATGGCGCGGACAATACTGGGGATGGTGATCTGCATGGCACCAAGCAGGGTCAGCACCGCCAGCAGGATCAGGATCATGTAGGCAAGCACCGTCCCGCAGAGCCATTGCAGTCCCAGGGCCAGCCCGCCGCAGAGGACGCCGCCGGTATTGCCCATAGCCCCGCCCTGGTACAGCGCCCCAATTGCGCCAATGCCGGTGCCCAAGCTCTTGGGGTCCGGATTCATGGCCAACTGACCCACTGCCCCACAGAGAAAAGCAAAGGCGATGACGCAGAACACTCGCATCTTCACCGGCCGTTTCCCGCTGAACGCCAGGATAAAGAACAGATACAGCGCGGCAGGAACAGCCACCAGAAATCCAACTCTGCCCACCAGCCCCTGGAGTACATTGGAGATCAGGGAAGTCAGCGCCCCCTGGGGCTGCAAAAACAGCACCAGCAGCAGAATAAACACCGCCACGCTGACCGCCGCGCCGATAAAGCGGGGAGAAAACAGGGATTCGGCCTTTTTCCCTTTTTTTCCGGACTTAGATCCGGTTTTTTTGCCCTTGGCAGCGGAAGCCGCCTTGGACGCTTGATTTTTCCGTTTTTGTTCTGCCATGGTTCCTCCTTAGGTGGTCAGGTACAGAATGAATGTAAACAGGGCAGCGCCCCAGGAATAGTAGGCAAAGCCGGAAAACCCCAGATTGAACGACAGGAACCGCAGGAGCAGGATCGCCCCATAGGCCCCGGCCCAGGCCGCCGCCATCGCCAGGACACAGCGCAGTAAAAAAAGCGGCTCGATCCCCAGCCCCCCGCCCGCGGCGGCGGTGACAATACCGTACCCGTCCAGCAGCATCCAAGCCAGCAGGGCGGGAAGGGTCATGAGCAGGGCCCAGTTCAGGGATTTTTGCCGGTCGGCCCCCCGGATCTGGGCCACCGAGGCCGCGGCGCCCAGGGTAGAAAATCCGGGAAGTCCGCCCAGGCCCGCCGCCAGGCCCATGAGCAATGCGTCCAGCCGGGTCATCCAGTGGGCGTTTTTGTTCCCGGTGGGGAGCCGGGAGGGTAGATACAGTAGAATCCCATTGAGGATCAGAATGACAGAGATAACCGGGAAACTCTCAAACCAGCCACGCACCAGGCCGAACAGCAGGATCAGCGCCAGCATGGGCAGGCAGGCGGAACGGAGCAGCCGCAGCTCCAGCACGCTTTGACGGTCGGGCTCACGCCTCCGGCGGCGCTTGGGCAGGGCCGCCAACCGCCGCTGGCGGTTCAGATAGCGTATCTGGCCCCGCAGATTCTGATACAATGCCAGCAGCGCACCGGCGTGGAGAAACAGGATCATCACGCTTCCGGCGCTGTCCTGTCCCAGCATCCGCAGCAGGAGGGCCCGGTGGGCGGGAGCGGAAACAGGCAGCAGCTCCGTCAGCCCGGAAACCAGTCCCAGCAGCAAGCTCTGCCAATAGCCCAGCGTCACGCCCATCCCCCCTTTTCAGTCGTCTTTCTATCATAACACAAATCAGAGAAAAAAGCAAGCAAAGAAGCAGCCTAACCCCCTAAAGCGATCGATCAAACTGGGAAACTCCCTTTTTCAAAAGCAGCGGGCGCGGCATGAGCCGCGCCCGCGTTTGATTCAGCCTGCGTCCTTCTTGGTTTTTCTGGGCCTTTTCGCCTGCCCGGATCCGTCCTGCTGTCTGCTGATCATTTTGTGCAGAGCGGTCAGGGCGTCGTTGAGGCCGCCCAGGTGGTCGATGAGGCCGGACTGGACCGCTTCCCGACCATAGAGAATGGTCCCCACATCCGTGGCCATTTCTCCCGTCGCCATCATATAGCCCTCGAAGTCTTCCTTTGAGATCTTGGAGTTCGCTGTCACAAATTCCGCGATCTGCTCCTGGATCCGCTGAAAGTAGCGAAAAGTCTGGGGCGCCCCCACCACCAATCCCGTCATCCGTACCGGGTGGATGGTCATGCTGGCGGTGGGGGTAATGAAGGATTTCTTGGCGCACACCGCCAGGGGGATGCCGATGGAGTGGCCGCCTCCCAGCACTAATGACACCGAGGGCTTCTTCATTCCCGCGATCATCTCCGCGATGGCCAGGCCCGCTTCGATGTCGCCCCCCACGGTGTTGAGCAGGAGCAGCAGCCCGTCGATCTCGTCGCTCTCCTCGATCCCCGCAAGCAACGGCAGAACATGCTCATATTTTGTGGTTTTCGCGTTGTCCGGGGCAATCTGATGCCCCTCCACCTGGCCGATGATGGTCAGGGTGTAAATATTGCCATTTCGGCTCCGGGTCAGGTCAGAGCCCAGTTCAATAACCTGCTCCCGCTCCTCTTTTTTCTGATCCGGCTCTTTTGACTCCTGCATAGCAAGTACCTCCTGGTTTTTTATTAGGATAACCCGTTTTTTTCAAGAAATTCGCGGTTGCAAGCGGGAGACTTTTGAAGTATAATAGGAGCCGGTGATGGAAATGTCTGGAAAAACCAACGCCCTGCGTCTGGTAGAGGCGGCGAAGATCCCCTGCCGGGAACTGACCTATGACTACGACGATAAGGATCTGAGCGGCGTCCATGCCGCCCAGGCTATGGGGCTTCCCGCCGATCAGGTCTTCAAGACGCTGGTAGCCCGGGGAGAACGAACCGGAATCAACGTCTTTTGCGTCCCCGTGTGTCGGGAGCTGGATCTTAAAATGGCCGCCAAGGCCGCCGGGGATAAAAATATGGAGCTGGTTCCCGTAAAGGAGCTGCTCTCCCTCACCGGATATATCCGGGGCGGGTGCAGCCCGGTGGGGATGAAAAAGCGCTATCCCACCTTCCTGGACGCGCGTTGTCTCGACTTTTCGGAGATCGCCGTTTCCGCCGGAGCCCGAGGAAAGCAAATGCTGCTCTCTCCTAGATCGCTGGGGGAGCTGGTAGGAGCCGTTTTTGTTCCGCTCACCGGCGATTGAGGTATACAGGATGAAAAAATTACTGATCGGCACGCTGATCGCCGCCCTTCTGCTTTCCGGCTGTCAGGGGCTTTTTCCGTCGGTCCCCGCCTCCGGAGAAACGTCCCAACCCGCCGGGTCTGCCCCGCCGGAGGTCACCCGGCAGGCCACCGTTTCCCCCACCGCGGTTCCGCCGACTGTTCCTCCCTCCACCACACTTCCCGCGGCCACGCCGCCGGATCCTGCGGTGCGCAGTGCCGTCAAGCTAAAGGATTTGATCGACCGGTTCAACGCCCTGGACAGATCCCAGTGGCGCGGCTATTGGGAGGAGAAATGCCAATATTCCAAGGACAGCGCCGACGAAACCAACGCTGCCATGCTGGAAATGACCCTTGAAGACTATCAGATCCTCAAGGCCTATGTCCTGCCCCGCATCGCGGAATACGAGGCCAGCCAGACATCACCGCCTCCCACGGAAACGGATCCCCCCGCTCCGTCCACAGAGACTACCGCGCCGCTCACCGAACCCCCGGCAACGGAGCCTCCTACGACCGCCGCCACAGAACCTCCTACGGCCGCAACGGAGCCTCCTACGGCCGCCACGGACCCGCCTACTGAGCCCCCCACAGATCCCGCGCCAAATCCCGGCGGCGGCAGTTTTCTGGACGGCTATGGAATGCTCGGCAGCATCAATTCCGCCCGCCAGGCCGCGGGGCTTTCCGCCTATGCCTGGGACAGCTCCCTGGCGTCCATTGCCCAGACCCGGGCGATGGAGCTGGCGCAGCTTTTCAGCCATGACCGTCCCGGCGGCGGCCGGGTGACGAACCAATACTACGAGTGTATCTATTACGGCACCGGCTATCTGGGCGCTCTGGATTCCGCTTTTTCCAGTTGGTGGAACTCTCCCACGCATCACGACATCATTATGCAGGCGGAGGGAGAAAGCTGCTATATTGCCGGCTACCAGATCGGCGATTACACATACTGGGTGCTGCTGGTTCGGCCCTATTGGAATTAACCTTATAGGAGGATATAGAAATGCAATACGAGTACAAAACCGCAGGCACCTGCTCCCAGCGGATCGCGTTCCGGGTGGAGGACGGGAAAGTGCATGACGTCCAGTTTTTGGGCGGCTGTAACGGCAATCTCCAGGGCATCGGCAAGCTGGTAGAGGGGATGGAAGTCGAGGAGGTCATTTCCCGCCTGGAGGGCATCCACTGCGGGATGAAGGCCACCTCCTGCCCGGATCAGCTGGCCCGGGCGCTGAAGGAGGCCAAGGCGGCGGTGTAAACCTGGTAAAATGCCGCCACCGCAGCGTTTTTTCCCAAAAAAATACTGAAATGAAGGACGGAATGGCAAGGCCATCCCGTCCTTCTCTTGTCAATATGGGCCCTCCGGCGGCGCCGGAGGGCCCATACCATAGCGGAAGCCGCCCCGGTTTTCCCGGGGCGGCCGTTTTTTACTTTACCGTCCGCGAAATCGCCCGCGTCAGATCCTCCCGGCCATCCCCCTTCTCGGCGGAGAAGGGAATCAGCGGCGTTTCCTCCGGCAGCTCCAGATCTCGGCGGATGATCGTCAGATTTTCCGCCAGCTCCGATTTTTTCACCTTGTCCAGCTTGTTGGCCAGCACCAGGAAGGGGCATCCGGCGTCCAGAAACCACCGGGCCATGGTAATGTCGTTGTTGGTGGGCGGGTGCCGGGCGTCCACGATCAGCACCCCCAGGGTGATCCGTCCGGCGGCGAAGTAGCTTTCCATCAGCTTTCCCCAGCGGTCCTTTTCCGCCTGGGAGACCTTGGCGTAGCCGTACCCGGGAAGGTCCACCAAATAGCACCGATCGTCCAGAAGAAAGAAGTTGACCTGGGCGGTCTTCCCGGGGGTCTGCCCCACCCGGGCGAAGTTCTTTCGGCCCAGAAGCCGGTTGATCACAGAGGATTTGCCCACGTTGGACTTCCCGGCAAAGGCGATCTCCGGCAGACGCCGGGCGGGAAAGCCCTCCGGGGAGGCGGCGGAGCGGAGAAATACCACATTGCTCAGGTTCATGGCCGCCTCACTGCCGGATCTCCGGTTTCCGGGACTTGTTCTTCACCTCGGGGGGAATGTCCGTCAGCAGCGGGGTGAGCATCTCCCGTTTCCGGTTCAGGGCGGCGTCCAGCACCGTGTCCACGGTCTGGGCGGTAATGAAATTCAGGGACTTGCGGACGGTCTGGTCGATCTCCTCCAGATCCCGCTCGTTGTCCTTGGGGATAACCACCGTGCGGATGCCGTGGCGCAGGGCCGCCATGGTCTTCTCCTTCAGTCCGCCGATGGGCAGCACCCGGCCGCGGATGGAGATCTCCCCGGTCATGGCCAGATCCCGGCGCACTGTGGAGCCCGTGAGGGCGGAGACAATGGCGGTGCAGACCGTCACGCCGGCGGAGGGCCCATCCTTGGGCACGGCGCCCTCGGGGAAGTGAACGTGGATGTCCTTGGTCTTGTAAAAGTCCGTCTCCACGCCCAGGGTCTTGGCGTTGGCGCGAATATAGCTCATGGCGGCGTGGACGGATTCCTTCATCACGTCCCCCAAATTGCCGGTAAGCTCCAACCGTCCGGAGCCCTCCATGACGTTGACCTCCACCTCCAAGACCTCGCCGCCCACGCTGGTCCAGGCCAGGCCCGTCACCAGGCCCACCTGGTCGGTGCCGGGGAGCCGGTCGGGCAGGAATTTCCGAATCCCCAGAAACTCCTCCACATTGGAGCCGGTGACGGTGATTTTCTTGGGTGTCTCCTGTTCCAGCAGCTTCTTGTCGGTTTTCCGGCAGATCTGTGCCAGCTCCCGTTCCAGGTTCCGCACGCCGGACTCCCGGGTGTAGCAGTGGATGATCTCCCGCAGCGCGTCCTCCGTCACCCGGAGCTGACTCTTTTTCAGGCCGTGCTTTGCCATCTGCTTGGGAAGCAGGTGGTCCTTGGCGATCATCACCTTCTCCTCGTCGGTGTAGGAGCTCAGCTCGATGACCTCCATCCGGTCCAGCAGGGGCCGGGGGATGGTATCGGTGGTATTGGCGGTGGTGATAAACAGGACCTCGCTCAAATCGAAGGGAATCTCCAAATAGTGATCCCGGTAGGTCTTGTTCTGCTCGGCGTCCAGGACCTCCAGCAGAGCGGCGCTGGGGTCGCCTCGGTAGTCCATGCCCATTTTGTCCACCTCGTCCAGCAGCAGCAGCGGATTTTTGCTGCCTGCCTGGATCATGGCGGTCAAGATCCGGCCGGGCATGGCACCGATATAGGTCTTCCGGTGTCCCCGGATGTCGGCCTCGTCATGGATGCCTCCCAGGGAGATCCGGGCCATTTTCCGGTTCAGGCTCTTGGCAATGGAATAGGCGATGGAGGTCTTGCCCACCCCCGGCGGGCCCACCAGGCACAAAATCTGGGGCGGCAGCTCCGGGGCCATTTTCCGCACCGCCAGGGTCTCCAAGATCCGCTCCTTCACCTTTTCCAGGCCGTAGTGATCCCGTTCCAGCACCTTCCGGGCGGCCTCCATATCGATCCGCTCCTTGGTGCGGTGATTCCAGGGCAGCTCCAGCACCGTGTCCAGATACCCCCGGAGGACCGCCGCCTCGGAGGAACCGAAGGGCTGCTTTTCCAGCCGCTCCAGATCCTTGAGGAGCTTTTCCTTGGACTCCTCATCCATTTCCAACCGGCGAATGGTCTCGGCGTAGACAGCGAATTCCGCCGGCTCATCGTCCTCCCCCAGCTCCTCCCGGATGATCTTCAGCTGCTCCCGCAGATAATAGTCCTTCTGATCCCGGTCGATCTGGGCCCGGGTCTTCTCCTGGATGTCGCCCTCCAAACGGAGCATCTGTACCTCCTGGCGCAGCAGGACCACCGCGGTTTCCAGCCGCTTCACCGGGTTGAGCTGGCACAGCAGCTTCACCTTGTCAGTATATTCGATTCCGGAATTCTGGGCGATACAGTCGGCGATAAAGCCGCTGTCCTTGGAGGCCAGCATCCGCAGCTGGATGGTCTGGGCCTGGCGCTCCACCAGCTCCAGGTAGTTTCCGTAGAGGGAATTGGCCTCCCGCCGGAGGGCATGGGAGCGCAGGGTCTCCGGCACAGGGAGGTCCTCCAGCCGCTCCACCTGGGCGCTGAGGAAGGGCTCTCTGCGGATCAGCTCCGCGGCCCTGGCCCGGTAAAGGCCCGTGACCAGCACCCGGATATTTTCTCCCTGGGACTTGAGGATCTGCTTGATCTTTCCCACAGTGCCCACCGAATAGAGGCCGGCCAGGTCCGGGTCATCCTCGGACAAATCCTTCTGAGAAGCCAGGAACAGCAGCTGCTCGTGTTTCATGGCCTCCTCCAAGGCCAGAGCGGATTTGAGCCGTCCCACGTCGAAATGAACGGTCTGCTCCGGAAACACGACCATGCCCCGCAGGGCAAGTACCGGCAGGGCGGTATAGGTTTCGCTCATTGTTTTCTCCTTCCTGCCAAGGAAGGGGGCGGTACCCCACCCCCTCCTGTAAGGTTTCTATCGTGGTAAGGCGGGCCGCGGCTTGGCCGGGTCCCGCAGGATCAGGGGATCTCCCCCCTGGATGCACTCGGGGGTGATGATGACCTTGCGGATGGTCAGATCCGAAGGGATCAGATACATGATCCCCGTCATGATCTTTTCCATCACCGCCCGCAGGCCCCGTGCGCCGATCTGCCGGTCGATGGCCTTCTGGGCCACCGCTTCCAGCGCCTCCTGCTGGATCTCCATCTCCACATTGTCCATTTGCAGCAGCCGCTGATACTGGCGCACCAAGGCGTTCTTGGGCTCCACCAAAATGCGGATCAGGTCTTCCTTTTTCAGATCCTGCAAGCAGGTGATTACCGGCATCCGGCCCACCAGTTCCGGGATGATGCCGAATTTCAGCAGATCGTGGGGCTCCACCTTGGACAAAATTTTCCCCACGTCCCGTTTTTTCCGGCTCTCCACCGGAGCGTCAAAGCCAATGGCGGAGCGGTCGGTGCGGGCCTCGATGATCTTGTCCAGCCCATCAAAGGCGCCACCGCAGATAAACAGGATGTTGCTGGTGTCGATCTGAATGGTCTCCTGCTGAGGGTGCTTCCGCCCGCCCTGGGGCGGCACGCCGGCGATGGTCCCCTCCAGGATCTTTAGTAGCGCCTGCTGCACGCCCTCGCCGGACACATCCCGGGTGATAGAAGTATTTTCGCTCTTCCGAGCGATTTTATCCATCTCGTCGATGTAAATGATCCCCCGCTCCGCCAGATCCACATCGAAATCCGCCGCCTGGAGCAGCCGCAGTAAGATATTTTCCACATCGTCGCCCACATACCCGGCCTCGGTGAGGGTGGTGGCGTCCGCGATGGCAAAGGGCACGCTGAGTACCTTTGCCAGGGTCTGGGCAAAGAGGGTCTTGCCGCAGCCCGTGGGACCGATGAGCAGAATGTTGCTCTTTTGCAGCTCCACATCCGAAGGCCCGGCGAGGTAAATGCGTTTATAGTGGTTATAGACGGCCACGCTCAGGGCGATTTTGGCATCCTCCTGGCCGATGATATAGCCGTCCATGTAGTTTTTGATCTCCATAGGGGTGGGCAAATGCTCCGGGGCCCGGAGCTTGCCCTGTTGATCCACTTGGATCTCCTCCCGCAGCAGCTCGCTGCAAGTCTGGACACAGTCGCTGCAGATATACACCCCCGGCCCGGCGATCAGCCGGGTCTGGGGTTCTCGCTTGCCGCAGAAGGAACAGCGAACCGGCTGCTCGTTTTTTCTACTCGCCATGCCAGCGCACCGCCTTTCCTGTTAAAATCAATGGCGCTCGATGATCCGGTCGATGATCCCGAAATCCAGGGCCTCCTGGGCGGACATAAAGTTATCCCGCTCGCAGGCAGCGGTGACTTCCTCCACGCTCTTGCCGGTCTTCTCCGCCAGGATGGCGTTCATCCGCTTTTTGATGGTCTCCAGCCGCTTCAGGTGGATGGCCATGTCCGTGATCTGCCCCTGGGTACCGGCGGAGGGCTGATGGATCATAATTTCGGAGTTGGGCAGCGCCATCCGCTTGCCCTTGGCGCCGGCGGCCAGCAGGAAGGCCGCCATGGAGGCCCCCAGACCCACGCAGATCGTCGCCACATCGCACTTGATGTACTGCATGGTGTCGTAAATGGCCATACCGGCAGTGACGCTGCCGCCGGGGCTGTTGATATAGAACTGAATATCCTTGTCCGGGTCCTGGGCTTCCAGGTACAGAAGCTGGGCTACCACCAGGCTGGCGGTGGTGTCGTTGACCTCCTCGGACAAAAAGACGATCCGGTCGTTGAGCAGCCGGGAGAAAATATCGTAGCTCCGCTCGCCCCGGCTGGTCTGCTCCACAACATAGGGTACTAAACTCATGAATGAACGCTCCTTTCTAGGCTTGCAACATTCTAACCGTCCAGCGCCCGGGTTATTCCTCCTTGGCCTCGTTCTCCTCTGCCTTGGGGGCCTCGGGAGCGGTGGGAACGGCGGAATCGGCGATCAGGCGGATCACCTTCCGGGTCTCCAGGCTGGCGGTGATCTCGGAATCGGGCACCATTTCCTTCACCCGGTCCTCGGTCAACTCATACTGCTTGGCAAGGCTTTCATACTCGGCCTGCTTTTCCTCCTCGGTGACGGCGATGCCCTCGGCCTTGGCGATCTGGGCCAAAACCACATTGACCTTGGCCTGCTTCTCGGCGGCGGGGCGGAAGGCGCCCCGCAGGGTACTCATATCGCCGCCCATCATCTTGGCGTACTGCTCCACGGTGTAGCCGTTCATTTGCAGCTGATAGGCAAACCGCTCCATCTGATTGTCCAGCTCGGACTCGATGAGGGCCTTGGGCATTTCCACGGTGGCGTTTTCCGCGGCCTTTTCCACACAGGCCTGGTCAAAGGCGCTGTCGGACTGCTTCTGGGCCTGCTCCAGAGCCTTGGTCCGAATATCGTTCTTCAGCTCCTCCAAGGTGTCAAACTCGGACACATCCTTGGCAAACTCGTCGTCCTGCTCGGGGATGTTCTCCACCGTGACCTTCTGGGCCTTCACATGGAACTGGACGGTCTTCCCCGCCAGATCGGCATGGTAATCCTGGGGGAAGGTGATGTCGATGTCCTTCTCCTCTCCGGCGGACATCCCCACCACCTGCTCCTCAAATCCGGGGACGAAGGAGCCGGAGCCCAGCTTCAGCGCATGGTCATGGCCCTCGCCGCCCTCGAAGGGGACCCCGTTCTCGGTGCCCACAAAGTCGATGGTGACGGTGTCGCCCATTTCGGCGGGCCGCTCCACGGTCTCGGTGGAAGCCACGTTCACGGCCATCCGATCCAGCTCGGCCTGAACCTGGGCGTCGGTGACGGTGGGCTCGGTCTTGGGGACCTCCAGGCCCTTATACTGGCCCAGGGTGACCTCAGGATAGAGTTCGGTGGTAATGGTAACGGTGACCAGATCCTCATCGGAGATCTGGATATCGGTGACGGTGGGCCGGCCCACGGCCTTCCACTCCTGGCCGGCAACGGCGGCCTCATAGACCTGGGGGAAGATCTCCTCCAGACCATCTTCATAGAAGACGTGTTTGCCGTACATGGTCTCGATCATCTTCCGGGGCGCTTTGCCCTTCCGGAAACCGGGCACCAGGATATTCTTCCGGGCCTTGAGATAGGCCTTCTGGACGCCGGACTCCATCAGCTCCCGGTCGATCTCCACCACAATTGTCGCCTGGTTGCCCTTTTTTTCTACACTTTTGACGTTCATGTAAATCATCCTCCCAAGCAAGGCCGCGGGGCGGCCCTGCAATCTATACATTTTAATTGACAGCCGTTGTATTTTACCAAAGAAACCGCCGGTTGTCCACCCTTTTTACGAAAAATTTACCGTTATTTTTCGGTTTTTACTCAGGGCAGGATTGCCAAAGGCCGGAAGCCCAGATAGTCCGCCGAAACCAGCTCGTATTCCACCCCGTCCCACAGGCCCTGCCGGGCCAGCTTCAT